>NZ_JAGIOC010000001.1:2129633-2433867 GCF_017876515.1 Brachybacterium fresconis | reverse complement strand
GCAGCCGACGTCGGGCCGGATCGTCCTGGACGGGCAGCCCATCACCTTCACCGACCCCACCGAGGCGCGCGACCACGGGATCGCGATCATCCATCAGGAGCTGAGCCTCGCCCCGAACCTCTCGGTCCGCGACAACATCTTCCTGGGCCGCGAGATCACCACCGCCACCGGCGTCGACTACGCCGAGGAGACCCGACAGACCGCCGCGCTGCTGGCCGACATGCGCCTGGACGTGGATCCCTCGACCGACGTCGGGGATCTGCGCGTGGGCCAGCAGCAGATCATCGAGATCGCCCGGGCGCTGTCGATCGACGCCCGCATCCTCATCATGGACGAGCCGACCTCCGCGCTGGCCGCGAAGGAGGTCGAGATCCTCTTCGGCATCATCGAGGATCTCAAGGCCCGGGGCGTCTCGCTGGTCTACATCTCCCACCACCTCGAGGAGGCCCTGCGGGTCACCGACCACGCCGTGGTGCTGCGGGACGGATCCATGACCGCCCGCGGCGACCGCGAGGAGATCGACCTGGAATGGATCGTGCGGAACATGGTGGGGGGCAACTTCGACCTCGGTGCCCCGCCGACCGGCTATGACTTCGGCGAGCTGATGCTGTCGGTCGAGGGCCTCACCCTCCGCGATCCCGAGAACCCCGAGCGTGCCGTCGTCGACGACCTCTCCCTGCAGGTGCGCTCCGGCGAGATCGTCTGCCTCTACGGACTCATGGGCGCCGGCCGCACCGAGGTGCTCGAGGCGGTCGCCGGCCGCGGGGACGTCGTCGGCGGACGCATCCTCTACCAGGGGCGAGAGCTGGCGGGCGAGTCGATCCGCGAGCGCCTCGCGATGGGTATCGGCCTGGTGCCCGAGGACCGCCAGCGTGACGGGCTGGTCCAGACCATGTCCGTCGGCCAGAACCTCTCCCTCGCCAGCATCACGCAGTTCCTGCGCCGCGGCCTCACCTCCCGACAGAAGGAGAACTCCCTGGTGACGAGGTTGATCAAGGATGTCACGGTCAAGACGCCCGGACCGACGGTCCCCATCGGGTCCCTCTCCGGCGGGAACCAGCAGAAGGTCGTGCTCGGCAAGGTCCTCGCCACGAACCCCGGGGTGATGCTGCTGGACGAGCCCAGCCGTGGGATCGACATCGGCGCCAAGGCCGAGGTGTTCGGCCTGCTCGCCGACCGGGCCCGCGACGGTCTCGCCGTCGTCTACACCACCTCGGAGATCGACGAGTGCTTCGCCATCGCGCACCGCATCGTCGTGCTCCACCGCGGACGCATCTCGGCCGAGTTCGGTCCCGACGCGGAGAAGGCCGACGTCATGGCCGCCTCCGGCGAAGTCCTCACCCCGTGAACCAGCACCCAGGAACGGAACGCACCATGACCTCCCTCGCTGCCGGCGACACCGCGAAGAAGCTCGACCTCTCGAAGCTCCTGCTCGAAGGGCGCGCATTCCTCGCCCTCGCGCTGATCATCGTCGTCTTCTCACTGCTCTCGCCGAACTTCCTCACGGTCAACAACCTGCTGATCATGTCCTCGCACGTGGCGATCTTCGCGCTGCTGTCCCTGGGCCAGCTGCTCGTGGTCCTCACCGGCGGGATCGATCTGTCCGTCGGCTCCACCCTCGGGTTCACGGCCGTCATCGGCGGCTTCCTCCTGCGCGGGGTGGAGCTGGACATCTTCGGGGTGACGCTCTACCCGAACGTCGCCGCCTCGGTGCTCATAGCGGTCGTCCTGGGAGGCTTGATCGGGGCGTTGAACGGCGTCCTGGTGGCGAAGTTCAAGGTCGCCCCGTTCGTGGCGACCCTGGGCATGCTCTACGTGATCCGCGGCTTCGCGCTGCTGATGACCAACGGCCGTACCCTCAACGATCTCTCCGGCGACGAGGCGCTGGGCAACACCGGTTTCGAGTGGCTCGGCTTCAACCGCATCCTCGGCATCCCCGCCGGCGTGCTGATCATGGCCGTCATCGCCCTGATCATCGCGATCGTGCTGGGGCGGACCACGTTCGGCCGCTGGCTGTACGCCACCGGAGGCAATGAGCGCGCCGCGCAGCTCTCCGGCGTGCCGGTGCGGAAGGTGACCGTCTGGGTGTACGTCGTCTCCGGGCTGTGCTCGGCCGTGGCCGGCCTGATCCTCGCCTCGACGCTGACCAGCGCCAGCCCCAACGCCGGCGACACCTACGAGCTGACCGCCATCGCGGGCGTGGTCATCGGCGGCGCCGCCCTCTCCGGCGGCCGCGGCACCGTGCGCGGCACCCTGCTGGGCGCCTTCGTGATCGGCTTCCTCTCCGACGGACTGGTGCTCATCGGCGTCTCCGCCTACTGGCAGACCGTCTTCGTCGGTGCCGTCATCGTCGTCGCCGTGCTGCTGAACTCCCTGCAGTACGGACGCCCCCGCAAGGCGCCGAAGGGCATGGCCCGGTCCACGCCCGACGACGGGCCCGCCGGACCCGGAGCCGGTGCACCGGGTGCGGCGGGCGGGTCCGGGTCCGCCGCCGACGAGTCCGCCGGAGCCGACGGGACCGACGTGTCCGACGGAGCCGACGGGGCCGATGCCGGCGCCGCTCCCGATCGATCCGACGCGGACCGCTCCGACCGCGGATCCGACACCGATCCCGATTCCGACCACCCCTGAGACGACCACCCTGCTCACGGCACCACGTGCAGGACCCCCGATGCAGCCCGGCCGGGATGCATCTCCCCGAAAGGAACACACCATGGAACGCAGACATTTCCTCTCCGTCCTCGGCGCCGGTGCCGCAGCGGCCGGTCTCGCAGCCTGCGGCGGCTCCGACGAGTCCGGCGGCGACTCCGCCGGCGGCGGCGGCTCCTCCGATGCCGGCGGCAGTGGCGGCACCGACGGCGGCCTGATCACGATCATCGTCAACGACCCCTCGAACCCCTACTGGAAGACCGAGGGCGACGTCGCCGCGGCCAAGGCCGAGGAGCTCGGGTACGAGACGACGGTGGGTGCCCACAAGGGTGACACCAACACCGAGAACACCCTGGTCGACACCGCCATCTCCAACCAGTCGGTAGCGCTGATCATGGATCCGGCCAACGCCGACGGATCGATCGGCACGATCAAGAAAGCGGTCCAGGCCGAGATCCCGGTCTTCCTGATCAACGCCGAGATCAACGAGTCCGGCGTCGTCATGGCGCAGCTGGTCTCCAACAATGCCCAGGGAGCCGCTCTCGGCGCCCAGGAGTGGGTTACGCAGATGGGGGAGAGCGGCACGTACGTCGAGCTGTTCGGCCTGCCCTCGGACAACAACGCCCAGACCCGTTCCAACGGCTTCACCACGACCATCACCCAGTACCCCGATCTCGAGAAGGTCGGGGAGGAGGTCGCGGACTGGAACCGCACCAAGGGCCACGACAAGGCACAGTCGCTGCTGCAGGCCCACCCGGACATCACCGGGCTGATCTCGGGCAACGACGAGATGGCGCTCGGGGCGATCGCCGCCTTCCAGGAGGCGGGGGCACTGGAGAACATCGTCGTGGGCGGCTTCGACGGGTCCCCGGACGCGATCGAGGCGATCAAGAACGGCGAGCTGGCGTACACGGTGCTGCAGCCGGTCGCGCAGTTCGCCGAGAAGGTCATCGTGATGGCCGACGACCTCCTGCGCAACGGCACCAAGCCCGAGCAGGAGAAGCAGGCGCTGGACTGCATCCTCATCACGGAGGACAACATCGACAAGATGACGGCGCCGTTCACCTACACGGAGTGAGCCACCGGCCCTGAGCGAGCCGCGGCCGTGACAGCGTGAGGGGTCAGCGCTGCCGGGGGCCGATGACGTGGCGCAGCGGACGGTGCTGCGGGGCCGACGACCGAAGTGGTCGTCGGCCCCGCCTCATCGGCCGCACGGATCCACCCACGACACGCCCGTGCGGAACATTTGTGCTTGACGAATGTTCGGGGAGCGGCCTATGGTCGTGCCGACCGACCGCCGGGACACGCTCGCGATCGGTCCGCAGCGAAGGCCGACCGTCGGCCGCCCCCGCACGAAGGAGTGTCCTGTATGAGCTCGGTACCCAGCGAGACCGGCGCCGTCCCCGCACCGGGTACGGCGACCAGAGAACCGTTCCTGGACCGTCTCGGCTTCCCCCACGCCCTGCGCTGGGGCTTCCTCGGCGTGCTGGTCTTCATGACCGGCAACGGCGTCGAGTCCAACTTCGTCTCCCCGCACATCGCCAAGGCCTTCGGCGGCGGCGATGACATGATCAACCTCGCCGCCACCATCATCACGATGTACAGCCTTGCGGTGCTGGTGGGCTCCTATCTCGCCGGGGCGCTGTCGGACCTGTTCGGCCCACGCCGCGTGATGGCGCTCGGCTTCGCCGTCTGGGTCGTCTTCGAGATCGCCTTCCTCCTGGCGCTGGGGACCGACTCCGCCTTCCTGGTCGGGGTCGCCTACTTCCTGCGCGGCTTCGGCTTCCCGCTGTTCGCCTTCGCCTTCCTGGTGTGGATCAACGCCGTCGTGGACAAACGGCGCAACGGCACCGCCGTCGGCTGGTTCTACGTCATGTTCACCGGCGGCCTGCCCACCCTGGGCTCGCTCGTGGCCTTCTTCATGATCCCGCGCTTCGGCGGCGGCTTCTCCGGCGAGACGTGGACCATGATCGCCTCCACCGTCATCGTCGCGATCGGCTTCTGCATCGCCTGGTTCGGGGTGAAGGAGCGCCACGGCTCCATCCGACTGGCCCCCGAGGGGGAGACCGCCGGCGCGGTCCTCTCCTCCGGCTTGCGCCTGACCTTCACCAACAAGCGGATCGCCATGGGCTTCCTGACCCGGCTGATCAACACCGCGCCCGAGTTCGGCATGTTCATCATCCTGCCCAACGTGATCGCGGTGCAGCTGGGCTGGGGCCAGTCCCGTTGGCTGATCATGACCAGCGTCGTCTACGCAGGCAACATCTTGTTCAACGCCGCCTTCGGCGCGCTCGGCGACAAGGTCGGCTGGGTGCGGACCGTGCGCTGGTTCGGCATCGTCGGCTCCGCCATCGGCCTGCTGCTGTGGTGGTACGTGCCCCACATGGTTCCGGCCGGCTCGGACTGGGGCTTCGTCGTCTCCGTCGCCGCCGGCACCGTCTTCGGCATCCTGCTGGCCGGCTTCGTCCCGCTGGGCGCGATCATGCCGGCGATCGCCCCGAAGCACACCGGTGCCGCGATGGCGATGTACACCACCGCCGCCGGCGGTGCCACCTTCCTCGGGTCCGCGGTCGTCGCGATCGTGCGTCCCTGGGGCGGTAACGTCGGTGTGGTCTGGGCATTCGTGCTGCTGTACGCCTGCGCCTTCGCGATGACCTTCTTCCTGAAGGTCCACCAGCCGCGACTGCACGGCCCTGTCGAGCACGGCGCCGACAGCGCGGAGAGCCCGGCCTGACCCGTCGTCCGCAGGGCCTGAGCCGTCGCTCGTCCGGCCCGCTCGCCGCCCGATCCACCTCCGTCCGACCCCCTCACCCGCTTCCGAGAGAGACGTGCGATGACCTACCTGTTCGATGATCCGAAGACCTTCCCCGCGGACGCCGTGGCGGGCCTCGTGGCCGCTCACCCCGAGGAGCTGCTGCAGGTCCACGGCGGTGTGGTCCGCAAGGACGCCACGCCGACGGGGCAGCCGGCCCTCGTGGTCGGCGGCGGCTCCGGCCACTACCCGGCCTTCGCCGGCTGGGTGGGGCCCGGCTTCGCCCATGGCGCCCCCTGCGGGAACATCTTCTCCTCCCCGTCGGCCGACCAGGTCTACTCCGTCGCCCGCAACGCGGACAATGGCGGCGGCGTGATCCTCGGCTTCGGCCACTACGCCGGCGACGTCCTCCACTTCGGCGTGGCCGCCGAGAAGCTGCGCGCCGAGGGCATCGATGTGCGCATCGTCGCCGTCAGCGACGACGTGGCATCGGGGGAGAAGGGCGACCACCGCGACCGGCGCGGCATCGCCGGTGACCTCCCGGTGTTCAAGATCGCCGGCGCCGCCATCCAGGCCGGCGCCGGCCTCGCCGACGCCGAGCGTCTGGCGTGGAAGGCCAACGACGCCACCCGCTCGCTCGGGGTCGCCTTCGACGGATGCACGCTGCCCGGCGCCGACGACGCCCTGTTCCACGTGCCCGAGGGGCAGATGGCGATCGGCCTGGGCATCCACGGCGAGCCGGGCATCGACGAGAAGCCCATGCCCTCGGCCGCGGAGCTCGCGAAGATCCTGGTCGACGGCGTGCTCGAGGAGACGCCGGAGCTCGACTCGACGCGGGCCGCCGTGGTCCTGAACGGTCTGGGCACCGTGAAGTACGAAGAGATGTTCGTGGTGTGGGGGCACGTCGCGGAGCTCCTCGCCGAGGCGGGGATCACCGTCGTGCGCCCCGAGGTGGGCGAGCATGTGACCAGTCTCGACATGGCCGGCCTGTCGCTGACCGTGATGCGCCTGGACGAGGAGCTCGAGCAGCACTGGCTCGCCCCCGCCGACACCCCCGCCTTCCGCCGCGGCGGCACGGTCCAGGGCGACCTCGGCACGGAGCGCGGCGAGGTCTACACCCCCGGTGAGGACCCGATCCCGGAAGCCTCCGAGGAGTCCCGGACCAGCGCAGCGAAGGTCACCGAGATCCTCGGGGAGGTCCGGTCGCTGCTCGAGGAGCTCGAGCCCGAATTGGGCCGGATGGACGCGATCGCCGGGGACGGCGACCACGGCCAGGGGATGGTGCTCGGCATCCGCGCCGCGCACGCCACCGCGCAGCGAGCCACCGAGGCCGGCGCCGGCGCCCGCACCGTGCTGGTGCAGGCCGGGGCCTCCTGGTCCGCCGAGGCCGGCGGCACCTCCGGGGCCCTGTGGGGCGCGGCGCTGACCAGCGTGGGCAGCGCCTTCTCCGATCAGGAGAAGGTCACCGACCAGCAGATCGTCACCGCGCTGGTGCAGGCGGTCGAGGCCGTCGAGCGCCTGGGCGGGGCGAAGCCCGGGGACAAGACCATGGTCGACGCCGCGGTGCCCTTCCGGGAGTCCCTGGCCGGGGCCGGCGGTGCGGCGGGCGAGGCCATCGCCGTCGCCGCGGACAAGGCCACGACGGCCGCCGATTCCACCGCGGACATCGCGGCCCACAAGGGCCGTGCCCGCACCCATGGCGAGAAGTCCGTGGGCACCCCTGACCCGGGGGCGATCTCCTTCTCGAAGATCGTCACCCTGCTCGGGCAGCAGCTGTCCGCCTGAACGCTCGCCACCGAGCGGTCGGGGATCGTCGCCGCAGGAACACTTTGCTGCCCGCGCGCGTTGGCCCTGATGGGGGCCATAGACCTCATACACCTCACCACGAAGGAGCAGACATGGGCTGGAAGATCGTCACCGGATCCGACAACGCCGGGTTCGGCCACAAGAGCGCGCTGAAGGAGCTGCTGGAGAACGACTCCCGCGTCGAGTCGGTGGTCGACGTCGGTGTCACCGGCCGCGAGGACGGCACCTACTACCCGAACGTGGCCGTCGAGGCCGCGGAGAAGATCGCCGCCGGCGAGGCGGACCGCGCGCTGCTGATCTGCGGCACCGGCCTGGGCGTCGCGATCGCGGCCAACAAGGTCTCCGGCGTCCGCGCCGTGACCGCCGACGACCTCTACTCCGTGCAGCGCTCCGTGCTCTCGAACAACGCGCAGGTGCTGTGCATGGGCGAGCGCGTGGTCGGCCTCGAGCTGGCCAAGGAGCTGGTCAAGGTGTGGCTGGACCTCGAGTTCGATCCGAACTCGTCCTCTGCCGCGAAGGTCGACGCGATCTGCGCCTACGACGGGTCGCTCGACAAGGCCTGATCGACTCCCTGTCCACGCCGTGCGCCGAGATGTTCCACCGCGGTGGAACATCTCGGCGCACGAGCGTCATCAGGCTCGCCCTCGCACCATCAGCGCGCCCGGGGGCGCTCACTCCGCCAGGGCGCGCCCGCGCTGCTCGGGCAGGGTGAAGGCGGCCGCCGCCGCTACGGCGAAAGCGATCGCGAAGGCGGCGAAGGCGAGCACCTGCCCGCCGGTCACGACCAGCACCGGCACCAGGAACGGCGCGAGCATCGAGGCGATCCGTCCGAAAGCAGCGGCCGCCCCGGTCCCGGTGCCGCGCACGGCGGTGGGATACAGCTCGGGCCCGATCGCGTACAGCGCGCCCCAGGCCCCGAGGTTGAAGAAGCTGAGCAGACAGCCGGCCACCAGGATCATGGTCTCGCTGTCGGCCAGGCCGTAGCCGGTCGCGGCGAGGGCGGAGCCGGCCAGGAAGAGGGTCAGGGTCCAGCGCCGCCCGAGCACCTCGATCAGCCAGGCCGCCATCGCGTAGCCGGGGATCTGGGCGAGTGTGATGATCAGCGTGAACGTGAAGGACTGGGTGAGGGTGAACCCGCGGTCCACCAGCAGCGTCGGGATCCAGATGAACGCCCCGTAGTAGGCCAGGTTGACGCAGAACCACACGGCCCACAGCGCGGCCGTCCGTCGGCGCAGCGGGCGGGACCAGATACCGCCGGTGGTCCGCACGTCGTCCGCCGCGGGCACGGTCCCGACCGCCCCGGGGCCCGCAGGATCCGCCTCACCGCCGGGCACGTCCACGCCCGCACTGCGCTCGAACTGCACGACCACCGACTCGGCCTGCTCGTGCCGCCCGACCTTCTCCAGGTATCGCACCGACTCCGGCATGCCCAGTCGGATGACCAAGGAGTACAGGGCAGGGACCAGACCGACCGCGAGCGCCCAGCGCCACCCCGTCGGCCCCGACGCGGCGACGAAGGTTCCGATCACCGCGGCGAGGATCCAGCCCAGCGCCCAGAACGCCTCGAGCCAGACGATCACCCGGCCACGGATCCGCGCCGGGGCGAACTCGCTCATGAGGGTGGAGGCCACCGGCAGCTCCGCCCCCAGGCCGAGACCCACGATGAACCGCAGCACGATCAGCGCGCCCACGCCCATCGCCAGCGCAGATGCGCCGGTGGCCAGACCGTAGACCAGCAGGGTGAGGGCGAAGACGCTGCGTCGGCCGATCCTGTCGGCCAGCAGCCCGCCGACGCTCGCGCCGATCGCCATCCCCGCGAAGCCGGCCGAGGCGATCAGCGAACCGTCGCTCTTGGAGATGCCCCAGTGCACGCTGAGCGCGGCGATCACGAAGGAGATCAGGCCGACGTCCATCGCATCGAGCGCCCAGCCGATCCCGGAGGCGCCCAGCAGCTTCCCGTGCCGGCGGGTGAACGGGAGGCGGTCCAGGCGCTGGGACCGGGTCGGGGCGTGCCCGGCGTCGGGGGCCGACGGGCCGAGCGAGGAGGTCGAGGGACTCATGATCTGCTCCGAGGAGGTGGGGCGCCCGGACGACGTCGGGGCGCGGGACGGGAGGGCGACGGGACGGACGGACGAGGAGGGGTCGCGGGGGCCGTCAGCGGCTGCCGTGGGCGGCGAGGTCCAGCTCGGCCTCCCCGCGCAGCACCGCGAGGGCGCGCCGGGCCCGTGCGCCGCCCCAGACCGAGAGGACGTCGGCGTCGGCCTCGTCGATCAGCGCCCAGTCGTCGAGCTCCTCGGCCTGCGGAACGATCTGGGCCTCGAGCTCGGCGCGGGGGACCACCCCGGCATCGAACACGAAGTGCACGCCCATCGGGGCGCTGCGCACCGCGCTGGAGGGCAGCCAGTCGATCGCCAGCAGCCGCCCGATCTCGAGATCGAGCCCGAGCTCCTCGGCGACCTCGCGCTGGGCGCACTGGCGCGGGTCCTCCCCGGGGTCGACGCCGCCGCCGGGCAGCAGCCAGTGATCGCGGTAGTTCGGCTTCTCGACCACGAAATGTCCGTGCTCGTCGCGCAGGATGACCGACCCGGAGCTGATGACCTTGGGCAGGGTCGCGAAGTAGGCAGGGTCCGGGAGCAGTCGGGGCATGGGTCCATCGTGGCACCTGCGGGCGGTGGTGGCGGCGTCGGACCGAGGTGTCGTCACCTCGATCCGCCCCGAGCGCCCGACGCGGCCGGCCCGAGCGAGTCCCGGCGTGCGGTGCCGCCGGCCCGATCCGACGTCAGCCGGTGGGGTCGTCGATCTGCTGGAACCGCACCATCGTCCCCGGTGCGGCCTGCGCGAGCTGGTCGAGCCCGATGCGGGGGACGACGCCGAGGACCGGGTACCCGCCGGTGGTGGGGTGGTCGGGGCCGAACACGACGGGCAGACCCGAGGGCGGCACCTGGATCGCCCCGGGCACCATCGCCTCGCTGGGCAGCGACCCGGCCCCCTCCGGCACGGGGAGGGCCGGGCCGTCCAGACGCACCCCGATCCGGTCGGAGTCCGAGCGCACGGTCCAGTCCGTGCCGAGCAGGGCCTCCATCGCGGCGCGGCCGAGCAGCTCGTCGCGCGGGCCGGCGTGCAGGGGGACCTCGAGCGGTCCCGGGCCCGACGGGGCATCACCGGTCGATGCGCGATCCGCAGACGGCTGGTCCTGCTCCTCGGCCCCGTCCCCGCCGTCGTCGGGGCCCCTGTCCTCGGGGCATCCGCCGCCGGGCTCGTCGTCGATCGCCGGAGCGTAGGTCGCCGGGACGGCATCCAACCCGTGCGTCGCGCCGACCAGGAGCACATCGCCGGCCTCGAGCGGAGCGGGGCCCAGGCCCGACAGGGTGTCCCGGGACAGCGATCCCAGCACCGGGGCGTCGGAGGAGTCGTGGGTGCTGCCGGGGTCGTCCGTCCGCTCGCGACGGCGCACCCCATGGATCCCGCCGCGCACCGCGAGCACCAGCCGCAGCCCGTGTGCGACCGGGCCCAGCTCCAGCTCATCGCCGGGATCCAGGGCGATCGGCACGTCCCGATCCCGTCCGGCGGGCACGTCGATCTCGGCCCCTTCGGGATCCGAGCGGTGCACCGTCAGCGCGGCCTCCGCCCCGGCGACGGCCACGATCGTCGGGGCGAGGGCCCGGACGCGCAGCGGCCCGGCCAGCACCTCGAGCACCGCGGCGTGCGCGGGGTTGCCGACGGCGAGGTCGGCCCGCACCAGGGCCCCACGGTCGGCGGCGCCCGACCGGCTCACGCCGATCGCTCCCTGACCGGGTCGCCCGCCGTCCTGCAGCAGGAGCAGGGGTCCGGGGGAGAGGGCCTCGAGCGCGGCCATGGTGCGCACGATGGGGACCGTGGCCTGCCCCCAACGCCGGGCGCGGCGCTCGGAGACCGTGCCGGCTCCGCGCCGTGACCTGGTCAGAGCGCTGGAGGAGCCGGCAGGACGCGCGGAGGGACGCCGGGCGGTGAAGCGCACGCGGGTGCCGGGCGTCAGCAGCGCGGGCGGGGTGCGGGTGACGTCGAACAGCTCCGCCTCGGTGCGGCCGATCAGCTGCCACCCGCCCGGGGAGGAGCGGGGGTAGATGCCGCAGTAGCGGGAGGCGAGGCCGACGGCTCCGGCCGGGACGGCGGTGCGCGGCTCGGCGCGGCGCGGCACGTCCCACGGGGGAGCGTCGGGGTCCGCCTCGTGTCCGTTCCCGTCGTGTCCGCCGGCGACCAGATAGGGGAATCCCGGGGCGAAGCCCCCGAAGGCCACCGTCCAGACGGCGCCGGTGTGCGCCCTGATCAGCGCGTCCGTGCTCATCCCGAGCAGCTCAGCCGTCTCGGCGAGGTCCTCCCCGTCGTAGGTCACCGCGAGGGTCTGCTCGTCGGCGTCGGCCTGCTCCGCGGGCGGGGCGGGAAGGTGCCGCAGCAGGTCGGCGAGGTCCTGGAGATCGCGGGACGCGGTGCCGGCCAGCAGCAGGGTGCGCTCGGCGGGCACGAGGTCCACCAGGTGCGGGAGCTCCAGCGCACGGACGGCCGCCGCGGCGGCGAGCACGGCGGCCGTGTCCGGGTACTCCGCCAGCAGAGCGGCCTCCCCGGCGCGATGGGTCGCAAGCGGCGGCGGCAGCCGATCCCCGGGAGCGGACGCACCGGTCGCAGCATGCACCCCGGTCACAGCGCCGACTCCAGTCTCACGCCGACGCCTTCGAGGTCGGAGCGGACGGCGCGGGCGAGCCCGACCGCGCCGGCGGTGTCCCCGTGCAGGCACAGCGACCGCACCGGCAGCTCCCGCCAGCTCCCGTCGGCCGTGCGCACCCGCTGCTCGGTCGCGATCGAGCGTGCCTGGGCCGTGACGGCCGCCGGGTCGGTGAGCACCGCGCCGGGACGGCCGCGCGGCGTGAGGGTGCCGTCGGGGAGGTAGGCACGGTCGGCGAACCCCTCCAGCACCACCTCGATCCCGGTCTCGCGCGCCGCGTCGACGGCGACGGCGCCCGGGGCGGCGATCAGCGGCAGCTGCCCGCCGAGCTCACCGAGCGCTGCCACCACGGCGGCGGCCTGCCCCTCGTGGTGGGCCAGGGCGCTGTAGAGCGCACCGTGCGGCTTCACGCCCCGCACTCTCGTGCCCTCCGCCGCGGCCATCGCCTGCAGGGCCCCGACCTGGATGATCACCAGATCGGTGAGGTCGTTCGGGGCGATGTCCAGGAAGCGGCGGCCGAAGCCACCGAGATCCGGATAGGCGACGTGCGCGGTGATCGCGACGCCCCGGGCGGCGGCGCCGCGACAGGCCGCGCGCATCGTGCCGCCATCCCCGGCGTGACCCCCGCAGGCGATGTTCGCGGTGGTCACGACGTCGAGCATGGCCGCATCATCACCGACGGACCAGTCGCCGTAGCCCTCCCCGAGATCGGCGTTGAGGTCGAGCACGCTGGCGGTGACGGTCATCGGGGCGACTCCTTCGCGAGGGCGGCGGTGCGCCTCCATTGTCCGTCATCGGGCGCCGGGAGGCCCGGGAGGCAGCGGTGACCTGGTCACTGCCGAACCCGCGGTCGGATCCCTCGCAGGTCCGGCGCGGGCCGGATACTGTCGGAGCATGACCCCGTGCCCCGCTGACCGGCCCGGCACCTCGGACGCCGACGGCGAGGACGGCAGAGAGGACGCGATCCCATGGTGAGCCTCCCGCCCCTGGTCGAGCCCGGCCCCGAGCTGACCGGTGCCCAGATCGACCGCTACCGCCGCCAGATCACCCTCGCCGCGATCGGCACGCTCGGCCAGCGCCGCCTGCGCGCCGCCCGCGTGCTGGTCGTCGGCGCCGGGGGCCTGGGCACCCCGGCCCTGCAGTACCTCGCCGGCGCCGGCATCGGCGCCCTCGGCATCGTCGACGACGACCTCGTGGACCTGTCCAACCTGCACCGCCAGGTCATCCACGGCACCGACGCCCTGGGGACGGCGAAGGTCGACTCCGCCGCCGCCGCGGTGCGCCGGCTGAACCCCGAGGTCACGGTCGAGCCCCACCACCTGCACCTGAGCGTCGAGAACGTCGTCGACCTGGTGCGCGGCTACGACCTCGTGCTCGACGGGGCCGACAACTTCGCCACCCGCTACCTGGTCGCCGACGCCAGCGAGATCACCGGCGTGCCCGTCGTGTGGGGATCGATCCTGCGCCACCATGGCCAGGTCAGCGTGTTCTGGCCGGGCCGCGGCGCCCACTACCGCGATGTCTTCCCTGAGCCGCCGGCGCCGGGCGAGGCCCCCTCCTGCGCAGAGGCCGGGGTGCTGGGCACTCTGCCCGGGATGATCGGCACGATCATGGCCTCCCAGGTGATCCAGCTGGTCACCGGCACGGGGAATCCTCTCGTCGGCACCCTGACGCTGTGGGACGAGGCCACCAGCTCCACCCGCTCGCTGCGCATCGAGCGCAATCCCGGCCGGGCACCGGCCACGCGGGTCGAGGTGCCCGCCGCGGAGGATCCGGCCTGTCAGGCGGGCGGCCCGACGCCGGAGGAGACCCTCGACGCGCCCGCTCTGCGTCGCCTGCTGCCCACCGGCGTCACCGTGATCGACGTGCGCGAGCCGTGGGAGACCGCGGCCGGCACGATCGAGGGGGCGCTGACCATCCCGCTCGGCGAGGTGCTCGACCGGGGTGCCGAGGTGCTGCCTGGCGGCGTCGGGGGCGGTGAGGTGGTGCTGTACTGCCAGGGCGGGACGCGCTCCGCGCAGGCGCTCGAGCATCTCCGCCCGGCCTGGAGCGGCCGCGAGGGGCATCTGCGGCACCTCGCGGGCGGCTACGCCGCGTGGGTGACGGCGCGGTCCCAGCGGTGAGACGCCCCGTTCAGGCCGCCGCCGGCAGCCAGCCGGCCAGCACGTCCTCCAGCCGTCCGTGCAGGCGCATCGTGGCATCGGGGTCGGCGCGGGTGGGCCCGTCGTTGAGGATCACCACGGGTTTGTGCTGGCGACCGGCGGCGCGCACGAACCGCAGCCCGGACTGCACGGTCAGGCTCGAGCCGAGCACCAGCAGCACCTCCGCCTCCTCGAGCGCGGCGAAGGCGGAGGCGACCACCTCGCGCCGGGCGGACTCCCCGAAGAACACCACGTCGGGCTTGAGGATCCCGCCGCACAGCGGGCAGGGCGGGTAGCGGAAGCTGCTGGTGCGGTCCACCTCGGCGTCCCCGTCGGGCGCCTGTGCGGCGTCGGCGGCCAGATCCGGCAGGCGGGCGGCGAGCTCGGGATTCATCGTGAGCATCCGCGAGTGCAGCGCGGCGCGCGAGGAGAGGGCGTCGCAGCGCTGGCAGCGCACCCGGTCCAGGCGCCCGTGCAGGTCGATGACGGGCGCGGAGCCGGCGGCCTGGTGCAGGCCGTCGACGTTCTGGGTGATCACCGCCGTCGGGCTGAAGACCGCCTCGCCGAGCGCCGCGAGCAGCCGGTGGGAGCGGCCGGGCCGGGCCCGGTTGAACTGCTCCCAGCCGACGGTCGAGCGCGCCCAGTAGCGGCGCCGGGCCAGGTCGTGCCCCATGAACTCCTGGTAGGTCATGGGGGAGCGGGGCACGGCATCCCGACCGCGGTAGTCCGGCAGGCCGGAGCCGGTGGACATCCCCGCACCGGTCAGCACCGCGACCGGGCGTCCGCGCAGCAGACCGAGGGCATCGGACACCTCGTCCTGCGGGCTGCGACGCCCGTACTCGGCGCCGACCATCGGGCCCCAGGCGGTCATGCGCGGACCGCCGCGCGTGGGGCCGGGCCCGTCCAGGGGCGCGGCGGTGGCGGTGGAGAACCAGCGTCCGACGTCGGCGGCCGGCCCGGCGCGACCGGTCTCGGGCGCGGGGCCGGCGCGCCCCGACCCCGGTGCAGGGCCGGCGCGCCCCGACTCCGGCACCGGGCCGGCACGACCGGAGCCGGCCGCGCCCGCACCGTCGGCCGGTGCCCGCTCGCTGCTCATTCGTCGAGCGTAGGCGGCTCCGGCCCGGAATCGGGGGAGACATCGCTCGGCCGCTCGCGAACGGCGGCGGTCCCTCCCGCACGCTCGGACAGGGGGCGGGCATCGTGCGTTCCCTCGCCGGCGGCGCGGCGTCGACCGCGCAGACGCTGGGTGAGCAGCCCGATCGCGGCGAGGGCCCCCACACCCGCGACGATCAGGGAGTAGAGCCGGACGAAGCCCTCGAGCAGCTCGCCGCCGGCGAGACCGAACCCGTAGCCGGCGATCACGAACACGGCGTTCCAGATCCCCGATCCCAGACCGGTGGCCAGGGCGAACACACTCACGGGCATCTTCTCGATCCCGGCCGGGATCGAGATGAGCGTGCGCACCATGGGCACGAAGCGGGCCAGCGCCACGGCCGGGAACCCGAAGCGCGCGAAGAACCGCAGAGCGACGTCGACGTCCTTCTGCTCCAGCAGCGGGATCCGGTCGATCAGCGCGCGGGTGCGGCGCTCGCCCAGAGCACGGCCGACGCCGTACACCCCGAGCCCGCCGAGCACCGACCCGGCCGTCGTCCACAGGATCGGGACCAGCACGTGCTGGCCGTTCGCCGCGGCGGAGACCCCCGCGAAGGGCAGCAGCACCTCGCCGGGGACCGGCGGGAAAAGCGCTTCGGCGGCGATGACCAGGGCGATGCCCGGTCCGCCGAGGAGCTCCATGAGACCGATGGCCCACGCGGTGACGTCCACACGTGCCTCCGTCCGCGAGCTCCGCCGGTGCCGGGCACGCTAGCGGGACGGGATGGCGGGCAGGTGAACGAGGCGTGGCGGATCGGCCGCCGGGGCGGTGCGCGAGGCGGGGCGGGCCAGCGGACCCCTGGGGCGGCGTGCCGGGAGATCACTCCGGTCCCAGCTGCCCCGGCAGCGGCAGGATCCCCTCGGATCGGGCGCCCCAGGCCGCCGGCAGCCCGGGCGCCGCGGGACCGCCGTCCCACCCGGCCGCCATCAGGGCGAGCGCGGTGAGCGTGCCGCCGTTCGCGGGCAGGTAGACGGGCAGCCCGGGGCGCTGCGGGAAATGCCCGGCACCATCGCAGCGGTTCTTGATCGTCTCCCGCAGCAGCGCGTCGACCGCGGTCTCCGGGCGTCGGAGCCGGGCCGCGGTCATGGCCAGGCCCGGGTAGTCCCACCCCCAGGTGGAGTCCCAGTCCCAGTGTGCGAGCACGTCCGCCAGCGCCTGTTCGGCGGCAGCGGGCGGGATCGTCCCGGTCGGCGGCACCATGCCGTAGGCGAGCAGGTGGGAGGGGTGATCCGAGCGGTCCATCGCAGGCCCGTCGCGGAAGGTCGACAGCGTCCCGTCGGCGGTCAGGGGACCGTGGATCCGCCGGGCGATGGCGCTCAGCCGCCCAGGGCGTCGCCGCCTTCGCCGGAGCCGCCGGAGGCATTCGGCCCGCAGGCGGCGAGGGCGGGCAGAGATCCGGCGGCGGCGAGCAGGGCGAGGGTGCGTCGGCGGGTGATCATCATCGATCCTTCCGGGCGCCGCGTCCCCTGGAGGCGGGGACGACGGACAAGGACTGAGTCGTTTCAGTATTAGTTGTTGTGGCACACTAACCGAGCGTGGCGGCGGGCACAAGGGTGCTTCCGGCGGCATCGGCGATCGCGCCGACCAGGTGGGAGCACCCCGGGCCGCCGGCGAGAT
The DNA here is from genome assembly GCF_017876515.1 of Brachybacterium fresconis. NCBI lineage: Bacteria > Bacillati > Actinomycetota > Actinomycetes > Micrococcales > Dermabacteraceae > Brachybacterium > Brachybacterium fresconis. The sequence continues at coordinate 2,417,050 of NZ_JAGIOC010000001.1, read as the reverse complement.
CGGCTGCCGTGTCGGCTGTACTGATGCAAAATTGCATAACGTGCGCGCAGCGTGACCGAAGTGTGACGGCTCGGGGTTGACATCGAGATCGACAAGCGCTTTCCTGAAGGGCATCATCTCAGGACCCATCCGGTGCCTGATGGGGAGCGGCGGAGGTTCCGGCGCTCTCGATGAAAATTTGCATCAGACGGGCTCCGGTCGTCCGATCCGTTCGCTGAGCCGCACGGAGCGGTGCCGCCGTCGAGGGCGGACCGCCCGATCGCCCGTGGCCCATGAGGTCGTCACCGAGACCACTCGAGATCATGCCTCACCCCCGTTGCACACCAAGGATCGAAGGAGATCTGATGTTCACTCGACGCAATGCCCTCGCTCTCGGGATCGCGGTCCCCGGGCTCGCCGGACTCGCCGCCTGCGGCCCGAACGCCACCGGTGGTGGCGGGGGGTCCGGCGAGGACGGGTCCTCCTCGCTCCGGGTGGCGTGGTGGGGCAACCCCGCGCGCGACGAGAACACCCAGAACGTCGCCGACGCGTACGAGGAGGAGAACTCTGACGTCACGCTCAACCTGGAGCCGGGGGAGTGGAGCGGCTACTGGGACAAGCTCGCCACCCAGACCGCCGGCGGCGACTTCCCGGACGTCGTCCAGATGGACGAGAAGTACCTCGCCGAGTACGGCGGACGCGGTGCCCTGCTCGACCTGGCGGAGGCGGGTCTGGACACCTCGGAATTCGCGGAGGGCTCGGTCGAGGTCGGTGAGCTGCCCGAAGTCGGTCTCGCCGCGATCAACGCCGGACTGAACGCCGTCGCCTTCCTCATCAACCCCGTGATCTTCGAAGAGGCCGGGGTCGATGTCCCGGACGACACCACCTGGACCTGGGACGATCTGCTCGACACCGCGGTGCAGATCTCGGAGGCCACCGAGGACGGCACCTTCGGCATGAGTCAGCTGGGCACGATCCAGGGCCTGTTCCAGATCTACGTGCGCCAGGCGGGGCAGGATCAGTACAAGGACGGCGCCGCCGGGTTCGACGCGGAGACCGCCGCGGCGTGGTTCGAGTGGGCGCAGAAGGCCCAGGACGACGGGGCGGCTCCCGGGGCCAGCCTTGCCGTCGAGGACGGTGCGCAGGCTCTCGACCAAACACTGTTCTCGACCGGAAAAGCTGCCATGACCGTCGCCTGGTCGAATCAGGTGGTGGCCCACGACGAGCTCGTCCCCGAGGGCGTGACGGTGCTGCGACCGCCGTCGATGACCGGCTCCGCCGCCGACGCCGAGCTCTGGTACAAGGCTTCCATGTACTGGGCCGTCTCCGCCCAGTCGGCGAACCCCGAGGCGGCGGTGGCCTTCGTCGACTACCTCGTGAACTCCCCGGACGCCGGCAAGATCCTCTCGGTCGAGCGGGGCGTTCCCGGCAACCTCACCGTCCGCGAGGCGATCGTGCCCGATCTCGACGAGGCCAACACCAAGGCCGTCGACTACCTCGAGGCCATCGAGAGCGAGCTCGGCCACCCCCCGGAGATCACGCCGCAGGGCGGCGGCCAGTTCGAGGACATCCTCACCCGCGCCGGCGAGGAGATGCTCTTCGGCGAGCTGACCCCGGCCGAGGCCGGTCAGCGCCTGGTCGACAACCTGAGCTCGGCCCTCAGCTGAGACGACCCGTTCCGGGTCGCCGGCTCGCCGGGGACGATGCCCCGCCCGGCCGGCGACCCACCCCATCGATGAAGGGAACAAGCCTATGAGTGCGGTCGGAGAACTCACCCAGTTGGCGAAGAGCCGTAAGAAGGGCGGTCCGAAGGAGAAGCATCCCGACAACAAGTCGGCGCTGGTGTTCATGGCGCCCTGGCTGCTGGGGTTCTTCGGGATCACGCTGATCCCCATGATCGCGTCGTTCGCGCTCGCGTTCACCGATTACAGCCTGCTCGCGCCGCCGGAGTTCACGGGGCTGTCGAACATCAAGGAGATGATCGGTGATTCCCGCCTGCACAACTCGCTGGTGGTCACCTTCTTGTACGTGTTCGTGGGGACCCCGCTGCAGCTGATCATGGCGCTGCTGCTGGCGGTGCTGCTGAACCAGGGGCTGAAGGGGCTGAGCTTCTACCGCTCGGTGTTCTATCTGCCCTCGCTGCTGGGCGGATCGGTGGCCATCGCCATCCTGTGGCGCCAGATGTTCGGCGCCAACGGCCTGATCAATCAGGTCGGGGCGATGCTCGGATTCGAGAACCTGCCCGGCTGGGTCTCCAACCCCGACACGGCGCTGGGCACGATCATCCTGCTGCACGTGTGGACCTTCGGCTCGCCGATGATCATCTTCCTGGCGGGGCTGCGACAGATCCCGGAGATGTACTACGAGGCCGCCGCCGTGGACGGGGCCTCGAAGCTCGCGAGGTTCTTCCGTATCACCATCCCGCTGCTGACGCCGATCATCTTCTTCAACGTCGTGCTGCAGGTGATCAATGCGTTCCAGTCGTTCACGCAGGCGTTCGTGGTCTCGGGCGGCACCGGCGGCCCGTCGGACTCGACGATGTTCTACACGCTGTACCTGTACATCAAGGGCTTCACCCAGTTCGACATGGGATACGCCTCCGCGATGGCGTGGCTGCTGCTGATCATCGTCGGGATCTTCACCGCCATCAACTTCTTCGTCTCCAAGTTCTGGGTGTTCTACGATGACTGATCTGCAGAGCCGACCGACTCCCGCCCCGGCCACCGATGACCCGGGGACCGCCCATGTGGTGCGCCGGAAGCGTCCGAAGCGGATGGTGCGCCGCACCGCCCGGCACGTGGTGATGATCCTCGCCAGCATCGTGATGATCTATCCGCTGCTGTGGATGGTGGTCTCCTCGCTGCGTCCCAACGATGAGATCTTCCGCAACCCCGGCCTGTTCCCGATCAGCTTCGACTTCTCCAACTATGCCCGCGGCTGGGAATCGCTCGCGCAGCCGTTCTCCCACTACCTGATCAACTCGACCCTGCTGGTGGTGGGCTGCGTGATCGGCAACCTGGTCGCCTGCTCGCTGACGGCATACGCCTTCGCGCGGTTGAAGTTCTGGGGCCGCAACATCGCCTTCGCGATCATGCTGATGACGCTGATGCTGCCGATCCACGTGGTGATCGTGCCGCAGTACATCATGTTCTCCCAGACCGGGTGGGTGAACACGATGCTCCCGCTGATCCTGCCGAAGTTCCTGGCCACGGACGCGTTCTTCGTGTTCCTCATGGTCCAGTTCATCCGCGGAATCCCGCGCGAGCTGGACGAGGCGGCCCGCATCGACGGCTGCGGCCATTTCCGGATCTTCTTCCAGGTGATCCTGCCGCTCATGCTGCCGGCGCTGGCGACCACCACGATCTTCACCTTCATGTGGATGTGGAACGACTTCTTCGGGTCCCTGATCTATCTGACCACTCCGGACAACTTCACGGTGCCGCTGGCGCTGAAGTCGTTCCTGGACACGCAGGGATCCTCCGACTGGGGCGCCATGTTCGCGATGTCCGTGGTCTCGTTGATCCCGCTGTTCCTGGTGTTCCTGTTCGGCCAGCGGTTCCTCATCAAGGGCTTCGCCACCACCGGCATCAAGTAGTCCTGCGGATGGTCGGCGGGGCTCGCAGCCGCCGTCGGCCGTCCCCGACCCGCGCGGCCGCCCGGACCCTGCCGACTGCGCCGCACCCCGCGTCGACCGCCCCCGTCCCTCCGCCCACCCCTCGTCCAGGAGTCCCATGCCCACCCGTTATGCCCTGATCGGTTCCGGCCATCGCGCTCAGATGTACCTCGACGCGATCGCCGGGCCCCACGCCGACGTCGCCGAGCTGGTCGCGCTGCTGGACATCAACCCTGCCCGCCGCGAGTTCCACCGCGACCGTCATCCGGCGTTCGCGGACGTGGTCCTGGCCGGTCCCGACCAGCTCGAGGACGTCATCCGCGAGCAGCAGGTGGACCGGGTCATCGTCACCAGCGTGGATCGGCTGCACGCCGAGCACGTGGTGCGGTCCCTTCAGGCCGGGGCCGACGTGATCGTCGAGAAGCCCCTGACCATCGACGCCCCGTCGGCCCGCGCCATCCAGGACGCGATCGACCGCACCGGGCGATCCGTGGTGGTGACGTTCAACTACCGCTACAGCCCGCGCAACACCGCGCTGAAGCAGGTCATCGCCTCCGGGGAGATCGGCGAGGTGGTCTCCGTGACCTTCGAGTGGGTGCTGGACGTCCAGCACGGCGCGGACTACTTCCGGCGCTGGCACCGCGAGAAGACCAACAGCGGCGGCCTGTTCATCCACAAGGCCGCCCACCACTTCGACCTCGTCAACTGGTGGATCGCCGACACCCCCGCGCGGGTCTACGCCCGCGGCGGCCTGCGCTTCTACGGGGCCGACGCCGCCGCAGAGCGGGGACAGGCGCCCCTGCCCGAGCGCGGCACGCACGACGGATCGCACGACCCCTTCGAGCTGGACCTGCGCTCCGATGAACGGCTCGAGGCCCTGTACCTCCGCGCCGAGCAGCACGACGGCTACCAGCGCGACCGCTCCGTGTTCGACTCCGGCATCACCACCGAGGACAACCTCACCGCGATCGTCGACTATGCCGGCGGCCCCGTCCTCACCTACGCCCTCACCGCCCACAGCCCCTGGGAGGGGTACCGGGTCGCGATCAACGGCACCCGCGGCCGTGCCGAGCTCGAGGTGGTCGAGCGGGCCGAGGTCATCGCGCAGGACGAGGACGACGCCCCCTCCTCCGCGCATGTGGACCCCAGCGCCGTCGCGGTGACCGCGGCCGCCGCCGGGGCCCGACAGCGCGGCGAGCACCTCGTGGTCCAGAGGCACTTCGAACCCGCCCGCGAGGCGGAGATCCCCGATGGCGTCGGCGGCCACGGAGGGGGCGACGCGCTGCTGCTGCGCGACGTGTTCGTGGGGCCGACTGACGATGAGCTGGGCCGCCCCTCCGATCACCGCGACGGGATGCGCGCGATCTCCGTCGGCATCTGCGGCAACGAGTCGCTCGCCACCGGGGCCCCGGTCGATGTGAGGGACTTCCTGGGTCTGGACCTGGCTCGTGCGGGAGAGCGGGGCCCCGCCGCAACCACCCCGACGTCGGCCGGAGCCGACCGATGACCGGCCATCCGGCACGGATCGCCCTGGTCGGGACCCGCGGTTTCGGCGCGGTGCACCTGCGCCGTCTCGCACATCTCGAGGCCGACGGGACGGCCCGCCTGGTCGGGGTGGTCGACGTCGCCGAGCCGCCCGCGGAGCTCGCGGCGATCCATCACCACAGCCTCGCCGACCTGCTGGAGACGGTGCCCGGTGAGGACCGCCCCGAGATCGTCGTCGTCGCCACCCCGATCGACACCCACGTTCCGCTGGCCACCGAGGCCCTCGCCGCCGGACTCGACGTCTACCTCGAGAAGCCTCCGGTGCCGGCGCTGGCCGACCACGAAGAACTGCTGGAGGCGGCGCGGACCGCCGGACGGTCGGTGCAGGTCGGCTTCCAGGCCCGCGGCGGCGCCGGAGTCGACGTGCTGGCGGAGGAGGTGGCCGCCGGCGCGTTCGGCCCGGAGGTCACGGTGCGCGCCTATGGCGCGTGGAGCCGGGACCGCGCCTACTACGGACGGTCGGCCTGGGCGGGTCGGCGACGGCTGAACGGGCGCCGGGTGGCCGACGGGGTCGCCACCAACCCGCTCGCCCATGGCGTGCACGCCGCGCTGACCGTCGCCGGGATCCAGGAGGTCGCCGACATCGCCGCCGTCACCACCGAGCTGCGCCGCGCCCATGACATCGAGGCCGACGACACCACCTTCCTGCGGATCGACCCCGCGGGGGAGGGGCCCCCGGTCCTCTGCGCACTGACCACCACCGCCCCGGAGCAGTCCGCGCCCTGGATCGAGGTCACCGGCCGCGCCGGAAGCCACCGTCTGCACTACACGGAGGACACCTCCGTGCGCACCGCGGCCGACGGCACCACCGCCGAGCTCACCCACCCGCGGACCGATCTGCTGGAGAACCTCATCGCTCACGTGCGCAGCCGCGAGGTCCCGCTGATCACCCCGCTGGCCGACACCGGGGCCTTCAGCGCCGTGCTCGAGGCGATCCAGTCCGCCCCGGACCCGACCCCGATCACCGGGGGCGCGGTCACCTGGCACGGCGAGGGCGAGGCCGCGCATCCGGTTCTCGAGCACATCGAGCAGACCCTCGCGGACGCCCTGGAGACCGGCCGTCCCTTCAGCGAGCTCGGCGTCCCCTGGGCCCGCGCAGAAGCGGTGCACCGCTGGAGCCCGCCCGGACGTCAGTGACGAGCTTCCACGTCGTCCAGCAGGCCGGCGGCGCGCGCTGAGCGGTGCCCCGGCGGGCCTCCCTGCGGGAAAGGGCGGGCCGGCGCCGCCCCTCTGCGCTCCGACCTGCGCAGATCCCTGCCGCATCAGCGCGGTGCCGGAATTGTCGGGGTCGCGTCGTGAGCGTGAACGTGCCCGTTCGAGGCCGGACTCGCGCAAGATTGCTCGAATCGTGACCGTGTTTTCGATGTGCATGGGGTCACAATGTCGATAGAGTTCCGCCGAGCACCGTCGCTCGTCGTCGAGGAGAGCAATGACCGCTGACGTTCCGACCTCTGCGGCCCCCGCAGAGTCCGCCGCAGTCCCCGGAGGGCCCGATCCGGCCCCGCCCGGGACGGCTGCACCGACGCGCCCCCGGGCATCCCTCGGGCATCGTATCTACCACTCGTTCATCCTGCGCCGGCTCCTGCGCTCGGCGTTCGTGGTCTGGGTGGTCGCCTCCGGCGTGTTCCTCATGGTGCGCCTGCTGCCCGGCAACCCGGTCGACGTCTACATCAACCAGCAGATCGCGCTGTACGGGAAGAGCTACGAGCAGGCCGCGGCGGAGGCCAGCAACTTCTTCCGCTTCGACCCCTCCACGCCGCTCTGGCGGCAGTACCTCGACTACCTCTCGGGTCTGCTCCACGGCGACATGGGCACCTCGATCGCCACCCCCGGCGTCACGGTGATGGACAAGATCGCCCAGTACCTCCCGTGGACGCTCTACAGCGTCGGGATCGCCCTGCTGATCTCCATCACCATCGGGCTGATCCTCGGCATGATCATGGCCTACCGCCGCGGCGGGATCATCGACCACGCGGTCTCGATCATCGGCAGCGGCTTCCACGCGATCCCCAACTACCTGCTGGCGATCCTCATCGTCGTGGTCGGAGCCGTGCAGCTGGGCATCATCGACTACACGCGGATGCGCGGCAACGTCTCCCCGGGCGTGGACCCCGAGTTCTCCCTCCGCTTCCTCTCCGACATCGGCTACCACGCGACGCTGCCGATCATCACCTACGTCCTGACCACGGTGGGGACCTGGGCCCTGATCATGAAGGCCTCCACCACGCAGGTGCTCGGCGAGGACTACGTGACCGTCGCGAAGGCCCGCGGTCTCAAGGAGACCCGCATCCAGTCCAACTACGTCGGCCGCAACGCCCTGCTGCCGCTGATCGCGCAGATCGCCACCCAGGCCGGGTTCATCGTCGGCGGCGCCATCTTCGTCGAGCAGACCTTCTCCTACGAGGGCATCGGCCTGCTGCTGTTCGAGTCGATCAACACCCGCGACTATCCGACGATCCAAGGGGTGCTGCTGGTGGTCACGATCACCGTGGTGCTCGCCAACCTCGCGGCCGACCTCATCAACGCCGCCCTCGATCCCCGGATCCGCATCGGCGAGGGAGGTGCCGCATGAGCGCCGACGCCCCGCCCACCACGACCGCCGCCGGCACCGGGGCCCCCGCCCCGACCCCCGCCCCCGCGACCGGCAGGGCCGTCGGCCCCGGGCCGCTGCGTCGGCTCTTCAACGAGCTGACCCGCAGCGCCTCCGGATTCGCGGGGCTGTGCCTGGTCGTCGCGATCCTCCTGCTGTCCCTGATCGGCCCGCTCGTGGTCGGCACCGACGTCCCGGGCGATGCGAGCCGCGCCTGGGAAGGCCCCAGCGCCGACCACTGGCTGGGGCTGGAGGGCAGCGGCAAGGACACCCTCCACCTGCTGGTGATCGGCGGGCGGACCGTGCTGATGGTCGGGTTCCTCGCGGCCGGCATCACCACCGTGATCGCCGTGGCCGTCGGCTCCCTCGCCGGCTACTTCGGCGGCCGCTTCGATGCGGCGATGCTCCAGCTGACCGACATCGTCATGACCGTCCCGCAGATCGTCCTGCTGGCCGTCATCGGCGCCTTCTACAACCTCGACTCGCCCATGCTGCTGGGCATCATCATCGGCATCCTGAGCTGGCCGGTGCTGATGCGCTCGATCCGTGCACAGGTGCTCTCGCTCAAGGAGCGCGAGTTCGTCGAGGCGGCACAGCTGCTCGACGTCGGCTGGGTCCGCATCGTGTTCGGGGAGATCGTCCCCAACATGGCCAGCTACATCCTGATCAACTTCATCATCGCCGTCACCAACGCGATCTACGCGATGGTCGGCCTGTACCTGCTGGGTCTGGCCCCGCAGAAGGGCACCAACTGGGGAATCATGATCAACGACGCGTGGACCAAGGGCGCGATGTTCAACCCGGACGCGATGCCGTACATCGTCGCCCCGGTCACCATGATCGTGCTGCTGCAGCTGGGCCTGATCCTCCTGACCCGCACCCTCGAAGAGATCCTCAACCCCCGACTGAGGGACCGCTGATGACCGACTCCACGCCCCCGCCCGACGCGACGACTGCGGATGCCACGACGCCCGAGGGCTCCGCAGCGTCCGCGGCGTCCGGATCCGATGTCCCGGTGCTGTCCGCACGGGACCTCCAGGTCGCCTATCGCACCGGCAAGGACGCCTCCGTGCGCGCCCTGCGCGGGGTGAGCTTCGACCTCTACCCCGAGTCCTCCCTGGCCCTGGTCGGCGAATCCGGCTGCGGCAAGACCACCCTCGGCCTCGCTCTGCTGCGCCTGCTGCCCACTCTCGGCGAGATCACCGGCGGCACCGTCACCTTCACGGGTGAGGACGGCCGCCGCCGGGACGTGACCACGATGACGCAGGGCCAGCTGCGGCGATGGCGCTGGTCCGAGGCGGCCATGGTGTTCCAGGGCGCGCAGAACGCCTTCAACCCCGTGCTCACGATCGGCCAGCAGATGGCCGACACCCTGGTCGATCACGCCCCCGGGAGGATCGGCCGCCGCGAGGTCCTCGAGCGCTCCGCCGAGGCCCTGCGCTCGGTGCGCCTCGAACCGCGACGAGTGCTGGGGAGCTATCCCCACGAGCTCTCCGGCGGGATGAAGCAGAGAGCGCTGATCGCGACGTCCCTGCTGCTGCGCCCCCGGCTGCTGGTGCTGGACGAGCCCACCACCGCGCTGGACATCCTCACGCAGCGCACCGTGATCGACCTGCTGGCCGAGCTGCGGGCGGAGTACAAGTTCGCGATGATCTTCATCTCGCACGACCTGGCGCTCGCCGCCGAGCTCGCCGACCGCGTCATCACCATGTACGCCGGGAAGGTCATCGAGACCGGGTCGACCCGCGACATCTTCTCCGCCCCGAAGCACCCCTACACCTCCAAGCTCATCAACGCCGTCCCGCCCGTCAGCGGGGACCTGCCGGAGCTGGCCTCGATCCCCGGGGCCCCGCCGTCGTTGGCGACCCTGCCTCCCGGCTGTGCCTTCGCGCCCCGCTGCGAGCTCGCGACCGATGAGTGCCTGCAGGCCGAGCCCGAGCTGATCACCCTCACGGAGCGGCCCGCGGACATGACCCATGCGGCGGCCTGCATCCACCACGACCAGGTCCACCACGAACGGAAGGTGATCGCGCGTGCGTGAATCCGCCCCCGATCCGCTGATCGAGCTCGACCAGGCCTCCCAGGTCTTCCGCGTCAAGGGCCAGGACCTGCCGGCCGTCTCCGACGTGTCCCTCAGCGTCGGTGCCGGCGAGGTGCTGTGCCTGGTCGGCGAGTCCGGCAGCGGGAAGACCACCGCGGCGCGCATGGCCGCCGGCCTCGCCTCCCCGAGCTCCGGCACCGTCCGCTTCGAGGGCCAGGACCTGACCACGATGACCCGCGCCGAGCGCCGCCGCTACCGCCGCTCCGTGCAGTACATCCACCAGGACCCCTACGCCTCCCTGAACCCGATCCGCTCCGTGCGCAGCACCCTGTCGATCCCGCTGCGACGCCACGGGTTGGCCCACGATCAGGCGGAGGTCGACCAGCGGGTCGACGAGCTGCTCGAGACGGTCGACCTGACCCCGCCGGAGAGCTACCGCGGGAAGTTCCCCCACCAGCTCTCGGGCGGCCAGCGCCAGCGCGTCTCCGTCGCCCGCGGGCTGACCCTCTCGCCGCGGATGCTGATCGCCGATGAGTCCACCTCGATGCTCGACGTCTCGATCCGGGTGAGCCTGCTGAACATGCTCACCAGGCTCCGCACCGAGGACGGCGTCGGGTTCATCTACATCACCCACGACCTCGCTCTGGCCAAGTACTTCGCCTGGGAGGGTCGGACGGCGGTGATGTACCTGGGCAAGATCGTCGAGGCCGGGCCCACCCCGCAGGTGATCAACAACCCCCAGCACCCCTACACGAAGGCGCTGCTGGAGGCCGTGCCCGAGCCGGATCCGGACAGGGCCCGCCAGAAGAAGGCCGGAGCCGGTCTGCTCAGCGCCGACATCCCCAGCCTCTCCGACCTCCCCAGCGGCTGCGCCTTCCACCCGCGGTGCCCGCTGGCCGAGGAACGCTGCCGCGAACGCATCCCGGTGCTGCAGCCCGCGCCGAAGGCTCCGGATCAGGACGTCGCCTGCATGGTCGTCACCGACCCGCGGCCGACTGCCGCGGTCGGCGCCGGTGCCGGAGCCGGCCCTGGAGCCGGCACCGGAACCGAGGCCGGCGGCAGCACCGGTCGCGGCGGGGACGCCGACTCCGGCGATGGCGGGGGTGGACGGTCATGATCGACATCGCCACCCGTGCACTGCTGTCCCTGGGCTGCTTCGTGGGGGTCGGCGCGGCCCTCATGCTCCCCCTGACCGACGCCGGGACCGGAGAGCGGATCGTGAGCATCCTCGCGCTCCTGCTCGGGATCGGCATCGTCGTCGGGTCCGTTCTCGCACGACGACTCAGCTCCCGACGCCGGCATCGCGACGATGCGATGGCCGATCTCACCGACGATCCGATCGTCATAACCAAGGAGAACCCATGAGCACCAGCTGGAGCCGACGCGACATCCTCAAGGCAGTCGGCCTGACCACCGCCGCCGGAGCAGGCGTCGCGGCCTGCTCGCCCGCCACCCCCGAGGGCGGAGGAGGCGGAGGCGGCGAGGGCAGCGCCAGCACCTTCCACGGCGCCTGGCCCTTCATGCCGCCGCCCGAGGGTCACTTCAACTTCGCCGGGCTGCCTTACGCTGGCGTGCCCACCAGCATCATCGGTGACGGGATCTACCGCGACCTGCTGGTGCCGCCGTCGGCCATGTGGTTGTGGGCGGAGAAGAAGTGGGAGTACCTGATCGCGGAGTCCCATGAGCTCGACACCGACGGGGGCACGCTCACCGTGAAGCTCAAGCCGGGCCTGACGTGGTCCGACGGGTCGGACCTCACCTCCCAGGACTACCTGACCACCTTCTACATGCAGTTCATCCAGCGGTCCCCGGCCTGGGACTTCATCACCGGGTTGGAGGCGCCGGACGACACCACCGTGGTGGTCAGCTTCGAGGACCCGCCCGCCGTGCTCGAGCGCTACGTGCTCAAGAGCAACATCCTGGCCACCTCGCAGTACGGGGACTGGGCCGAACGTGCCAAGGCGATCGTCGACGCCGGCGGCACGATGGACGAGGGCGACGGCGAGGCGCTGGGCACCGAGTTCCAGGCCTTCAAACCCGAGAACGTCGTCGTCTCCGGGCCCTACGACTTCGACTACGACACGATCACCAACACCCAGCTGACGCTGGTGCGCAACGAGTCCGGCTACGGCGCCGAGAAGGTCGTCTTCGACGCCCTCGTGATCTACGCCGGGGAGACCACCGAGGTCACCTCGCTGGTCCAGTCCGGCGACGTCGACTACGCCACCCACGGATTCGCCCCTGCCTCCGAGGAGCCCTTCGAGGCGGCCGGGTACACGATCCTGCGCCCGCCGGTGTACTCGGGGCCCGCCCTGTACCTGAACCAGGACCAGTTCCCGGAGTTCGCCGACGTCCGTACCCGCAAGGCCTTCGCCTATCTCATCGACCGGGAGGTCAACGGCCAGATCGCGCTGGCGGACTCGGGCAAGGCCGTGGTCAACATGGTCGGCTTCTCGGACAACTTCGTCGACGAGTGGCTGACCGACGAGGTCAAGGGCAAGATCGATACCTACGAGCAGGACGTCGACAAGGCTACCTCGCTGCTCGAGGAGGCGGGCTGGACCAAGGAGGGTAATTCCTGGATGACGCCGGAGGGCAAGGCCGCCGCCTACGAGATCCAGTTCCCGCAGACGTTCGCCGACTGGTCCGCCTCGGGCAAGAACATCGCCGAGCAGCTCTCGGAGTTCGGGATCTCGGTGACCGCCCGCGGGCTGGATGACAAGCAGGCCCCGATCGACATCGACAAGGGCGACTTCCAGATGGCGATCCAGGCCTGGGGCTCCTCGACCCACCCGCACCCGCATTTCTCCTTCGTGCAGGACCTGTTCGTGCACAACATCCCGATCGCCAAGAACCAGGGCGGCAAGGGCTACGCGTTCCCGCTGCAGGATGTGGAGACCTCTGCCGGGACCGTGAACCTGGAGGAGCTGGTGACCAAGTCCGGCCAGGGCCTGGACGTCGAGGAGCAGAAGAAGAACGTGTCCGTCGTGGCGCTGGCGTTCAACGAGCTGCTGCCGATCATCCCGATCTTCGAGCGGTACGGGAACAACCCGGCGCTCGAAGGGGTCCGGGTCCAGGGCTTCCCGGAGCCGGGTGATCCGATCCTGGAGAACGCCCCCTACGCGGACAACTTCGTGACCCTGGAGATGTTCCGCGGGACGATCACGCCCGTCGAGGAGTGATCTGCTGATCGGCCGAGGACCGAGGACCGAGGACCGAGGACTGAGGACCGACGACCGACGACCGACGACCGACGGCCGACGACCGACGACCGACGGCCGACGACCGACCGCCGACGGCCGTCAGCACGGGAGCCGTCCCCTGCGCCTCCCCACGTCGCCATTGCGCGCCTGACTTCCACATCCGGAAGCCAGGTGCGCAATGGCATGTGCGTCGTAGGGCGGCGACGCCGACGAGGGGCAGGAGTCGCTGCCTCCCTTCCGGGGAGGCGGCTCAGAAGCGCTCAGCAGCCGGTCCAGCTCAGTGCTCCGGCTGCATGCCGGTGAGGATCTCGAGCATCTCGTCGGCCACCGCGGAGGTCGAGCGCTCCTCGAACAGGGACTCCTCGGCCAGGCGCGTGAACTGGTCGCCGAAGCCGACGCCGCTGGCGGGAGTGACCACGGGCGGCGTGACGACCTCCTCCTGCATCATCTGCGCGAAGTCCAGCGAGATGAGCGCGTTCTCGCTCAGCAGCGGGCGCACCGCCTCCTGGATCGCGGGGAAGGCGGGGATGCCTCGCTCGATCTTCAGCTTCTCGGCCGCCGCCTCGTCGGTGAGCAGGAAGCTCGTCAGCTCCGCCGCGGCGGGGGCGTCGGCCGTCTTGGCGCTGAGAGACCAGTACATCGATGCCTTGTTGACCATCTTCGACTCCCCGCTGGTGCGCGCCGGCATGCGCAGCAGCTGCAGGGGGTCGCCCGTGGAGTCCTGGAAGGTGAGGATCTGGGAGCTGGGCACCTGTTGGAAGACGCAGCCGCGGGTGGCGAACAGACCCTGCTCGAGGCTCGCCGAGGAGTTCTCGATCTGCGCCCCCGCCTCCAGGGCGGCCCCGGAGCCGGCCAGCTCGCGGCTGAACTCCAGCAGCGAGACGATGGTGTCCTTGGTGACGAGCTCCTCGTCCTCGCGGGGGAAGAGCTGCTGGTCGCCGCTCTGGCGGGCCCAGGCGGCGAGGTCCCCGGCCCCGAGACCGAAGCCGCTGGTGCCAAGGACGTCCTTCCCGGAGGACGTCCCCCACTCGGTGATCTCCTGGCACAGGGCGTGGAAGTCCTCCCAGGTCCACGTGGTGTCGTCGGGCAGGGCGATCCCGGCTTCCTCGAGCAGTGTCGGGTTCATGCCGGTCGCGTAGAGGTTGAAGCCGTTCGGGGCGCCCACCAGGGTGCCGTCGGCCAGACGCCCGGTCTCGAGGATCGCTTCGTCCATCGCGGAGAGGTCGAGGACGTCGGAGACGGTCTCGAGATCGAGCAGCGAGCCCTCGGCGCCGTAGGAGTCGATGTAGGCCTCGTCCATCTGGATGATGTCCGGGGCGCTACCGCCGGCTGTCTGGGTGGCGAGCTTGTCCCAGTAGCCCGACCACTCGCTGTACTCCGGGGAGATCTCCTGGTCCGGATGATCCTCGGAGTACATGTCCAGGACGTCCTGCGTGATGCCCGCACGCAGGTCGCCGCCCCACCAGTAGACGCGCAGCGCCCCGTCCCCGGAGCCCCCGGCATTGGGACCGCAGGAGGCGAGGGCAGGGGCCGCCCCGGCGGCGGCCAGCAGGGTGAGGGCGGTGCGGCGAGTGAGCAAGGGGTTCTCCTGGAATGTTCACGTGGGAATCGAGAGGCTGATGGGCCGGGCTTCCGGTGCTGAGATCACCAGTCTCGTCGCGGCACGCTCGCCGGTCAAGCGCTTTCCGACGTTTCCCTCCCGCGGTTGTGCGCCTGACTTCCACTCATGGAAGCCAGGCGCACAACCGCAGGGAAGGTTCCCGGTCAGGAAGGTTCCCGGTCAGAAGGTGTGGGTCCCGGGGCCGATTTTGCGGATCGACCCATCGGGCTGCACCAGATCGGCCTCGACGCCCTCGGGAATCGTGGCAGAGCCTCGGATCTCCGTGGTCCCGGTGGTCCTGGTGGAGCCACCGGCCCCGGTGGCCCCGCTGGAGCCACCGGCCCCGCCGGTCCCGCCGAGCCCGCTGGAGCCACCGGCTCCGCCGGTCCCGCCGAGCCCGCTCGAGCCGTCGGACCCGCTGGGCCCGTCGGGCGCCTGCTCCCAGGACACCTCGATGCGGCCGGCTGCGGAGTCGTAGGCTCCCCGTGCCCAGTCGATGCCGGGGCCCGGGGTGGGCTGGATGCGCACGCGCCGGTAGCCGGGCTCGGCGGGACGGATGCCGAGGACGACCTGGTAGATCCAGTCGGCCACGGCTCCCAGGGCGTAGTGGTTGAAGCTGGTCATCTCGCCGGGGTTGATCGACCCGTCCGGCAGCATCGAGTCCCAGCGCTCCCAGATGGTGGTGGCGCCCATGGAGACCGGGTAGAGCCAGGAGGGGTTCCCCTCCTCGAGCAGCAGACGGTAGGCGTCCTCGACATGGCCGGTCTCCGACAGCGCCCAGGTCACGAAGGGTGTGCCCGCGAAGCCGGTGGAGACGCGGTAGCCCGCCTCCGCCACGACCTCCGCCAGGCGCTCGGCGGACTTGGGCCGGGTGGCGTCATCGAGCAGGTCGAAGGTGATGGCCAGCGCGTACACGGTCGCGCAGTCCGAGACGATCCTCCCGTCGGCGCTCACGTAGGCCGCGGTGAAGGCGGCCAGGGTGCGATCGGCGAGGGTCTGCCAGCGTCGGGCGTCGTCCTCCGCGCCGATCAGCCGGGCGGTCTCGGCGGTGAAGCGGGCCGAGCGGATCAGGCAGGCGGTGGCGACCACGCCCTTGTCGGCCTTCGCATCCGCGGGATCGTGCGGGGAGGCGTCCGGGTCGAGCCAGTCGGCGAACTGGAAGCCGGTGTCCCACAGACCGCTGGGGGAGAGGGCGCGCTCGACCGACTCCAGATGCAGCACCATGCCGGGGTAGTGCTCGCGCAGCCGCTCGAGGTCCCCGTAGGCGGTCCATAGCGCCTCGGCGACCCATACAGCGGCATCGCCCCAGATCGCGGTGGGGACCTCGGCGGACTCCTCGGCGAAGGGATCGTCCCCGTTCTTGCGCAGCTTCAGGATGTCCGGCACCACGAAGGGCACGAAGCTCAGCGGCGGCAGGCTCGCCTCGGCGTGCACGTCCAGCAGCCAGTTGTGCAGGAAGTCGGAGACGTCGAACTGGAACGCGGCGGTGGCGGCGTAGGCGGCGATGTCCCCGGTCCAGCCCAGGCGCTCATCGCGCTGCGGGCAGTCCGTCGGGACGGCCAGGAAGTTGCCGCGCTGGGACCAGACCGAGTTGCTCACCAGCTGGTTAACCCCGGGGTGGGAGGATTCGAACCAGCCGGTGCGCGGGATGTCCGAGTGGACCACCACGGCCTCGATGTCCTCGGAGGTGAGCTCGCCGGGCCACCCGGTGACCTCCGCGTAGCGGAAGCCGTGGAAGGTGAGGGTGGGCTCGAAGGTCTCCCCGCCGGGATCTCCGGCCAGCACGAGGCGGTCGGTGGCCTCCGCCGAGCGCAGGGGCCGGGTGCCGAGCTCCCCGTGCTCGAGCACCTCGGCATGGCGCAGCGTGATCTCGGTGCCGGCGGGCCCGGTCACGGTGCAGCGCAGCCAGCCGACGAGGTTCTGGCCGAAGTCCAGCAGCGTGGCACCGGAGGGGGAGGTCCAGATCCTTTCCGGCCGACGGGTCTCGTGGCGGGTGATCAGCGGAGAGGTCTGCTCGATGAGGGTGGAGCGGTCGATCTCCGTGGTGCGGACCGGGCGCGGTGCGCCGGGCTCGAGGCGGCGGTCCTCGTGCTGGCCGTGGTAGATCGTGGCGAAGGTGATCGCGGAATCGGTGGCGGTCCAGGAGTCGTCGGTGACGACCTGCTGCCTCGAGCCGTCCTCGTAGGTGATCACCAGGGCGGCGAGGAAGGCGTTGAGCTCGCCGTAGTTCGCCTCGGCATCGGTGAAGCCGAAGTCGCCGTTCCACCAGCCGCGGCCCAGCACCGCTGCGAGATGCAGCTCCGTGCCGGCCGTGCCTGCGCCCGACGGGCCTGCGCCCGACGGGCCTGCGCCCGACGGGCCTGCGCCCGACGGGCCTGCGCCCGATGCGCCTGCGCCCGATGCGCGCACGAGCTCGGTCACGTCGAACCGCTGGACCTGCAGGCGGGACTCGTACACGGTCCAGCCCGGGTTCAGCACCGAGTCGGTGACCGGGCGGCCCTCGATCGAGGCCTCGTAGATGCCGTGGGCGGTGGCCAGCAGCTCGGCGCGGGCGACCGCGGTCGGGGACTGGTCGAGCGTTGCGCGGGTGGCGAGGACGGGGGCGCGACCGTCGGCCGGGTCTGCGGTGATCGCCTGAGCGGTCCGCAGAGCCTCGGCAGCGGGAGACGCGGCGGCGTCGAGGCCGGTGGCGCGATCGGCGTCAATGGTTGCGGCGGTGGTGGGGGCATCAGGGGCTGTCATGGGTCACCTCTCGGTCGGTGCGTACGGGGTGGTGGGGGAGAGCTGGGCAGGAGGGGCGGCGTCGGGCGCGTGCTCGGCGACGGAGCCGGAGTCCGGGACCTCGCGCGCCTCCTCGGCGAAGGCGTCGAACCGGGACCGGCGGAAGCCGGCCCATCCGCAGACCAGTCCGATGGCGACCACCAGCGCGATCAGCCCGTAGGCGAGGCCGGGGGTGTGCATCAGCGCGGGGGTGACCAGGGCGACGCCGGCGGCGACGACCCGCGCCACCGCGATGACGGCGCCCTGGACGCTCGAGCGCAGCAGGGTCGGGAAGGACTCCTGGGACCACACCTTCATGATCGCCTCGAAGGCGAAGGCGCCGCCGATGGCGTTGAAGAAGCTCAGGGCGATCCAGGGCGCCAGGCCGAAGCCGAGGACGACGGGGATGAGGTAGGACCCGGCCAGGAGCACGGCGCCGATGAGATAGCAGGTCATGCGCCAGCGGGTGTCGACGATCCGCATGAACACCAGGGCGCCCAGCATGCCCACGCCGAGCATCACGATGCCCAGGAGGGACTGGGCGCTCACGGAGAGCCCGACGACGTTCACGCCGATGTAGGTGCCGAACTGTCCGCCGGTGTTGGCACCGATGTTGGTCAGCGTGTAGAAGCCGATGAGGGCCAGGAAGGGCACCAGGAGGGCCCGTCGGCGCAGGACGTCTCGCAGGCCGGTGCTGCGCGCGCGGAGTGTGGCGGCCCCGGCGGTCCGTTCGTGATCGGCCTGCGCCCAGGTGGCCGACTCGGGGATGCTGAGGCGCGCGATCAGCACCACGAGTGCGACGAGGCCGATGTGGGCGAACATGATCTGTCCGCCCAGCTGTCCCCGCCCGCCGGCGATGATCCCGAAGACGTTCGCGCCGATGATGCCGGCGAACCAGAGGATCTGGGAGAAGCCGACGAGGCGGCCGCGGTTGTGGTCCGACGCCGCCTCGGAGATCGAGGCGAGGGAGACGGGCAGGTCCGCGCCCGAGCCGAGGCCGACCAGGACCATGCCGACCAGGAGCAGGGAGAATCCGGGGGCGAGCACCAGCAGGATCGCGCCCGCCAGGATCATTCCCATGGTGGCCAGGAAGACGGCGCGACGCCCGTAGCGGTCGCCGAGGCGACCGCCGCTGAGAGCTCCTGCGGCGATGCTCAGCGTGAGCGCCGCCGAGAGCATGCCGATCTGGCTCTCGGTGATCCCGATCGAATGCTGGTAGAGCACGAGGGCGGTGCCGGAGCTGACGATGGCCGCCGCATCGAGGTAGGAGGCCATGCCGCAGACGATGGCCACCCACCAGGGGCTGGGCGGGGACTTCTCGGGTCGGGCTGAGCGCACGCTGTTCTCCTTCGAACCGTCGGTGGGTGGGGCGCTCCGTAGGGGAGGAGCATGCCGTCGCCCCACTACTGAAACGTCTCAACGAGCGTGCCGTCAACGTAGCAACCACGTGAGCGCCACGACAACCCCCTGCCGGCGGAACGGGGCTGCCGACGTGGCGCGGTACAGTCGCGAGAACGTTTCCCGGTCCGCTGACCGGGGCAGTTCCGGAGGAGCCAGGGGGTGCGCGCATGGCAGGACATCACGTCGTGAGCATGAAGGACGTCGCCCGGCACGCGGGCGTCTCGGTCGGCACCGTCTCCAACGTGCTGAACCGGCCCGACATCGTCTCCGAGGATCGTCGGGTGCGCGTCGAGGCGGTGATCGCCGAGCTCGGGTACGTGCGCAACGATGCCGCCCGGCAGCTCAAGCTCGGCCAGTCCCGCACCGTCGGCGCGATCGTCCTGGACTCTGCGAACCCCTTCTACGGTCAGCTGGTCGGCGGCATCGAGGCGGCCGCGGAGGCCTCCTCCCTCGCCGTCATCGCCGGCAGCACCGGCAACCGTGAACAGCGCGAGCGGCTCTACCTCTCGCTCTTCGAGGAGCAGCGGGTGCGCGGGATCCTGCTGGCCTCCACCGGCGGCACCGAGGACCTGATCGCGGGCATCCGCGGTCGGGGCACCCCGGTCGTGCTCGCCGAGAGCGCACGGGATGCCACCGGCGGCTCCTCGGTGAGCATCGACGACATCGCCGGAGGTGAGATCGCCGTGCGTCATCTCGCCGCCCAGGGCCGCCGACGGATCGGCGTCCTCGTGGCCCGGAAGGACCTGCGGCAGGTCGCCGACCGTCTGCACGGAGCCCGTCGGGCGGCCGCCGAGGTCGGCGTCGAGATCGAGGTGCTCGAGGCCGAGGACCTCACCGTGCTGGCCGGGCGCACCGCCGGCGAATCGGTCGTGGCGCGGTCGAGCGCCGAGCGCCCCGACGCCATGTTCTGCGTGAACGACCTGCTCGCGGTCGGGGTGCTGCAGGCCTTCGCCTTCCGCCACCAGATCGCGGTGCCCGAGCAGATCGCTCTGGTCGGCTACGACGACATCGCCTTCGCGCGCTCGACCGTCGTGCCGCTGACCTCCGTGGCCCAGCCCGCGGATCTCATGGGCCGCACCGCGCTGGCCCTGCTGGAGGAGGAGATCGCCCATCGCGATGCCGCCCCGCGGCACGTGAGCTTCACGCCGACGCTCGTCGAGCGGGAGTCGACGACCGGCTGACGGCGTGACGGCGTCTCAGCCCTGCGTGGCCTCGTACTGTCGGGCCTGGCGGCGGATGCCGGCGAAGCGGAACGGGCCCTGCGTCACCCGGGGCGTCTCCAGGTCGGTCCCACTGGCGTGCTCGGTGGCGTGCAGCTCGCGGTACTCGCTCAGCGACAGCGGGACCCGCCCGGCCAGCTCCGCCGTGACGGCCTCGCAGCGCCGCTGCTCCTGGTACCCGGGTTGGACGATGCCGGTGAAGAACTCTCCGACCGCGCCCGAGCCGTAGCTGAACAGGCCGATGCGCGTGCCGGCCAGCGTGTCGTCCTGGTCCAGGAGCGCGGCGAGGCCCGCGTACAGCGACGCGGTGTAGGTGTTGCCGAGCTCGCGGTTGTAGGCGAACGTCGCCTCCTGCAGCTCGTCGCCGAGCTCGACGCCGGTGTGCTGGGCCAGCCCCTTCAGGGCCTTGCGCGCCATCTTGGTGAACGGCTGATGGAAGCAGAAGCGGTCGATCTGACCGGCCCCGACGCCGCCGCCGGCGGCGAAGTCGTCCCACGCCGTGGTCAGCGCGCCGAGATAGGCGGTCAGCGACAGCCGTCCGTCGACGACCGCGGTGGTGGAGTCGTTGGGGCGCCAGAAATCGTCGACGTCCCGTGCGGCCACGCCGGAGACCGGCTCGATCGCCAGCAGCGCAGGATCGGCGCTGACCAGCATCGCCACCGCGCCGGCGCCCTGGGTGGGCTCACCGGGGGTGTCGAGCTCGTAGCGGGCCACGTCGCTGGCGATGACCAGCACGCGCTCCCGCGGGTTCCGCGCGACGATGCCGAGCGCGGACTGCAGCGCGGCGGTGGCGCCGTAGCAGGCCTGCTTGAACTCGGCCACGCGCATGGTGCGGGGCAGCCCCAGCAGCTCGTGGACGAACAGGCCCGCCGACTTCGACTGGTCCACGCCCGATTCGGTCGCGAACAGCACGGTGCGGATCCCGTCGGTGCCATGACGCTCCAGCAGAGGCAGCGCCGCGGCGGCGCCCATGGTCACGATGTCCTCGTCGGGGGCCGGGAAGCTCATGCGGTCCTGGCCGAGCCCGATCTGGTACTTCGCGGGGTCCACGCCGGTGGCCTCGGCCAGCTCCGCGAGGTCGACGACGTGGTGCGCCGTCGACACCGCGAGGTCATGGATTCCGATCGACATCAGGCGTCACCCCTTGCGGCTCGTCGTTCCATGGCGACGTGCGCCGCCATCAGCTCTCCTGGATTGGTCTGCGCCGCCAGCAGCGACAGCTCGCCGCACAGGACCGTGGCGGCGATGATCGCCGCCAGCCGGTTCGCGTTCTCCCCGTCGGCACGCTCCTCGCGGCAGCCCAGGCGCTCCAGGGCCTCCTCGACCTCCGGGAGGTTCTTCCCGTTGCCGACGGTGCCGACGATCAGATGCGGCAGCGAGCAGGAGAAGTACAGTCCCTCCTCGCGCTCCTCGGCGAAGGTGATGCCCTGGGATCCCTCGACGATGTTCGCCGCGTCCTGGCCGGTGGCCAGGTAGGTCGCCAGCAGCATGTTCGCGTAGTGGGCGTTGGCCGAGCGCAGCGACCCGGCGACGGTCCCGCCGACGAGGTTCTTGCGCACCACCAGGTCGACCATCTGCGTCGCGCTGGTGCGCAGGTGCTGCTCGAGGACGTCGTGCGGGATGAGGATGTCGGCGACGACGCGGCGGCCCCGCCCCAGGTCACCGTTGACGGCGCTGGGTTTCTTGTCGGTGCAGTAGTTGCCGGAGATGGAGCCGTACTCGAGCCCCAGGTCCCAGGACAGGATCGTCTCCATCAGGGCCTCGGCGGCCTTGGTGACCATGTTGTGCCCGGAGGCGTCGCCGGTGGTGAGGGCGAAGCGGACGAACAGCAGGTTGCCGACGATCTCGGTGTGCAGATCGATGAGGCGGGCGAAGCGGCTGGTCGCCTCGACGGTCGCCTGCAGCTGTTCGAGGCGCTCGTGGAGGACCTGGTCGGCGGCGTGCGCACCGGCGGCATCGGGGGCGACGAACAGGCTGGAGCGGGCCATGCGGGCATCGATCAGGGTGGCGGTGATGCCGCCGGTGACGAGGCGGGAGACCTTGGCGCCGCGCCCCACCGACGGCCACAGCGGGCTCTCGTAGGTGGCCAGCGGCACCTCGATCTCGCCCGTGGCGGCATTGCCGCCGATACGGATCGGACCGACCCAGCGGGTGGGCACCGGGGTGTGGGATGTGGTGCGTTCGCTCATGTCCTCGTCCTGGGTCGGGACGGCGGGGCCGTCGGGGTTCTCGGGTCGGTGACCGGATCTGTGTCCGGATCTGTGACCGGGTCGGTGACCGGCTCGGCGTCCGGGCGGTCACGGCGGGCGTAGCCGGCGGCGTCGAGGCCGGTGAGCTCGCAGTACTCCCGCACCCGCCCGCGCAGCAGCAGATCGGTGCCGGTCAGGGCGGCGGGGGTCTCGGCCCCGAACAGGGCCATCAGCTCGGTGAGCTGCGAGAGCCAGCCGCGGATCACGGCGGTGGCGTGCTCGGCGTCCCCGTCGTAGGCGGGTTTGAGGAAGGCGCCGGCCACGCCGGCGGCCCGGGCACCCAGGGCGAGCGCCTTGATCACGTCCAGGGGGGTGCGCACCCCGCCGGAGGCCAGCAGCTGCGGGGCCGGGGTCGGGGCGTCCAGCAGGCAGCACACGGCGGACTGGCCGTGCCCGGCCAGGAAGGAGTAGTCCTCCCCGGGGCGGCGCGCGTTCTCGATGCGCGCGAAGTCGGTGCCGCCGACGCCGCTGACGTCGGCGAGCTGGACGCCCATCTCGTGCAGGCGGGTCAGGGTGCGGCGGCTGAGGCCGAATCCGACCTCCTTGACCAGCACGGGCACGGGGGAGGCGGCGACCACGGCCTCCAGGGCCTGCGGCCAGCGGGAGAAGTCGCGGGTGCCCTCGGGCATCACCGTCTCCTGGACGGCGTTGAGGTGGATCTGCAGGGCGTCGGCCTGGAGCAGGTCCACGGCACGCAGGGCGTGATCGGCGCTGCGCCCGATGCCGAGGTTGGCCATCACGAAGCCGTCGGGATTCTCCTCGCGGATCACGCGGAAACCGGGCGCGGTGGAGGGATCGTCCAGGGCGATGCCGACGGAGCCGGAGGCCATCGCGATGCCGGTCTCGCGGGCCGCGATCGCCAGGGCGCGGTTGACGCGCGCGGTGCGGTCGGTGCCGCCGGTCATGCCGTTGATGTAGACCGGAGCGCTCCACGTCCGGTCCAGGACCGGCACGTCCAGGCGCACCTGGTCGGCGTCGAGCCCCTCGAGCGCGTGGTGGAGGATCTGGACGTCGTCGAAGTCGTTGCGACGGCTCGGGGCGGTCTGCTGGTCGTGGGCGAGGCGCAGATGGTCGTCCTTGCGGCGCCCGCTCGGGGACGCGGTCTCACTCATCGGTGGCCCCCTGAAGGTGCTGCACCGACATGTCCAGGCGCCGGATGTCCCGGGCCTCCCAGGACGACAGCAGCGTCTGCAGCGGGGCGTCGGCGGGGGCCAGGACGATGCCGCAGTCCCCGCCGCCGGCACCGGAGGGCTTGGCGGCGGTGCCGTGCTGTTCGGCCAGATCGCACAGCAGGCGAAGCTCGTCGGTCTCGATGCGGATCCCGCTGGTCTCGCCGAGGTGCTGGAGCAGGCGCCGGGCGCGGCCGATGACCTCCAGGGCGCGGGGGCCGTCGTCGGCCCGCAGGCACTCGACCAGGGCGTCGACGCAGTCGCGGCTCTCGTCCACGAAGCTCTCGTAGGGGCTCGCGGTGCGTCCGCTGGGCGGTCGCACGCCGCCGACGAGGCGCTCTGTGGAGGCGGGGGAGCCGGTCCAGCCGACCAGCAGCTCCAGCGAGGAGGGATCGGGCAGGCGGTCCACCCGGTGCGGGGACCACCCGGGAGAGGTGAGGGCCTTGGTCACGCCGTGGCGCTCGAGGGACTCGCGCAGGGTGACCCGGTCGGGGGCGCTGTAGCGGATCCAGCCGCCGAAGGTGGAGGCGGCGACGTCCCCGCCGGAGGCGTTGGGGGCGACGGTGATGGTCGACAGCAGGGCCAGGCGGAACCGTTCGGTGCGGCTCAGGCCCATCTCGTAGAACTCGTCGAGCGCGGCCACCACGGCGACGGTGACGGCGGCGGAGGAGCCCAGGCCGAACTTGCGGCCCGAGGAGTCGTCGAGGTCGGACTCGATGTGCAGGTCGAAGTAGTGCGCAGGCAGGGAGCGCTCGTCGCGCAGCCGCTCCATCAGCGTGATCGCGCTGACCACGTAGTCGTAGGGCTCGTGCTCCACGACGATGTTCACGGAGTGCTCGGGCCCCTCCGCACGGGTCCACACCACGGGGGCCTGGCCGTACTCGCGCGAGTGCACGCGGCCGACGTCGTCGCTGGGGGTCAGGCGGACCGTCAGGAAGCGGTCGACGGCGATGAGGACGGCGGGCTCGCCCGGTTCGACGACGGCGTACTCGCCGGCGATGAAGAGCTTGCCCGGTGCGCGGGTGACGATCATGCGCTCTCCTCGGTGGTGATCAGGTGGGCGCCGGGGCCGGCCCCGACGATGCGGACGTCGCCGTGACCGGCGAGGTGGTCGGCGACGGCTGCGGCGTCGGCGGGACGAGCGATCACCACGACGTTGGGGCCGGCATCGGCGGTCGCGTACGCCTCGATGCTCCGGGCGCGCAGCTGCTCGACGGCGTCGAACACGGCGACGGACGCGGAGCGCAGGTACCGGATCGGCGGCTCGCAGGCCTCGATCGCGGCGTGCATGCGCAGCGCGTTGGACTCGGTGATCTCGCCGACGCGGGTGAAGTCCCCGGCGCGGCAGGCCGCGGACATCTCCTCGAGGCTGCGGGCGGTCGAGTCGACCCAGCCGGGGTAGTACGGGGAGGTGGCCGCGGTGCGGCGCATCCCCTCGCGGCTGGAGACCTTCTTCTGCCCGGGATCGACGGTCACGATGATCATGGACATCTCGGGGCCCTCGATCGGCTCGGCGAAGGAGGAGGCGTCGTCGTCCCCGGCGTGCCAGATCCCCAGGCCGGCCACCAGCGAGCGGGTCGCCGAGCCGGAGCCCCGGCGGGCGAGACGACTGAGGTCCGCACGGTCCAGGTCGAGGTCGTAGGCGGCGGCCGCGGCGACGGCGAGGGCGGCGAAGCCCGAGGCGGAGGAGGCCAGACCCGCTCCGGTGGGGGCCTCGTTGTGCGAATCGACCACGGCATGGGCGGAGGAATCGGCCCGGGCGCGGACCAGGTCGAGGAAGCGGACGACCTGCTCGGTCTGCCCTGCCGTGGCGGTGGTGCCGCCCAGGGTGAAACGGTCCTCGGCGGCCGACGCATCGAGCGAGACCGTGGTGGTGGTGGCGTAGGCGTCCAGCGTGAGCGAGAGGCTGCCGGCCGCGGGCAGCATGAGCTGCTCGTCCCGCTTGCCCCAGTACTTCACCAGCGCGATGTTGGGGTGCGCACGTGCTGTCGCCGTGGTCATGCCGTCTCTCCGATCACCGTGGTCCACACCTGTGCCGCTCCGGCCTCCTCGAGCGCGCGGGAGAGCTGCCCGGCCCGGGCCGCGGACGGGGCGAGAGCGATGATGCACCCGCCTTGACCGCCGCCGGTGAGCTTGGCGCCGGGGGAGCCGGCGGCATGCGCCGCCTGGACGAGGGTATCCAGCTCGGGGCTGCTCACGCCGAGCTCTTGCAGCAGCTCATGGGCGCCGCGCAGACGAAGGCCCAGCTCCGCGCGGTCCCCGGTGGCCAGATCCGTGACGGATCCCTCGGCCAGCTCGCCCAGACGGGCGATCGCGGCGTCGGTCGTCCGGGGCGTCCGCTCCCGCAGGGCGCGGACGGAGGCCACGGCCGCCGAGGTCGCTCCCGGCCGCCCGGTATCGGCGATCACGAGGGTGAGGGAGGCGCCGACGCGCAGGGGCTGGAACGCCCCCAGCTCGAAGCGGATCGGCGCCTCGGCGACGACGGTGCGGGCATCGATGCCGCTGGGGGTGCCGTGGGCGGCGCGCTCGGCCTCCTGGATGAGCTCATGCTCCTCGGGGACCGAGAGGGTGACGCCGGCGAGATCCGCGACGGCCCGCACGATCGCGGCGGCGATCGCGGCGCTGGAGCCGAGGCCGCGTGCGATCGGCAGGGCGGACTCGGTGGCCAGCTCGAGCCCTTCGGTGGGGACGCCGACGTGGGCTGCCGTCGCCCGCCAGGCCGCCTGCACGGGAGCGAGGCGCGAGGGGGCGTCGGAGGAGGGCCCGCGGTAGAGGGCGCTGCTGATCAGGGAGCCTGCGGCCGGTCGCAGCGTCACCGTCGTGGTGAGCGCGCTGACCGGCACCGCGATGGCCGGGGTTCCGTAGACGACCGAGTGCTCTCCCAGCAGAATCGCCTTCGCGTGAGCGCGCCCCGTGCCGAGGACGGCAGGGGCGTGCACCGGGGCGGGGGGATGTGAGGTCAATCGAGGTCGGGAACCTGTCTCGTGAGTGCGTCAGGTGCAATGCGTCAGAAGAACTTCATCGGCCCAAGGTATCTGCGCCATGACCAGCATGGAGCATGAATGTGCTCGGTGCGATACGTCTCGGGCGATCCTCACGGGACTCTCACGAAACATGCACGGTGGACGGGCCGCGAGGAGGCGGCGGCGCACTGTACGCCCTGCTCGTCGCCCGTGCGGCGAGCGTGACCGGACGGTGATGTGCGGGTGGCCTCATCGCCCGGACGCTCCGCGCCGACCGGGAGGCCGCTCAGATCAGTGCACGCGCACGAAGAAGCGGGTGCGCGCACGAGGGGGTTGACCTCGAGGGTGCTTGAGGTTCGAGGATCAGCTCATCTATCCGAGGAGAGGGCCATGGCTGATCCGCTGATCATGAACGAACCGCTTCCCGACCTGCTCCGGGGTATCGCCCAGTGCGCCACCTGCGGCGTCGAGTACGACGCGGCCGCGGTGCCTGCCGTGTGCCCCGTGTGCGCGGACGAGCGGCAGTACCTTCCCCCCGATGGTGTGCAGCGCTGGCACGACCCGACGGCCGGGGACGCCGGCGTCGACGTCGTCGAGCTCGAGGACCGGCTCTTCGCGCTGCGCGTCGACGGCGGGGTCGGCATCGGTCAGGAAGCGAAGCTGCTGGTCACGGACGACGGAAATGTGATGGTCGATGTGCCGGCGGCGATCACCGCGGCGGCCGTCGCCGAGGTCGCGGGACTCGGGCCGCTGCGCGCGATCATCCCGAGCCATCCGCATATGTTCGGCCTGCAGACGGCATGGTCCGCGGCACTCGGCGGGGCGCCGGTCTGGATCGCCCGGGCCGATGCCCAGTGGCTCGGACGCACCCCCGCAGGCATCCACCTCTGGGACGGCGAGGAGAAGGTGCGCCCCGGCGTGGTCGCTGTCCAGCTCGGAGGGCACTTCCCCGGCAGCGCCGTCGTCCACTGGGACGGAGGCGACCATCGGGGCGTCCTGCTGTCGGGCGACACGATCGCCCCGAACCCCGACGGACGGACCGCCACCTTCATGTACTCCTACCCGAACCGCATACCGCTGTCCGGTCACGTCGCCCTGCGGGTCGCGGACGGCGCCGCCCGCTTCGCCTTCGACCGTCTCTACGGCAACTTCTCCGGTGCGATCCTCGGCGACGCGCGGGAGGCCGTCCTGGCCTCCGCCGCCCGGCACGCTGCGTGGACGCGTGGAGAACATGACGACCTCACCGGGCCCGCAGGGATGTGCGGCTGATACCGGGGGGATCCGCTGGGACCGCACCAGTCCTTCGGTTCCTTCTCGTAGGGACAGATCGCTGCTGTTCACATCGTGATCAGGCTGGTGGTGTCGAACAGGTTCTCCCAGGCCGTTTGCCAGGGCCAGTTGCGTGAGAGGTGGCAATGGGCGCCGAATCGGGGATGAACGTAGAACTCGACGGGGGTTGGGTGGGGCCCGCCGGGATGGGAGCCCGGTGACCGGACGTGGACGCGCGCCGCATCGAACACGCGCTGGAGGATCGGCCTGATGGACGCCGATCAGGGGCCTCCCGGCAGTGCTGCGATCAGACTGCCAGGCGTGTCCAGGGGGTCGCGGCGTCGCGGTCGTGGCTGGCGAGGATCTCGATGGTCTCGGGGAGTGCGTGCAGGCGGTGGACAGTGGCGAAGGTCGCTTCGCGGTCCGCGTCGACGAGCCTGCCGGGGAACGGTGCCTTCTGCCGCAGGAGACGAGCCTGCAGCCCGTGCCAGATGGCATCCCCGGTCAGCAGGACGCGGCGGCCGCCCTCGACCGCGAGGAGGACGCCGATGCTGCCCGGGGTGTGTCCGGACAGGTCGACCAGCACGACCGAGCCATCACCGAACAGGTCGAGGCTGGCCGCGAAGGTCAGCACCGGAGGTCCACTGAGGGTGTAGGTGTCGATCTCGCGATCCAGCAGCGGCCCGCGGACGTACCCGAGCGGAACGTCGGGGCCGTCGAGGGCGTGCGCGCGCTCGATCTCGGTGGTGAGCACCGCCAGGCCGCCGATCTCGGTCAGCCCGGCGACATGGTCCCAGTGCAGGTGCGTGGGCACCGCGAAGTCCAGGTCCTCTGGACGGTGCCCGGCCCGGTCCAGCGCCTCGATCAACCCGAGCACCGGCCGATCCGGGGTCACGACGATGCGCAGTGGCCCCGGCAGTTCGGGCAGGACGCGGGCGTGCACGTCGTGGCCCAGGGCCGGGTCGATCAGGAATCGGGCGCGGGGATGCTCGACCAGGAACGTGGTCATCCCGATCGCGAGCCGTCGCCCCGTCCGGACACCTTCGGCGATCACCGCGGCCGGCACCTTCTGCCGGGCCTGGGGCAGGGCGGTCAGGCGCACTGCGGTGCTCGCGGAGGGGACACCGGCGTCGGTGATCGAGGCGAGAAGTCGGCCATCGCGACGCCGCGGTCGCACCAGCCGCGGTGGAGTCGCCGCCAGCGCCGAACAGCACGAGGCCAGCACGGAGGTCGTCGACGGCATGCCCCTGAGCCTATCGGCAAGCGACCACCCCACCGCCCGTCCTCGGCCGATCTGCACGTGCCGCTGACCTGAGCCTGGATGCGCCGGGGCCGGAAAGCATCCGGGAGGCGACCGCATCGAGCTGGCGCACGAGGCTGAAGGTATAGCCAGGCAGGGGGATGCCCAGCGTGGTCGGGGCCCGGCGTACCAGGCCCGCCCTCGCGATCAGATCGTCGTCATCGAACTCGGCGGAAAAGTCGTGGGATGCTCGCACTACCAGTGCTCCTGTTGCTCAGCGTGACGGAACCCAGCGAGACGACTGCGCGTCTGCGATGGCTGGTCGAGATCCGAGGCCCGCTGCTCGATGCTGCGGAGTTCTCGCACCCGCGCTGGCAGCTCGTCACCTGAGGGTGCCTCACCGCGTCGATGGGCGGAACGTCTTCAGATCGACGCTCGCGCGCACCAGCTCGCGGATCGATGCACGACCGGCGGGCACGGTCCCGAGCGCCGCGGCCTGCAGCGCGAGGTTGCCCAGTGCCGTCGCCTCCGTCGGCCCGGCCACGACGTCGATCTCCAGCGCGTCCGCGGTGAGCTGGTTCAGCAGGGCGTTGCGGCTGCCTCCACCGACGACGTGCAGCCGCTCGGGGCGCGGCACACCCGCGATCCGGCAGGCGGTGGCGAGCTGGTCCCGGTAGGTCAGGGCGAGGGACTCGAGGATGCAGCGCACCACGTGGGCCGGGGTGGTGAGCGTCGACCTTGAGAGGCCCGTTCCGTCGGCCCCGACAGATCGCGCGGCGGCGATCACCCGGTCGGCCATCTGCCCCGGCGCCAGGAACTGCGGATCCGTGGGATCGATCAGCGCGCGGGCCGACGGCTCGGCGGCAGCCGCAACCAGCAGACCCTCGAGATCCACGTCGAGCCCGTCGTCCTGCCATTGCCGGATCGATTCGCTGACCAGCCACATCCCGGCGACGTTCTGGAGGAAGCGGACCGTCCCGTCGACCCCGCCCTCGTTGGTGAATCCGGCCTCGAGAGCCTCGGACGTGGCGACCGCATCGGTCAGCTCGAGGCCGATCAGCGACCAGGTGCCCGAGGAGATGTAGGCGACGGGCCCGGGACCTGTGGCGGGGACGGCGAGCACCGCCGAGGCCGTGTCGTGGGAGCCGACGGCGATCACCGGCACCTCCCCGATGCCGAGCTCAGTGCCCAGCTCGGGACGCACGGTGCCCAGCACGTCGCCCGGTGCGATGAACGGGGCCAGCAGCTCCCGATCCACACCCGCGCTGACCAGCAGCTCCTCGGACCAGTCGGCCCCGCCCACGCTCAGCATCCCGGTGCTGGAGGCGTTGGTCAGCTCCGTGCGTCGCCGCCCGGTCAGCAGGTGCCCGATCGCGTCGGGGAGCATCAGCAGCGTCGAGCCGGCGGGGAGGTCGGCGAGGCGGTCGTCGGCCACCAGCTGGTAGAGCGTGTTGAAGGGCTGCTGGGCGATGCCCGTCAGCGCGTACTGCTGCTCCCGGGAGACGGTGCGGGAGAAATGGTCGGCGACCCCGTCGGTGCGCTCGTCGCGGTAGGCGATGACCTCGCCATGGCGGCGGCCGGGGCCCGGGGCGGAGCAAGGGTCGGAACTCGGGGTGAGACGGTGTCCGGAGCCCGGGACGGGGGCGTCGTCGCGCGTGCGCTCGCCAGGGCCGTCGGTTGCGCAGACCTCTGGGCCGACGAGGGCATAGTCCACCGCCCAGGAGTCCACCCCGATCGCCGCGATCCCCTCCAGCCCGCGCGACACGGCGAGGCCGTGCGCCGCGGAGAGGCCGTGACGGATCTCCGCCCAGAGCGCGTCGAGATCCCAGCACAGGTGCCCGTCGACCCGCTCCAGGCGGTTGCCGAAGCGGTGCGCCGGGACCATCTCGATCCGACCGTCGGCGACGATGCCCAGCATCACGCGGCCCGAGCTCGCCCCGAGGTCGACCGCCGCGAGGGCACGGGGACCGTCGGTCGACTGCGGCTGCTGGCGAGTCATCGCAGGAAGGCGGCGGCGACCCCGGCGTCGACCGGGACGTGCAGGCCGGTGGTGTGCGAGAGGTCCCCGGCAGTCAGGGCGAACACGGCATTGGCGACGTTCGCGGGCAGCACCTCGCGCTTCAGCAGGGTGCGCTGGGCGTAGAACTCGCCGAGCTTCTCCTCCTCCACGCCGTACACCTTCGCGCGCGAGGCGCCCCAGCCGCCGGCGAAGATGCCGGAGCCGCGCACCACCCCGTCGGGGTTGATGCCGTTGACCCGGATCTGGTGGCCGCCGAGCTCCGCGGCGAGCAGCCGCACCTGGTGGGCCTGGTCGGCCTTGGTCGCCGAGTAGGCGATGTTGTTGGGTCCGGCGAACACCGAGTTCTTCGAGGAGATGTAGACGATGTCCCCGCCCATGGCCTGATCGATCATCACCCGGGCGGTCTCCCGGGAGATCAGGAAGCTGCCGCGGGCCATCACGTCGTGCTGCAGGTCCCAGTCCTTCGCGGTGGTCTCCAGCAGCGGCTTGGACAGCGACAGCCCCGCGTTGTTCACGATCAGGTCGAGCCCGCCGAAGGCCAGGACCGCGTCGGCCACGGCCTGCACGACCGCATCCTCGTCGGAGACATCGGCGCGCAGCGCGACCGCCTTGTCGGGACCGCCCAGCTCCTCGGCCACGGCCTGCGCGCTGTCCGGATTCAGGTCGGCGATGACCACGCAAGCGCCCTCGGCGACGAGCCGCTCGGCCGTGGCCCTGCCGATGCCGGAGCCGCCGCCGGTCACCAGGGCCACGCGCGTCGCGAGCGGCTTGGGCGCCGGCTTGCGCTGCAGCTTCGCCTCCTCCAGCGCCCAGTACTCGATGCGGAACTTCTCGGACTCCTCGATGGGGGAGTAGGTCGAGATCGCCTCCGCACCGCGCATCACCTGGATGGCGTTGACGTAGAACTCCCCGGCCACGCGCGCGGTCTGCTTGTCGGTGCCGAAGGAGAACATGCCCACGCCCGGGACCAGCACGATCGCCGGGTCCGCGCCGCGCATCGCCGGGGAATCGGCGTCGGCATGCCGCTCGTAGTACGCGGTGTAGTCCGCGCGATAGGCCTCGTGCAGCTCCTGCAGCCGGGCGACCGACTCCTCGATCGAGGCATGCGCCGGGAGGTCGAGCACGAGGGGCTTCACCTTCGTGCGCAGGAAGTGGTCGGGGCAGGAGGTGCCCTGTGCGGCCAGCTTCCCCAGCTTGTCCCCGCCGAGGAACTCGTGGACCACCTCGGTGTCCGTCCAGTGCCCGACCATCGGCGCATCGGTCGAGGCGAGCCCGCGGATCACCGGCGCCAGGGCCGACGCCTTCGCACGACGCTCGGCCTCCGGCAGGGCATCGCGCGAGGGATCGTGGGCGCCGAAGGGCTCGGCGGAGCCGGTGCGCTCGATGAACTGGGTGGCTTCGGCGATGATCCGCAGGGCGTTGCGCTGCACCTCCTCGGAGGTATCTCCCCAGGCGGTGATGCCGTGCCCGCCGAGGATGCATCCGATGGCCTGGGGGTTCTCCCGCTGGATCGCGGCGATGTCCAGGCCCAGCTGGAAGCCGGGCCGACGCCACGGCACCCACACCACGGCGTCGCCGAAGCACTCGCGGGTCAGGCGCTCGCCGTCGGCCGCGGTCGCCAGAGCGATCCCGGCGTCGGGATGCAGGTGGTCCACGTGCGCGGTCTCGACCAGGGCATGCATGGCGGTGTCGATCGACGGGGCCGCGCCCCCCGTGCCGAACAGACAGTGGTCGAAGGCGGCCACCATCTCGTCCTCCCGCTCCACGCCCGGATACACGGACTCCAGGGCGCGCACCCGGTCCAGGCGCAGCACCGCCAGTCCCTGCTCGGTCAGGGTGCCGAGGTCGCCGCCGGAGCCTTTGACCCACAGCAGCTCGGTCTCCGCGCCGGTGACCGGGTCGGTGCCGGTACCCGTGGCGGAGGTGTTGCCGCCGGCGTAGTTGGTGTTCTTCGGGTCCGCGCCGAGCTCGTTCGAGCGGGCCAGGAGGGCGGCGACGGTCGGGTTCGTCGGCCCCGTCGTGGAGGTGGTGGTGCTGGTCATGGTCAGGCCCCCCATCCCATCTGATTGCCGCCGACGCGCTCCGCGGCGACCTTCTCCTCGTACCCGCTGGCCCGGAAGGCCGTGAACGGATCCGCGGGCAGTCCGCGCTCCTCGCGGAAGGCGGCCAGGGCCGGGCGCACGTCGGTCCAGAAGGCATCCATCAGGATGCCGTTGGCCTCCAGCACATCATTGCGCTCCTGGGCGTCGGCGAGAGCCTCGCGGTCCACCAGCAGCGCCTTGGCCAGGGTCTCCTGGACGTTCAGCACCGAGCGGATCTGCGCCTGGATCTTCGACTCCAGGTTGTGGCACTGGTCGAGCATGAAGTTCACGCCGGCCGCAGGACGGTGGGCGTCCTGCTGGACGATCTCGAACAGGATGCGGAACAGCTGGAACGGGTCCGCCGCCCCCACGATCAGGTCGTCGTCCGCGTAGTTGCGGGAGTTGAAGTCGAAGGCGCCCAGGCGGTTCTGCCGCAGCAGCTGGGCGACGATGAACTCGATGTTGGTGCCGGGGGCGTGGTGGCCGGTGTCCAGCACCACCTGCGCCTGCTCGCCGAGGGCCAGGCAGTGCAGCAGGCTCGTGCCCCAGTCCGGGACGTCCGTGTGGTAGAAAGCCGGCTCGAAGAACTTGTACTCGAGCACGATCCGCTCGCCCTCGTCGAGTCCCTGGTAGATCTCCTGCAGCGACTCCGCGAGGCGGTCCTGGCGGGCACGGATCGAGTCCTGACCGGCGTAGTTGGTGCCGTCGGCCAGCCAGATCTTCAGCTCGGTCGAGCCGGTCGCCCGCATGACGTCCAGGCACTCCAGATGGTGGTCGATCGCCCGACGGCGCACGGTCCTGTCGCCGGCCGTGAGGGAGCCGAACTTGTACTCGTCGTCCTGGAAGGTGTTCGAGTTGATCATGCCGATCTGCATGTTCTGCTCGGCCGCGTAGTCGCGCAGCCCGGAGAAGTCCTCGACCTTGTCCCAGGGATAGTGCAGCGAGACGCGCGGGGCCGAGCCGGTGTAGGCGTGGGTCTGCGCGGCGTCGGCGATCTTCTCGAAGGGGTCGCGCGGGGTGCCGGGGGTGCCGAACACCTTGAAACGGGTGCCGGAGTTGCCGTAGCCCCAGCTGGGGACCTCGATGGTGAACTCGGCGAGGTCGCGGGCGACCTCGGCGGGGAGAGCGGAGGGAGTGGGCATGGTGGGCTCCTTCGGATGCTCACGGACGACGTCCGTGAGGTGCGCAGTGGGATGGGCGGTCAGAGCGGTCGCGGCGTCGAGCGCCGTCCCGCGAGATCTCGCACGAGGTCGACGAGGTTCCGTCGGCCCGACGCCGGCCGATATCGTCCACCCCACTATTGAAACGACTCATAAATCAACGTAGCATTCCCGCGACCGAGTCACAAGGTGTCGCGCTGTCCCCACGGCGCGCTTCCCGTCTGCGACCCCCACTGCTCGAAGGAGAGCCCATGACCGCCCAGTCCCGCGGGACGACGTTGCCCACGGGGCCCCGACCCGGATCTGTACGTGGCTGGAAGGCCACCATCGCGGTGGCGATGTCGAACTACATCGAGGCCGGCTCGATCATCGCCCTGGCCACCAGCCTCACCTTGTGGCAGGAGTACTTCGGCTTCTCGAACTGGATGGTGGGTCTGGTCGCCGCCGTCTCCGCGAATGCGTTCGGCGCCGCGGTGGGCGCGATGATCGGCGGCCCGCTCGGAGACCGCTACGGTCGTAAGTTCATCTACACCTACGACCTCATCCTCTACATGGTCGGCACCCTCCTGGTCGTCTTCGCCGGCCAGGCCTGGATGCTCGTGCTCGGCGTCATCCTCACCGGCATCGCCGTCGGTGCCGGCGTCCCCGTGGCCTGGACATACATCGCCGAACAGGCCCCTCACGCCCACCGCGCTCGCCACGTGGGGACCGCCCAGCTGGCCTGGTCGCTGGGCCCGGCCGTCGTGTTCGCCATCGCCACCGCTCTGGTGCCGCTCGGCCTGCTCGGCACGCGGATCGTCTTCGCGCACCTGTTCGTGATCGCCTTCATCACCTGGTGGGTGCGCCGGGGCCTGGCCGAATCCAGCCTCTGGACCGAGCAGAAGAAGAAACGTGACGCCGCCGCCGCGCACGGCACCCCGGTACGACATCGCGGACTGCGGGAGCTGCTGTCCCACCCCCGCAACATCAAGGCGCTGCTGTTCCTCATCGGCGTCTACGCGCTGTGGAACACCGTCGCGGGGCAGATGGGCATCTTCATGCCCCGCGTCTACGAGACCGCCGGAGTGGCGAGCGCGACCGGCCAGAACCTGCTCCAGGTGCTGCTGTGGACCATGACCGTGGTGGCGACCTACTTCGGCTTCATGCTGCTGGGGGACAGGATCGATCGTCGCCTGCTGTACGGCATCGGGGCGGTGCTCGGGATCCTGGCCTGGGTCCTGCTGGTGTTCGTGCACGTCACGACGCCGCTGCTGATCCTGTTCGCCGTGGTCTGGGGCGTGGCTGCCGGCATCGGCGCCCAGGCGTTCTATGCGCTGTGGACCGCTGAGATGTTCGCGACCCCGTACCGGGCCAGCGCCCAGGGCGTGGTGTTCTTCGTGGCCCGCATCGCCGTGGGGGTGCTCAGCTACTTCTTCCCCACGCTGCTCGCCGCCCAGGGCGTGCCGTTCGTCGGCGGGATCATGATCGCCCTGCTGGTCGGCGCGCTGCTGATCGGGGTGATCGGGGCCCCGGATACCCGCGGAAAGACACTCGAGCAGATCGAGGTCGAGCGCTACGGGCATCGCGTCGGCGCATGATGGTCCCATGGCGCGGGCGCCGTCCCGTCGTCCACGTCCCACCCGAACCGGAGTGCTTCATGACCCAGCCGCAGACCACCGCCCAGATCCCGTCCGCATCGCCCGCCCCGCTCACCCCGACCGCGTCGGACGAGATGGAACGCCGGATGCGGCAGCTCGGCGACGCCGCCACCTGGGCGGACGTCGACCCCGCGGTCCATCGCGCCTGGGACGAGCCCTACGGTCCCGCCGAGCAGTGGGAGCTGAGGATCGAGGACCGGGAGATCCCCGGTCCCCACGGCCCCATCCCGGTGCGCCTCTACACCCCACCCACCGCGGCCGATGGGCCCCGGCCGTGCCTGGTGTGGTGCCACGGCGGCGGCTTCATGCACGGCGACCTCGACATGCCCGAGGGCGACCACGTCGCGCGCGGCATCGCCGGCCGCGCCGGAGCCGTGGTGGTCTCGGTCGACTACCGGCTGTGCGACGAGATCGACGGCACCCCCGCGCGGGAGCTCCCGGGCGGTCCCGCACGCGTGCTCGCGCCGGTCCCGCTGGATGACGTGTGCGCCGCCGTGACCTGGACCCGAGAGCATGCCGACGAGCTCGGCATCGATCGCGCCCGGGCGGCGATCGGCGGCGCCAGCGCGGGCGGCAACCTCGCTGCGGCCGCTTCGCTGCGCCTGGCCGAGGACGGCGCTCCGCTCGCGGCCTCGCTGCTGCTCTACCCCGTGACGCATCCGATCAGCCCGGAGCCGACGACCGACGAAACCGCCGCGCTCGCCGTGACCCCGACCCTGCTGCGCTTCCCGCCCGAGACGATGCGGGCCATGTCGGAGAACTACATCGGCCGCGCTCTCGAGGACGCGGTGCCCCACGAGTTCCCAGGACTGGCGAGCACCCAGCAGCTGGCCGTCCTGCCTCGCACCTACCTCGAGGCCGACGAGTTCGACGACCTGCGCGTCAGCGGCCGCCGCTACGCGGAGCAGCTGGCCGAGGCCGGCGTGGACGTCGAGCACGTCGTGCGCCGCGGGGCCTGTCACGGGCACCTGAACCGGGTCGGCCTGCCGCAGGCGGCGGCGTCGATGGACCGTATGGCCGGCATCCTCCAGGAGCTCTGACCCCTGTGGCCTACGGCATCATCGCTGGGCAGGCGCAGGCGGCCGCCGCACTCGCCGCCGGTGCGGACTACGTCGAGCCGACGATCGTGGACAACGTCGTGGTGCCCGACGCCTCCGGCACCTGGGGCCCTGCCCCGGGCCTCGAGGACTGGGCGAAGGCACCGTCCTTCGCGGTGCTCTGCCCGCCCGAGCTGCGCCTGTCCGATCCGGCGATGCCGCAGGCCCTGATCGAGGAGTACCTGCGCACGGTGATGGCAGCGGCTGCCCGGTGCGCGAGGCCCGGGGCGACGATCGTGCTGGGCAGCGGCGCGTCCCGTCGGACCCCCGACGGCGTCGACCCGACGACGGCCCGGGCTCGGCTCGCGCAGACGGTGCGCCTGGCGCGGGACCTCGCGGCCGAGCAGGGGCTGGAGGC
This sequence comes from Brachybacterium fresconis, assembly GCF_017876515.1. Lineage (NCBI taxonomy): Bacteria > Bacillati > Actinomycetota > Actinomycetes > Micrococcales > Dermabacteraceae > Brachybacterium > Brachybacterium fresconis. The sequence continues at coordinate 2,379,855 of NZ_JAGIOC010000001.1, read as the reverse complement.
GATCCTCGAACCGCTGCATCGCGGGGAGACCGACCAGATCAACGACATCGCCGAGGCGATCGCCTTCCTCGACCAGCACGGCTTGGATCGTATGCGGGTGGTCGCGGACCTTTTCCACGTCATGCTCGAGCACGAATCATTCGATGTGGTGCGCGAGCAAGGCGGTCGGGTGGCCCATGCGCACATCGCCGACACCGACCGCACCCCGCCCGGGCAGGGGGACTGGCCGCTGCGCGAGTTCCTCCAGGCGCTGCGCAGCGGCGGCTACGACGGGCCGGTCTCGATCGAGTGCACCTGGGCGGACCTGCCGCGCGAGGCCGGCTCGGCGCTCGAGACGGTGCGCGAGGCCGACCGGGATGCGCGTGCGGCCACCGCGAGCGCGGTGCCCACGTCGGAGGCGTCGGGCTCCGCCACGTCGGCTTCTCCAGCCGTCCCTGCCCGCTCCGCTGCACCGGGCCGTACGGCCGTCGTGAACAGCAACGGCGGCTGGTGCTGGTTCCAGGACGAGCGCGCCCTCGTCGACCCGGGCTCCGGCCACCTGCTGCTCGGCTCGGTCGCCTCCGATGCCGGGGCCGACGGGCCGGGGCGCGGCGGCGATATCGATCTGACGATCGTGGATCTGGACCGGCTCGGCGAGCACGGATCGGTGGCCGGCATCGACCCCGTCGCCCGCACCCTCACCCTGCACCACGGCCTCGAGTCCGACGACCACGACAACCCCGCCCTATGGCGCCGTGCGGACGGGCGCTGGCTCGCCGTCTACAGCCGGCACAAGTCCGATGACCTCACCCGCTGGCGGATCAGCGAGGTCGGCGACCCCACCCGATGGGGGCCCGAGGCGGTCTTCGACTGGCGCGAGCTGTTCGACTCCCCGGAGCAGGCGCGCGCCGGGGGCGGCAGCCGGGGCGTGACCTACCAGAACCTCCACCAGCTCGACGGCGTCCTGTACTGCTTCGTCCGCGCGATCAACGACGACCCCTGCTATCTCGTCTCCGACGACGACGGCGACACCTGGACCTTCGGAGGCCGTCTGCTCACCCGCGAGAAGATCGGATACGTCAACGGCTATGCCCGCTACGCTTCCGGCACCCGCTTCGGGACGGACGACCGCATCGACGTGATCATCACCGAGCACCACCCGCGCGACTACCCCACCGCGATCTGGCACGGCTACCTCGCGGACGGCCACCTGCACCGCAGCGACGGCACGCGGGTGGGGGAGCTGCGGCGGGGGCTCTCGGATCCCACGCCCCGGGCGGAGGACCTGACCTGCGTGCTCGCCAGCGGGTCGACCTGGGGCGACTCGAGCGGGATCGGCTCGAACGGAGACGGCACGGTCCTGACCCACGCCTGGACCACGGACCTGCGGCGCTTCCCCGACGGCAGCCTGGTTGCCCTGATGACCGCGCGGGCCGGCGACGCTCCCGGCAGTGGCTGTGGCTGTGGCTGTGGCTGTGGCAGCGGCACCGGCCGCGGGATGCTCGGCCCGATCGACCACCGCTTCGTCCGCGGCGTGCTGCGGCCGGGGGAGAGCGCCTGGCAGGTGCGCGAGCTCGCCGCGGCCGGTCCCCAGCTGCTCCCGCACGAGGAGGACTACACGGGCCTGGCCACCATCGACCCGGAGGACCCCGACGCCCTCTGGCTCTCCACCGTCGTGGACCCCCGCGACGGCACCGTGCTGGCGCATCACGAGATCTTCCACGGCTGCACGGCCGACGACGGACGCAGCTGGACCTGGACGCCGGTCACCGAAGGATCCGCGGTCGACAACCTCCGACCCATCGCGGTGCCGGGCGATCCGGGGCGGTCGGTGCTGGCCTGGTATCGCGGCTCGATGGCGTCCTCGCAGGCCTACGACGCCGAGGTGATGGTGCGCGTCGCGGAGCGGTGACGAGCCGACCCGGGTGATCCCGTCGTCCCCCTCGTCCTAGAGTGCGTCCATGGGACCGAGCAGCGACGAGCACGACGGCGCCGAGGCCGTCGAGGAGGCGGCGGAGACCGCGGTCGAGCAGCCCGGCTTCCACGTCGTGGCGCGCGGCGGCTTCCTCATGAGCGGCATCGTCCATGTGCTGATCGGCTGGATCGCCCTGCACATCGCGCTCGGCATCCCCGGCAGCAGCGCTGATCGCTCCGGGGCGATGGCGATGATCGCGCAGGCCCCCGGTGGCCAGGTCCTGCTCTGGGCCGGTGGTACGGCGATGATCGCCCTCGCGCTGTGGTTGGTGCTGCGGGCATGGTTCGGGGCGCGTCGTCGCACGACGAAGACGGCTGCTGCGGGGGAGGCGGCGCGGTGGCTCGGCAAGGCGGTGGCCTACGCGGCCCTGTCCGTGACGGTGCTGCGCTTCGCCGCCGGCGGCAGCTCCTCCACCAGCTCGCAGACCGAGTCCCTCACGGCAGGCCTCCTGGGCACCGGGACCGGACGCGCCCTGGCGCTGCTCCTCGCCGCCGTCGTGATCGGGATCGGCATCGGCTATGCGGTCATCGGTCTCACCCGCCGCTTCCTGAACCAGCTGGACCGCAGCAAGCACCCGAGCATCGGCATCGTCCTGCGGGCCACGGGGATCGTCGGCTATACCGCGAAGGGGCTGGCCCTGGTGGCGGTGGGAGCGCTGCTCGGCTGGGCCGGGCTCTCCTCGGATCCCCAGAAGTCCACCGGACTGGACGGGGCCCTGCACACCATGGCGGGCCTGCCCGCGGGGAAGGTGATGCTGCTGGTGATCGGCGGCGGGCTGATCATCTTCGGGGTGTACTGCTTCCTGAGGTCGCGCTACCAGGACATGTGAGCGCCTGCGGAGGAGGACTCGCGTGACCGCTCCGAGAGCTTCACATTCGCGGTGCCGGGTCTCCTGTCCTCACGCCCCGAGCAGTCGGTCGACGTAGTCGTTGCGGAAGACGCGGCCCGGATCGAGCCGATCACGCAGCGCGAGGAAATCGCCCAGCCGCGGGTACCGCGCCTGCACCGTCGCCGGGTCCGTGGTGAACACCTTGCCCCAGTGCGGACGCGGCGCGAACGGAGCCAGGCGCTCCTCGATCTGGGGAAGCAGCGCCGCCACCTCGGCGGGCCGCTGCTGCCAGGTGAAGTGCACGCAGGCGGTGTCGCGCCGGTACGCGGGCGAGAGCCAGAGGTCATCGCCGGCGACGGTGCGGATCTCGGAGACGTGCAGCAGCGGTCGGATCCGCTCGCCCAGCGGCATCACCGCCGCGAGCGCCGCGCCCAGATCCTCGCGGGCCACGAAGTACTCCGACTGGATCTCCGCGCCGCTGCTCGGAGTGAACTCGAGCCGGAAATGCGGCAGCCGCTCGTACGAGGGCCCGGCAGTTCCGGTCTGATCGGTGCAGACGTCGGCCGGCATCCCGGGGGCGGGGTGGACGGCGGTGGTGGCGCGCCGCCCGCCGAACCACTGCTCGGGCAGCGGTGCCGCGTCGGCCTCCTGCTTCACCCAGGCCTGCGCGATGTGCCCGTCCCAATGGTGGAACAGGCTCACGCTGTACCCGGCGGACAGCACGGATTCCAGGTCCTCCTGGCGCATCGACTCCGGGGCCAGATCGAGATGGACGCTCTGGCGCAGCTCGAAGGCGGGCACCAGATCGAGCGTGAGGTGGGTGACGACGCCGAGGGCCCCGAGGGCGAGCACCGCCCCGTCGAAGATCTCCGGGTCCTTCTCGCGGGAGAGCGTCACCAGGTCACCGCCTGGGGTGATCAGCTCGATCGCCCGCACCGAGGAGGCCAGCGAGCGGTGGCGATCCCCGGAACCATGGGTGCCCGTCGCGCTCGCCCCGCCCACCGAGATATGGGGGAGCGAGCCCGTGTTCGCCACGGCCAGCCCCACCTCGGCGGCGGCTGCGGACAGCTCGCCGTAGCGCACCCCGGCGCCGACCCGCACGGTGCGCGCTGCGGTGTCGAACTCGAGGTCCGACGGGAGGTTCGCGAGGCTCACCAGCGGACCGTCGCTCGCCGCGACCTGGGAGAACGAGTGCCGGGTGCCGAGGGCCCGGATCCGCCGGCTGCGAGCGACCAGGGCGCGCAGCTCGTCGACCGAGGTCGGAGCATGCAACGGCCCGGGCCCGTAGTCGACGGTGCCGGACCAGCTCAGGCCCGGGGCGGGGGAAGACGGTGCCATGGGGACCTCGAAGGTGTCGGCGGAGTGTGCCGCGAGCGTTGCACAGTTGGCGGATTGCCGGTGTCATAACGCCACCTGTGCAACGCTCGCGGGGTCGGGCCGGGTCGGGCCGGGTCGGGCCGGGTCGGGCCGGGTCGGGTCGGGTCGGGCCGCGGGGCCGGGCTGCTGAAGGGCCCGGCCGCGGGCCGGAGCTTCAGAAGCCCTGACCGAGGCGGTAGAAGACCTGGTTGGTGCGCAGCTCCTGGGCGAAGGAGCGCACCGTGGTGTCCTCGTCGATCACGGCGAGCTCGAGGTCGCCGATCTGGGCGAGGTCTTCCCACACCTCGAGGTCCACCGCATTGCTCATCACCGTGTGATGGGCGGCGCCGGCCGTCAGCCAGCATTCGGCGGAGGTCGCGAGGTCCGGGGCGGGTTCCCAGACGGCGCAGGCCACCGGCAGCTTCGGCAGCGCCTCGTCGGGCTCGACGACCTCGACCACGTTGGCGACCAGGCGGAATCGCTCGCGCATGTCAGACAGGGCCACCACCACGGCGGGTCCGGCGTCGGCCGCGAACTTCAGCCGCACCGGGTCCTCCCGGTCGCCGATCCCCAGCGGATGGATCTCGAGGGTGGGCTTCGCGGTGGTCAGCGAGGGGGAGACCTCGAGCATGTGGGCGCCGAGGATCTTCTCCCTGCCGGGCGTGAGCTCGTAGGTGTAGTCCTCCATGAGGGAGGCGCCGCCGGGCAGGCCGTAGCCCATCACCGCGGCCACCCGCACCAGGATCGCGGTCTTCCAGTCGCCCTCGGCGCCGAAGCCGTAGCCGTCGGCCATCAGGCGCTGCACCGCGAGGCCCGGCAGCTGGCGCAGCCCGCCGAGGTCCTCGAAGTTCGTGGTGAACGCGCCGAAGCCGCCCTCGTCGAGGAAGGTGCGCAGGCCGATCTCCTGGCGGGCGCCGTAGCGCAGCGACTCGTGACGCTCCCCGCCCTGGCGCAGCTCGGGGGCGACGTCGTAGTGCTCCTCGTACTCGGCGACCAGGGCGTCGATCAGGCGCTCGTCGACGGCGTCGACCACCTCGACCAGATCGTTGACGCCCCAGGTGTTCACCGAGACGCCCAGGCGCAGTTCGGCCTCGGTCTTGTCCCCCTCGGTGACGGCGACGCCGCGCATGTTGTCGCCGAAGCGCGCGAGCTTCAGCGAGTGCATCTCGGCCCAGCCGGTGGCGGCGCGGGCCCAGCGGCCCACCTTGGCCTGGACGGCCGCATCGCTCGCATGGCCGACGACGGTCTTGCGGTTCACCCCGAGCCGGGTGGCGATGTACCCGAACTCGCGGTCGCCGTGCGCGGCCTGGTTGAGGTTCATGAAGTCCATGTCGATGGTGGACCAGGGCAGGGCGACGTTGGCCTGCGTGTGCAGGTGCAGCAGCGGGGTGGTCAGTGCGTCCAGGCCCTGGATCCACATCTTCGCCGGCGAGAAGGTGTGCATCCAGGCGATGACGCCCACGCAGGCGGGGTCCGCGTTCGCCGCCAGAGCGGTCTCGCGGATCGCGTCGCGATCGGTGAGAACCGGCTTCCAGACGATCTTCACCGGGATGTCGGCGCCGGCGTCGAGGGTCTCGGCGATCACGCGGGACTGCTCGGCGACCTGGTCGAGGGTCTCGGGGCCGTACAGGCCCTGGCTGCCGGTCAGGAACCAGATCTCGCGGGCGTCGAAAGGATTGTCCACAGTGACTCCTTCGGGAGGACGGGGCGCATGGCCGCCGCTCGGCAGCGGCGGGATGCGGGGTGACCTCTCAATTGTGAACGTTCACAGGACGGGTGTCAACGATGACCGGCGTCCGTGCCGTGCATTCATGCCTGGCATCCGTGACGGGCGCCCGTGCCGGTCATCCGGGTCCGGATGCCGCGGCCGACGGTCCTGCCGACGACGAAGGAGGCCGCCCCGAGGGGCGACCTCCTTCGTCATCGTGCGACATCTCCGGGATCCGGCTCGGATCCGTGCTGTGGGATCAGTCGGCGTCGGAGTCCGATTCGGTGTCCGACGGACCGCGTCCGCGGCGATCGTGCCTGCCCGCGGGGCGGGCGGCCGTGCGCTCCGAGGGCTTCTCCGAGCGGGGACGCCCGAAGGCGCCGCGGGTGCGCTCCAGCCGGTAGTCGATCCGGTCGTCGACGCGGGTGTCCAGGTACTCGCCGAATTCCTCGTTCTTCGGGAGTGTGGCGTTGACCTCGCCGGCGATGTGCCGGGTCACGGCCTCCATGCGTCGGATCTGCTCGTACTGGTTCAGCACCGCTTGGTCGAGGCTCAGTGCCTTGACCAGCGACACGCACATCAGCAGCAGGATGATGCTGAAGGGCAGCGCCGTCACCAGCGAACCCGCCTGCAGGGCTTCCAGACCGCCGGAGGCCAGCAGGGCGGCGGCGAGCAGGCCCTCGAGCACCGCCCACACGACGCGCGACCAGATGGGCGGATTCGGGTGACCGCCGGAGGCGAGCATGTCCACCACCAGCGAGCCGGAGTCCGAGGAGGTGATGAAGAAGATCGCTACCAGGATGATGCCCAGGACCGACAGCAGCCCGGTCAGCGGGAAGCCCTCGAAGATGCGGAACATGGACTCCTCGGCGGTGATGTCGCCGAGGTCGCCCGCACCGAACCACTGGCGGAACAGACCGTTGCCGCCCCAGATGGCGAACCAGATCATGCCCACGAGGGAGGGGACGAGGAGAACACCGGAGATGAACTGGCGGACCGTGCGCCCCTTGGAGATGCGGGCGATGAAGACGCCGACGAACGGTGCCCAGGCGATCCACCAGCCCCAGTAGAACAGGGTGTTTCCGGCGAACCAGGACTGCGCCTCCTCGGAGCGCGTGTACGCGCCGACGTCCAGGGTCATCTCGAAGACGTTCGAGAGATAGACGCCGAGGGACTCGACGAAGTTCTGCAGCAGGAAGACCGTCGGGCCGAAGACGAGCGCGGTGACCAGCAGCAGGCCGGCCAGGGTCAGATTGCCGTTCGAGAGCCACTTGATCCCGACGCCCACGCCGCTGATCACGGAGAGCGTGGCCAGGAAGGTGATCACGGTGATCAGGATCATGAGGAACGTGGTGCTGGCCCCGTCGATGAGACCGATCGCGGTCATGCCCGCGCCGATCTGCTGGGCGCCCAGGCCGAGCGAGGTGGCGATGCCGAACACGGTGCCGAAGATGGCCAGGACGTCGATGACGTCGCCGACCCAGCCTTTGACGCGCTCGCCGAAGAGCGGCTCGAGGGCCCAGCGGATGGAGACGGGGCGACCGCGTCGGTGGATGGCGTACGCGACGGCCAGGCCGATGACCGCATACGTGGCCCAGGGATGCAGGCCCCAGTGCATGAAGGTCTGCGCCATGGCCTGTCCCGAGAGCTCGACGCCTTCGCCGTCCCAGCTGGGCTTGACGTTGTTGGTGGTGTAGCCGAGCGGCTCGGCGACGCCGTAGAACACCAGCCCGACTCCCATGCCGGCTGCGAACAACATCGCGAACCAGGAGAACAGGCCGAATTCGGGCCTGTCCTCGTCACGGCCCAGACGGATGCGGCCGTACGGTGACAGTGCCAGGGCGATGGAGAAGACGACGAACAGGCCGATCGCCAGCATGTAGAACCAGCCCAGATCGGCCACGATCCAGTTCTGGATCCCGAACATCACGGTGGATGAGGTCTCGGGGAAGATGATCGCGAGCAGGGCGACGGCGAGGATGATCAGCAGCGCGGGCCAGAACACCGCCGGGGCGATGACGCCCTTGCCGATGCGCGCGCCCTGACGGCGCAGCTTCTCGGTGATCTCGTCGTCGCTGTCGTCGTCGCCGATCTGCACCGAGCGGGGAAGGTGGACGGTCTCGGGGAGATTCTCCGGCCACTGGGTGGGGGAGGTGCCCGAGGCGGCGGTGCCCGGGGTGTCCGGGGCATCCTCACCTGTCTCGGGGGTTCCGGTGGTGCTCATCGCATTCCGTCCTGTCGAAGTCATAGTCGACCCCTACTGTGCTCAGATCTCAGGGAATCTTCAACCAGGGCGGTGGATCTGAGCATCATCAGAATGCCAACAGTGCAGGTCATGGGATTTCCGCGGTCGGCAACCTCACAGATAGTCGGCTCGGCGGCCGCACGGCCGCCCGCTGCAGCTCCGGCACGCAGCGCCTCCGGCCGTTCTCGCTCCGAGAATCGCGTCCGACGGGACCGGGATCGAGCGGCCTCAGCCGTGCGAACGCTGGCCGTAGACGTTCTGGTAGCGGTCGTACAGGGAGTCGATCGACTGCTGCGGGATCGGCAGCGGTTCGCCGAGCTGGCGGGAGACGTGCACCGTACGGGCGACCTCCTCGACCATCACGGCGGCCTTCACCGCGGCGCGGGCGTCCGTGCCGATGGTGAACGGGCCGTGGTTCTGCATCAGCACGGCAGGGCTGCGGTGGCCGGACAGGGTCTCGACGATGCCGCGGCCGATGGAATCATCCCCGATGATCGCGAAAGGGCCGACGGGGACCGGTCCCCCGAACTCATCGCCCATCATCGTCAGCACGCAGGGGATCTCCTCGCCCCGCGCGGCCCAGGCGGTCGCGTAGGTCGAGTGCGTGTGCACCACGCCGCCCACCTCCGCCATGTGCGCGTACACATAGGCATGCGCGGCAGTGTCCGAAGAGGGGACCAGGGAATCGGGGGTCCCGTCGACGATCTTGGCCCCGTCCAGCGTGCACACCACCATGTTCTGGGCCGACAGCTCGTCGTAGGAGACCCCGGAGGGCTTGATGACGAGCAGGCCGGGCACCTCCGAGCCCTCCGGCAGCGTCACCCGCTCCGAGACGTTCCCGGCGGTCCATACCACCAGCTGGTTGCGCGGCAGCTCGGCGTGGAGGGCGGCGACCCGCTCACGGGTGGCGGCCACGGCCGCCTGCACCTCGGCGGACAGCTGGGCGAGGGCGATGGTCATGGGGCGACTCCTGGATCGTGCTGGTCACGGATGGCGGGGATGGGTGGGCCGGCCTCAGATCAATCCAGGACCTCACCGGCGAGGCGCTCGACCTGCAGGCCCGTGCGGTATCCCTCCAGCCACGTCGCGTGCCCGGCCATGCCGGACTCCTCGGGATGCAGCGTGACCAGCTCCTGGGAGGCGAAGATCTGCTGGGCGAGGAAGTCGCTGAGCGACTCCGCGGCCGGCGCCCGGTCGTCCCGGTGCGACCCGGCGCTCCGGTCCGATCCGGCCTGCTGCCGCGCGGTGAAGGCTGCCAGCAGTGCCATGCCCCAGGCCCCGCCCTCGCCCGCGGACTCGCCGACGGCGACGGGGGTGGCCAGCGCGTCGGCCAGCACCTGCTGGGCGACGCCCTGGGTGCGGAAGATGCCGCCGTGGGCGTACATGACGTCGAGCTGGACGCCCTCGTCCTTCAGCAGCGCCTCCATGCCCACCGCGAGCGCTCCGAAGGCGCCGTAGAGCTGGGAGCGCATGAAGTTCTCGAGGGTGAAGCGGGCCTCCTGCTCGCGCACCAGCAGGGGGCGGCCGGAGGGCACCCCCGTCTGGTGCTCGCCGGAGACGTAGTTGTAGGACAGCACGCCACCCGCGTCGGCCTCGCCCGCGGCTCCCGCGCCGAACAGGGCGCCGTAGAGCTCCTCGTCGCCGACGGGATGGCCGATCAGCTCCGCGAAACGGGAGAACAGGCCCAGCCACGCGTCGAGGTCCGTGGTGCAGTTGTTGGTGTGGATCATCGCCACTGGATGCCCGGCCGGCGTGGTGACCAGGTCGATCTCCTCGCGCGGCCCGGACAGGCGGCCCTCCAGGACCACCATCGCGAAGGCGCTGGTGCCGGCCGACACGTTGCCGGTGCGGGGGTCCACGGCCTGGGTGGCGACCATCCCGGTGCCGGCGTCTCCCTCCGGCGGTGCGGCCACGGCGCCGGGCTGCAGGGCGCCGGTGGGGTCGAGCAGGGCGGCGCCCTCGGCGGTCAGGGAGCCGGCGCCCTGCCCGGCCGTGAGCACCTCGGGCAGGATCTGCGACAGCGACCAGGGGAGCCCTGCGACCTCGTCGAGGGCGGCGAAGCGCTCGAGCAGTTCGGGGTCGTAGTCCGTCCCCGAGGCGGCGATGGGGAACATGCCGCTGGCATCGCCGACTCCCAGCACCCGGCGCCCGGTCAGGCGCTGGTGCACGGAGCCGGCCAGGGTGGTCAGGGTGTCGATCCGCCCCACGTGCTCTTCGCCGCCGAGGATCGCGTGGACCAGGTGCGAGATGCTCCAGCGCAGCGGGATGTTCAGCGCGAAGGTGCGGCTGAGCAGGGCGGCGGCGTCGGCCGTGTAGGTGTTGCGCCAGGTGCGGAAGGGGGCGAGCTGCTCGCCGTCGGCGTCGAGGGGGAGGTAGCCGTGCATCATCGCGGAGATGCCGAAGCTCGCCAGCTGCGTCAGCTCGACCTCGTGGCGCTCGCGCACGTCCCGCACCAGGTCGGCGTAGCAGTCGCGGATCCCGTCCCAGGCCGCGTCGAGCGAGTAGGTCCAGCTGTCCTCGACCAGCTCGTTCTCCCAGGCGTGCGAGCCCGTGCCGAGCACGGTGCCCCCGTCATCGACCAGGGCTGCCTTGATCCGGGTCGAGCCCAGCTCGATCCCGAGGTGGGCACGTCCCTCCCGCAGGAAGGCGGCGGAGTCTACGGAGGAATGGTCTGCGGAGGACACGGCGGCGTGCGTCATGACGCCATGAGACCAGTCCACGCAGGTCATGTCAACGTTCACATCGAGGTCGGCGGCTCGAGGGCGGACGTCAGCACGGGGGCGTCGGCTCGGGGGCGTCGGCTGGGAGCGGGTGCCCGACAGTACGCCGCGGAGCCGACGGAGGCGGGCATCCGGGAGTGAGGGGCGAGGCCGACGGGTCAGTGCGTGCGCTCGGGGTGGGTGGAGCGGCGCGCCACCAGACGCGGCGGCAGTGTGCGCGGCGTGTTCACGGGCACCTCGCGCCCCTCGAGCAGGCACAGCAGTCGCTCGAGAGCCAGTCGTCCCAGCTCGGCGAAGGGCTGGGAGACCGTGGTCAGCGAGGGGATGAGGAACTCGGCGCCGACGGTGTTGTCGAAGCCGACCACCGCGACGTCCTCGGGCACCCGCAGCCCCCGCAGGTGCAGCGCGTGCAGCACCCCGATCGCCATCATGTCGTTCGCCGCGAAGATCGCATCGGGCAGAGCGCCCTCGGCGATCAGGGAGCTGGTCAGCTCGTAGCCGGAGCGCGGGTTCCAGTCGCCCGGTCCGATGACCGAGGCCTCGAGACCGAGCTCCTGCGCGGCCCGCTGGAAGCCGTCCAGCCGCGCGCGGGCGTCGAACCAGTCCTGCGGGCCGCAGAGATGGACCGCCGAGCGGGCGCCCGTGCGCGCGAGATGCTCGACCACCAGGCGCGCGCCGAGCTGCTGCTCCACCCCGACCACCTCGACCCCGTCGACCTTCGGCGCCTGCGCCGAGACCGCCACGACCGGGGTGGAGCGGGCGGCGGTGGCGACCGCCGGGACCATCCCCTCGTGCGCCGCGACCACGAGGATCCCGTCGGCCCCCGAGCCCAACAGCTCCGAACCGATCTCGCGCGCACCGTCCTCGTGCGCGCCGACCGTGGTCAGCAGCACCGAGTAGCCCGCCTCGCGGGCGGCGGCCTCGATCGCGGTGGTCGTCTCCGCCGGCCCGAACAGCGAGGAGCCGTCGGTGAGCATGCCGATCAGGGAGGACCGGGTGGTCTTCAGGGCGCGAGCAGCACGATTGCGGGTGTATCCGAGCGCGGAGATCGCCTCCAGCACCCGCTCGCGGGTCGCCGGCCGCACGACCTGCGGTTCGTTGAGCACGCGGGAGACCGTCTGGTACGAGACCTCGGCGCGCGCGGCGACGTCGGCCATGGAGGGACGGCGGGGGGTGGCGTCCATGCCTGCTCCTTCCGGGGGCGGGGTCGAGGCAACGGCGGTGTGCGGGGGAGTGCGGGGACGGACTGGGCAGAGTGTCGGGTGAGAGCGACAGGGTGCGGGTGTGACCAGAGCAATCGTTTTACAGCAGGTCGCGAGTCCTTTCCATTCCGACCATCAGTAAGTGTTGCTGAGTTGTGACCCGCACGCGCGCCGTTCCCGTTGACATCTGCCTCAATGTGAACGTTATCATTCCCTGTGCCTCACGCCACAGGCGGCGTGCGGATCACCGGGCACGGATCCACCCCGGCCCGGACAGCCTCGCCGATGCATCACCGGCACCTCGGGCAGCGCAGCTGCTGCCCGGCGTCTGTGTTCAGTGCACAGCGCAGGACGGAACCATTCCTGCCAGGCGGCGGATGGCGATTTCGACAAGGAGACACCATGCACAACCGGAGAAACTTCCTGATCGGGACCTCGGTCGCTGCGGCTGCCCTGGGGCTGGCGGCCTGCGGTGGCGAGGGAGCCGGATCGGGCGGGCCCGACCCCGATGCCGCGCCCAGCGACCAGACCGTCGGCGTCGCGATGCCCACCGAGACCTACGAGCGGTGGGTGGCCGACGGCGCCAACATCAAGAAGGGTCTGGAGGACAAGGGCTACAAGGTCGACATGCAGTACGCCCAGGACGACATCCCCACCCAGCAGCAGCAGATCGACCAGATGATCAACAGCGGCGTGGCCGCCCTGCTGATCGCCTCGATCGACGGGGCGTCCCTCTCGGCGCAGCTGGACAACGCCGCCTCGCAGGGCATCCCGGTGGTCGCCTACGACCGGCTGCTCACCGACAGCGAGAACGTCGACTTCTACGTCACCTTCGACAACTACAAGGTGGGTGTGAGCCAGGCCAACGCCCTGATGTTCGGGCTCGGCCTGCTGGACGAGGAGTTCGAGCCGGCCGACGACGCCCCCGAGGGACCGCTGAACGTGGAGCTGTTCGCCGGCTCGCTGGACGACAACAACGCCCACCTGTTCTGGAAGGGCGCGATCGACACCCTCCAGCCGTACTTGGACGACGGCACCCTCGTCGTTCCCTCGAAGCAGACCGACATCGAGCAGGCCGCCACCCAGCGCTGGGAGCAGGAGACCGCGCAGAAGCGCATGGAGACCCTGCTGACCACCTACTACAACAGCGGCGAGGAGCTGTCCGGTGTGCTGGCTCCGGCGGATCCGCTCTCGCGCGGCATCATCAACGCCCTGCAGAACACGGGCCGCGGACCGACGATCGAGGAGGGGCTGCCGATCGTGACCGGCCAGGATGCCGAGATCGCGTCGATCAAGCTGATCGCCGACGGCGTCCAGCACTCGACGATCTTCAAGGACACCCGGGAACTCGCCGAGCGGGCCATCGTCGCCTGTGAGTCCATGCTGAAGGGCGAGGATCCCGAGGCCAACGACACCGAGACCTACGACAACGGCGTGAAGGTCGTGCCGTCGTACCTGCTCCCGGTGCAGATGGTCCTGGAGAGCAACTACGAGGAGATCCTCGTCGAGTCCGGGTACTACACCGAGGAGCAGGTCGAGTCCGGGCAGCTCTGAACCGCATCCCGTATCCGACGAGGTCCCGGCGGCGCGACCGCGCGCGCCGGGGCCTCCCTGCCCGAAGGAGGGTCCCGTGACCGAACACATCCTCGAGATGCGCTCCATCACCAAGCGGTTCCCCGGGGTCACCGCGCTCGACGACGTGTCCTTGACGGTCGACGACGGGGAGATCCATGCCATCTGCGGCGAGAACGGCGCCGGCAAGTCCACGCTCATGAAGGTGCTCTCCGGCGTCGAGCCGGCCGGCTCCTACGAGGGCGAGATCCGTTTCCGCGGCCACCCCGTCCGCTTCTCGACCATCAACGACTCCGAGGCCGAAGGCATCGTGATCATCCACCAGGAGCTCGCCCTGGTGCCCCACCTCTCCATCGCCGAGAACATCTTCCTCGGCAACGAGCAGTCCCGGGGCGGCGTGATCAGCTGGCACGAGACCAACGCCCGGGCCGCCGAGCTGCTTCAGCGCGTGGGGCTGACCGAGAAGTCGGTGACGCCCGTCGGCCAGTTGGGCGTGGGCAAGCAACAGCTCGTCGAGATCGCCAAGGCGCTCTCGAAGAACGTGCGCCTGCTGATCCTCGACGAGCCCACCGCCGCGCTGAACGACGACGACTCCGAGCACCTGCTGGGCCTCATCCGCGGCCTGCGCGACGAGGGCGTCACCTGCATCATCATCTCCCACAAGCTGGGGGAGATCGCCTCGGTCGCCGATGCCACGACCGTCATCCGCGACGGCACGACCATCGAGACCATCGACATGCACGTGCCCGAGGGCGAGCGCTCCGGCCTCGTCCCACGTCTGATCAAGGGCATGGTCGGACGCGACATCGACAACCTCTACCCGGAGCGCCGTGCCGAGATCGGGGAGGAGATCCTGCGGATCGAGGACTGGCACGTCGGTCACCCCACGCAACCGGGCCGCACCGTCGTCGACGGGGCAGCGCTGAACGTCCGCGCCGGCGAGGTGGTCGGCATCGCCGGGCTGATGGGCGCCGGCCGCACCGAGCTCGCCATGAGCGTGTTCGGCGAGTCCTACGGCCAGGACATCTCCGGCTCCGTCTCGGTGCACGGCCGCCCGGTGCGGCTGCGCACCGTCGCCGACGCCATCGCCGCCGGCATCGCCTACGTCTCCGAGGACCGCAAGCAGTTCGGGCTGAACCTGATCCAGGACATCCGCACCAACGTCACCGCGGCCGGGCTGACGAAGGTCACCAGCGGGGGCTGGATCAATCAGAACGAGGAGATCGCGGTCGCCGAGCGCTTCCGCTCCTCGCTGAACATCAAGGCGCCCAGCGTCATGGCGCAGGTCGGCAAGCTCTCCGGCGGCAATCAGCAGAAGGTGGTGCTCAGCAAGTGGCTGTTCACCGAGCCGGACCTGCTGATCCTCGACGAGCCCACCCGCGGCGTCGACGTCGGCGCCAAGTTCGAGATCTACACGATCATCAACGAGCTCGCCGAGGCGGGCAAGGCCATCATCGTCATCTCCTCGGAGCTGCCCGAGGTGATGGGACTGGCCGATCGCATCTACACACTGTCCGCGGGGCGGATCACCGGTGAGGTGACCTCGCAGGACGCCACGCAGGAGCGCCTCATGGAGCTCATGACCATGGAGAGGGAGTGAGCGCCTCATGGCCGGAACTTCTGACATCAAAGAGCTGCTGACGCGAAACCTGCGCCAGAGCGGCATCTACATCGCTTTCGTGTTCATCGTCGTGCTGTTCACGATCCTCACGGGCGGTGCGCTGCTGAGCCCGGGAAACCTCACCAACCTGGTGCTGCAGTACTCCTACATCCTGATCCTCGCGATCGGCATGGTGCTGATCATCGTGGCCGGGCACATCGACCTGTCGGTGGGCTCGGTGGTCGCGCTGACCGGCGGCGTCGCCGCGGTCGTGGTGATCAGCTGGGGGATGCCCTGGTGGGTCGGCGTGCTGGCGGCACTCGGCACCGGCGTGCTGGTGGGGCTGTGGCAGGGCTTCTGGGTCGCCTACGTCGGCATCCCCGCCTTCATCGTCACCCTCGCGGGCATGCTCATCTTCCGCGGCATGACCCTGCAGGTGCTGGGGAGCGTCTCGCTCTCCCCGTTCCCGCCCCAGTACCAGTACATCTCCGGCGGTTTCCTCAACGGCCTGCTGGGCGGGAGAGGGTTCGACGCTTTCACCCTGTTCCTGGCTGCGGCCCTGGTGGTCGTCTTCGCGATCCAGCAGTACCGCGGCCGGCTCGCGAAGCTGAAGTACAAGCAGCCGGTCGAAGCCCTGTTCCTGTTCTGGCTGAAGAACGCCGCCGTGGCCGTGGTGGTCATGGCCTTCGCCTGGCAGCTCGCGCACTCCCGCGGCCTGCCGGTGGTGCTGATCCTGCTGGCCGCGCTGATCCTCATCTACGGGTTCATCAGCCAGCGCACGATCTTCGGTCGGCACATCTACGCGATGGGCGGCAACCTCCAGGCCGCGCAGCTGTCCGGCGTCAAGACGCGCCGGGTGAACATGTGGCTGTTCGTGAACATGGGCCTGCTCTCCGCGGTCGCGGGCATCGTCTACTCGGCACGGTCCAACAGTGCCCAGCCGGGTGCCGGCAACATGTTCGAGCTCGACGCCATCGCCGCCGCCTTCATCGGCGGTGCGGCGGTGACCGGCGGCATCGGCAAGGTGCACGGCGCGATCATCGGCGGTCTGATCATGGCCGTGATGTCCAACGGCATGTCGATCATGGGCATCGACCAGTCCACGCAGTCGGTGGTGCGCGGTGTCGTGCTGCTGGTGGCCGTGGCCTTCGATGTCTGGAACAAGAAGCGCTCGACGTCCGGAAGCTGAGCGGCGGCCGACCCGCACCAGGCGGGCGGCCGACGAGCCCGGGGCACGGCGTCCCGGGCACCTCGCAGGAGGTGCCCGGGGCGCCGTCGTCGTCTACGCAGGTCACGTGCTGTTTCTAGGGGTGCGGCGGGGGCATGGCCGGGGTGCGTCGGAGCGCGGTGTCGGAGCGCTGCGTCGGATCTTTGTGTCGGACCCTGCAACGATGTAAAGTAGCTCATGTGATGCAGGGCACGCGTCGCATCGGCCCCGTCGGCCGGGCGCGCGACCCGCGCATCGCGGCATCGCCGGGGCGTGCGCGCACAGGGGCGCGCGGGCCTGCGGGGATGCCGTCCGGAGCGACGTCGCCCGCGGCCCGCCCCGAGCTCCTGTCCGACCCGTCCCATGCTGCCGCCACCGGGCGGCCCGGGTGCCCGATCCCGATGGAGTGATGAGATGAGGAATCGTCCACCCCGCTCAGTCCCGCACCGACCCGGAGCCGGCTCGGGGATCAGTCGACGCCGACTGCTGGGAGCCGGAGCCCTCGCCGCCACGGCCCTGCCGCTGGCCGGCTGCTCCACCCCGCTGGCCGCCGGCCTGCTGGGCACCCAGCTGGACCCCTCGACGCTGATCTACTGGAACCTGTTCGGCGGTGGCGACGGCGTGCGCATGCAGGACATGCAGCAGGGCTACCGCGACCTCTACGGGCCCGACTCCCTCCAGGCCACCACGCTCACCTGGGGCAACCCCTACTACTCGAAGCTGACCCTGGCGACCGTCGGCAACCAGCCGCCGGACGTCGCGGTCGCTCACCTCACGCGTGCCAAGCCGTTGTGGAGCGGCGGACTCCTGGACCCGATCACCGAGGAGGACCTCGCCGGCGTCGGCCTGTCGACCGCGGACTTCAACGAGCAGGCCTGGACCACACAGCGCACCGACGACCAGAACATCGCGATCCCCCTGGACACCCACCCGTTCACGCTCTTCTACAACAAGGACGTGTGCGAGGAGGCGGGGCTGCTGGACGGCGACGGACTGCTGGTGGACCTCGACGGCCTCGACACCTTCGAGGCGGCCCTGGCCGCGATCAGCGAGGTCACCGGTGGCACCGCGATGACGGTGGCGAACGTGTCCGAGACCGCCACGCCCTGGCGGTTCTTCTGGACGCTGTACAACCAGTTCGAGTCCGCGACCCCGTTCCTGTCCGACGACGGCGCCACCATCAGCGTCGACGAGCCCACCTTCCTCGAGGTGATGGGGAAGGTCCAGGACTGGGTCGGTCAGGGATGGCTCAACCGGGGCCTGGACTACGCGACCTCCCAGACCGCGATGTTCACCGGGAAGGCCGGGTTCTACCTGCAGGGCGAGTGGGAGATCTCCACCGCGCAGTCGATCGAGGGGCTGAACTTCGGGATGGTGTCGATCCCGCAGATCTTCGAGCGGTCCGCCGTCCAGGCGGACTCCCACACCTTCATCCTCCCGCACAAGGACCGCTCCCCGCAGCAGCGCCGGCAGGCGATGGAGTTCATCAAGGTCATGCTCGACCAGAGCATGACCTGGGCCGAGGGCGGTCACATCCCCGCCTACCTGCCGACGGCCGAGAGCGAGGAGTACCTCGCCCTCGAACCGCAGCGCTACTACGCCGACTCCGCGGACTTCGCCGTCTACGACGATCCGGCCTGGTACGGCGGGTCCGGCTCGACCTTCGAGGACACCGTCGGCGCTCAGCTGGGTCTGGTCCAGCAGGGTGTGCTCAGCCCCGAGCAGGCCTTGGCGGCCATCCGCGACCAGCTCGCGATCTACACCTCGACGCCCAGCCCGCTCTGACCCGGAAGGCATACCTCATGACCACGATGTCTCCCACCGCATCCGCCACCGGCGCTCGCTGCTCAAGGGGGCGGGCATCCTCGGCGCTCTCGGCACCACAGGGGTGCTGTCCGGGTGTGCCGGAGCCGCCGCCGGGCCGTCGGACGAGATCGACTTCTGGCATCTGCTGTCCGGGCCGGACGGCCAGATCATGGGCGGCATGCTCGACGACTACATGGCCACCGAGGGCTCCGTCGATGTCACCCAGACGGTGCTGGCCTGGGGTGCCCCGTACTACACCAAGCTCGCGATGGCCTCCGCCGGTGGTCGCGCTCCCGACCTCTCGATCATGCACGCCTCCCGCGTCCCCGGGTACGCCCCCGGTGGCCTGCTCGACCCATGGGACCTCGACCTGCTCTCCGAGTTCGGCGTCACGAAGGAGCAGTTCCCGGAGCTGATCTGGGACAAGATGACCATCGACGGCACTCTGACCGCGATCGCTCTGGATTCCCACCCGTTCGTCCTCTTCTACAACACCGAGATCGCCGAAGCAGCCGGACTACTCGGCAGCGATGGGCTGCTGGTGGATACGGACACGCCGGAGGATTTCCGAGAGATGGCCTTGCAGCTCGGAGCCCACGCCCCGAGCGGGTACGGGCTGTCCTTCGGCTACCTCGGGGACGGCTCGAACCAATGGCGGATGTTCTCCACCTATTACTCCCAGATGGGCGGCACCATCGAACTGCCCGTCGGCGGCACGATGGAATACCAGGAAGAGCTCGTGATCGAGACGATCGAGTGGATCCTGTCGCTGATCGACGGGGAGGTCGGCAATCCCGGTCACGACGGCGGTACCGCGATCTCCGAGTTCGCCACCGGTGGCTCGGGCGCGTTCTACGGCGGTGTGTGGGAGACCGCGAGCTACAAGGAGCAGGGCCTGCCGTTCGACGTCACGATGATCCCCGGCGTGTTCGGAGCCCCCACCGCGTACGCGGACTCCCACAGCTTCGTGCTGCCTCACCAGGATGCCGTCGATGAACAGCGACGTCGGAACGTCCACGCCGTCGTGGCCCACCTGCTGCAGCACTCCATCACGTGGGCGCAGGCCGGGCACATTCCCGCCTACCTCCCCGTGGTCGAGGACCCCTCCTATGCCGACCTGGTGCCGCAGTCCCACTACGCCGATGCGGTCGATCATCTGGTGTACGACCCGCAGGCCTGGTTCACGGGATCGGGCAGCGACTTCCACACCTACTTCGGCAATGACATGCAGAACGTCTGGGCCCGGCGCACGAAGCCGCTGGACGGCTGGAACGCCTTCGTCGCCCGGATCAACGATCTGCTCCAGAAGCCCTCCCCGATGTGACCACCATGCCCCGTGAGCTGTTCGAGCCCCGCACCTCAGCCCATTCGTCCGTCGAAGGAGACGACCGATGACCACTGCCGAAGGCCTCAGCGCCCCCGGTGCCGCGAGTGCCCCACCCCGTCAGCACGGGGAGACCGATCATCTGACTCCCGGTCGCAGAAGCCGACGTCGGGCCGACAACCTGCGCGGCTGGCTCTACGTCGCACCCTTCTTGATCGCTTTCGGGATGTTCCTGATCTGGCCCACCATCTACGGGTTGTGGATGAGCTTCACCGGCGTCAGCCTCGCCGGCACCAACGATGAGTTCATCGGACTGGACAACTGGGCCGAAGCCCTCGGGGATCCGCAGGTGTGGAGCTCGCTGGGCAACACCGCCTGGTTCACGGTGCTCTCGACGGTTCCTCTCGTCGCCGTCGCTCTCCTCCTGGCCGTGCTGGTGAACCTGGGGCTGCCGGGGCAGTGGTTCTGGCGGCTCTCCTTCTTCATGCCGTTCCTGCTGGCGTCGACCGTCGTCTCCCAGTTCTGGCTGTGGATGTACAACCCGCAGCTGGGGTTGATCAACTCGTTCCTCGGCTGGTTCGGCATCGATGGCGTGGCCTGGCTGCAGAACCCGAGCACCGCGATGATCGCCGTGGTCATCACCACCGTGTGGTGGACCATCGGTTTCAACTTCCTGCTGTACCTCGCGGCTCTGCAGAACATTCCCGATCAGCTCTACGAGGCCGCTTCGCTCGACGGTGCAGGTGGTTGGCGGAAGTTCGTCTCGATCACGCTGCCGCAATTGGCCCCCACGACCGTGCTCGTGCTCGTGCTGCAGCTGCTGAACTCGCTGAAGGTCTTCGACCAGATCTACCAGATGACCGGCGGCGGGCCCGGGGGCAGCACCAGGCCGATCCTGCTGTACATCTACGAGGTCGGCTTCACCGGGTACCGCCTGGGTTATGCCTCTGCCATCTCCTACATCTTCTTCTTCCTGATCATCATCGTCTCCATCGCGTACATGGTGATCTCGTCCCGACGGAGCGTGAAGCCATGAGCACAGCAATGCCCACCACGTCAGATCCGATCACCGCGGCCCCCGCGATCCAGGAGCCGTCGGCAGGTGCTGCTCGTCGTCGACGCCGTCCCACCCCGGCCAGGATCGTCGCGTTCGTCGTCCTCGCCGTCCTGGCGCTCGGATGGCTCATCCCCATCCTCTGGGCGGTGCTGACCTCGTTCAAGACCGAGCCGGAAGCGGCTGCGCTCCCGATCACGCTCATCCCGGAGAACGGCTTCACCATCCAGGCGTACATCAATGTGATCACCGAGGGCCTCGTGCCGCGCTGGGCGTGGAACAGCTTTCTCACCTCGGCGCTGGTCACCCTGATCACGGTGACGATCTCGGCGCTGGCCGGGTACGCGCTGTCACGGCTCCGGTTCGTGGGGCGGCAGATGATCATCGTGCTGATCATCGCCTCGATCATGATTCCCGCTCAGATCCTCATAGTCCCGCTGTTCCAGCTGATGCTGTCGTTGAACCTGGTCGACACGTACTGGGGCATCATCCTGCCGCAGGTGGTCGCGGCGCCGATGGTGTTCATCCTCAAGAAGTTCTTCGACCAGATCCCGTTCGAGCTCGAAGAGGCGGCTCTGGTGGACGGCGCGAGCCGATTCCGGATCTTCTGGAACATCGTGCTGCCGCTGTCCCGGCCGATCCTCGGGGCGGTCGCGATCTTCGTGTTCATCGGGGCGTGGAACAACTTCCTGTGGCCGTTCATCGTCATCAACGACTCGAGCCTCATGACACTGCCCACGGGCCTGCAGACGGTGATCAGCGCCTATGGCATCCAGTACGCGCAGCAGATGGCCCAGGCCGTGCTGGCCGCGCTCCCGCTGATCATCGTGTTCATGTTCTTCCAGCGCCAGATCATCAAGAGCGTCGCCACCACCGGCATCACCGGGACCTGATGCCGCTCGACGCACGCTGCCGCACGTGGACGAATGCCGCCACCGGCTCGCACCGTCCCTGGGCTCGGCGGATCGGGTGAGCTCGCTCAGCGTCGGTAGGTGAGGATCCGGTAGCGCAGGCCGGTGCGGGAGGTGTGCCAGGAGGGTCTGTCGGCCGATGGGTCGGGATCGGCGGCCGCCAGGCGGAAGTCCGCCGGGATCGTCGGCGCCGTGGTGTCCCCGTCGATCTGCAGGTCGATCTCGGTGACCACGAGCAGGTCGGCACGGTCCATCGCCTCGCGATACACGCGGCCGCCGCCGATCACCCAGATCGTCGGGACGCTCGAGTCGTCCGGTTCCGAGGTGAGGAAGCCGCGGGCCCGAGCGAGAGCCTCGTCGAGCGTTCTGGTGCGCAGCGCTCCGTCGTCGGCGAAGGAGTCATCGCTGGTGATGACGATGTTGGTGCGCCCGGGCAGGGGTCGGAACGTCGCGGGGAACGACTCCCACGTGCGCCTCCCCATCACCACGGGCCCACCCTTCGTGGTGCGCTTGAAGTGCTTCAGGTCCTCGGGCAGGTGCCAGGGCATGGCGCCGCCTGCCCCGATCACGCCGTCCCGGGCCTGCGCCCAGATCATGCCGATCCGCGGGGCGGGCGTGCTCGGGGAGACGTCGGCCGAAGGCGCCGGGCGCGGTGAATCGGCGACCGACTGCGTCGTCGAGGGCGCTGCCGCATCCGCGGGAGAATCCGCCGCCCTCACACCGCCACCGGGGCCTTGATGCCCTTGTGGTGCTGGTAGTCCACGATCTCGAAGTCCTCGAGCTCGTACTCCAGGATCGAATCCGGTCGGCGGGTGATCCGCAGGGTCGGGGAGGGGAACGGCTCGCGGGAGAGCTGTCGCTGGACCTGCTCGTGGTGGTTGTCGTAGATGTGGCAGTCCCCACCGGTCCACACGAAGTCGCCGACGGCGAGGTCCGTCTGCTGGGCGACCATGTGCGTCAGCAGCGCGTAGCTGGCGATGTTGAACGGGACCCCGAGGAACAGGTCGGCGCTGCGCTGGTACAGCTGGCAGGACAGCTTCCCGTCGTGCACCTCGAACTGGAACAGCGCGTGACAGGGCGCGAGCGCCATCTGCGGGATGTCGGCCGGGTTCCAGGCCGTCACGATCAGCCGGCGGGAATCGGGATTCGTGCGGATCTGCTCGACGACGTCGGTGATCTGGTCGATGACGCCGCCGTCGGGCGTGGGCCAGGAGCGCCACTGCGCACCGTAGACCGGGCCGAGATCGCCGTTCTCGTCGGCCCATTCGTCCCAGATGCTCACGCCGCGCTCCTGCAGCCAGCGCACGTTGGTGTCCCCGCGCAGGAACCACAGCAGCTCGAGGATGATCGAGCGGGTGTGCACCCGCTTGGTGGTGATCAGCGGGAAGCCCGCGGACAGGTCGTAGCGGATCTGCCTGCCGAACAGACTGCGGGTGCCGGTCCCGGTGCGGTCGCCCTTGGCATGGCCGGTCTCCATCACCTCGCGCAGGAGGTCCTCGTACGGGGTCGGGATGGTCATCGGGGCAGCTCCTCGGGATCGGCGGCGGGGGGAAAGACGGGCGAGGCCGTGCCTGCGGAGGGGGGCGACGGGACGCCGACGGGCGCCGTGGACTCGCGGACGACCAGCGTGTACGGGGTGTCCAGCACGCGCGGCGGCCCGTCGTGCCCCTGGATCCGCTCGGTGAGCAGGTCCAGGGCGGTCGCGGCGAGCGCGTGCTTGTCCGGCGAGATGGTGGACAGCGGCGGGGAGGCGAATGGGGCGTCGGGGGTGTCGTCGTACCCGATCACGGCGATGTCCTCGGGCACCTGACGACCCAGGCGGCGCAGCTGTGCGAGCACGCCGATGGCGAGATCGTCGTTGCCGCAGACGATCCCGTCGACCTCAGGGTGGCGCGCCATCAGTGCCTGCGCCCCCGCGAAACCGTCGTGGCGATGCCAATCGTCGACCGCCTGGACGATCGCGGCGTCGGGGCCGGGCCCGTGCTCGGTCAGCGCGGCGACGTAGCCGTCGCGGCGCAGGGAGCCGGAGCTGTGGGGCTGCAGGCCGTGCCGGGTGGCGATCGCGCCGAGGAACGCGATGCGGCGCCGACCGCTCCGCAGCAGATGGTTGGTCGCGTCGAAGGCGGCGGCCACGTTGTCGATCCGGACGTAGTCGCTGCCCTGGGGGAGCTGCTCGGGCAGGTGCTCGCCGATGAAGACCGTGGGCTGCGTGGTGCGCTCCATCCGCGCGAACACGGCCTCCTCGATCAGCAGCGGATTGAAGATCACCCCGTCGCCGACCAGGCGGTTGAACCCCTCGAGCACCGTGCGCTCCGCCTCGCGACCGGCGGAGGTCGAGTGCAGCACGACGGTCTGCCCGCGCAGCTGCGCCTCGTCGATGAACTCCTGGGCGAGGTCCGAGAAGTAGGAGAAGGTCAGCGCCGGCACCGCCAGGGTGATCATCTTGCTCGCCCCGGTGCGCAGCTGCTGCGCCGCGGCCTGGGGACGGTATCCGACCTGGAGGATCGCCTCCCGCACCCTCTCGCGCGTCGAGTCGCGCACATGAGGGTATTCGTTGACCACGTTGGAGACGGTCTTGATCGAGACTCCCGCGAGCTCGGCGACGTCGCGCAGCGCAGGGGGGCGCTGGCGACCGGTCGCAGAGTTCAGGGGCATGGGGACGATTCTTGCACTCGCGGACCTGCACGGGTGCGTCGAGCGCCGATGTCGTGCGTCTCGACGCGGGCTGCGTGCGCGGCCGACGTCGTTCTGTCGACGTCGTACTGCCGATGCGCTGCCGATTCTCGACCGCGGAATGCCGTTGACGCGGGGACATCGTTGTGGAAAGCTATTTTGCAACGTTGTAGAACTGGCTGTCGCGAAGTCGCGACCAGGCCGGTGCCCCACCTCCGAGAAGGATGCCGACACCGATGTCTTCGCGTATCACCCTTGCCCTGAACCCTGCCTTCCGCGTCGCGCCCGTGCGTCGGCGCACCTTCGGCGCCTTCGTCGAGCATCTCGGCCGCTGCGTCTACACCGGCATCCACGAGCCGGGCCATCCGTCGGCCGACGAGGACGGCTTCCGCACCGACGTGCTCGCCCTGACCCGCGAGCTCGGCGTGAGCTCCGTGCGCTACCCGGGCGGCAACTTCGTCTCGGGCTACAAGTGGGAGGACGGCGTCGGCCCCGTCGAGCAGCGCCCCGCCCGCCACGACCTCGCCTGGCACTCCACCGAACCCAACACCGTCGGCCTGGACGAGTTCATGGCCTGGGTCGAGAAGGTCGGGGTCGAGCCGATGTACGCCGTGAACCTCGGCACCCGCGGGATCGAGGAGACGCTGGACGTGCTCCAGTACGCCAACGCCCCGGAAGGCATCGCGCTGTCCGACGAGCGGGCGGCGAACGGGCACGCCGCCCCCTACGGCATCAGCATGTGGTGCCTGGGCAACGAGATGGACGGCCCCTGGCAGACCGGCCACAAGACCCCCGAGGAGTACGCCCGCGTCGCCACCGAGGCCGCCCGGGCGATGCGCCAGGAGGATCCGGACCTCGAGCTGGTCGCCTGCGGCTCCTCCAACACCTCGATGGAGACCTTCGGTGCCTGGGAGAATGCGGTGCTGACCGAGGCCTACGACCACGTCGACATGATCTCCGCCCACGCCTACTACTCCGAGCAGGACGGCGACCAGGCCTCCTTCCTCGCCTCGGCCGACGACATGGACTACTACATCGACTCCGTCGTCGCCACCGCCGACCACGTCCGCGCCAAGCTCAAGCGCGACAAGCGCATCATGGTCAGCTTCGACGAGTGGAACATCTGGTACCAGCATCGCGCCGAGTCCCGCCCGCCCAGCGGGCAGGACTGGCCGATCGCCCCCGTGCTGCTGGAGGACACCTACTCGGCCATGGATGCGGTGGTGTTCGGCAACCTGCTGATCTCCCTGCTGCGCCACAGCGACCGCGTCGCCTCCGCCTCCCTGGCCCAGCTGGTCAACGTGATCGCCCCGATCATGACCGAGCCCGGTGGTGCGAGCTGGAAGCAGACCACCTTCCACCCCTTCGCGCTGACCTCCCGACATGCCGCCGGCGAGGTGCTCGACGTGCGCCTGGACGCACCGACTTTCGAGAACCGGCGCTTCGGGACCAGCTCCGCAGCCGACGCCGTCGCCACCTGGGACGAGGGATCCGGAGCCCTGTCCCTCTTCGTCGTCAACCGCGGCGCCGACGAGCAGCTGGCCCTGGACGCGGACCTGTCGGCCTTCGGCGACCTGGAGCTGGTCGAGGCGGTCACGATGCACCACGAGGATCCCTACGCCGCGAACACCAAGGACGCCCCCGAGACCGTCACCCCCGCCGCCAACGATTCGATCACGCTGGCCGACGGCCGCCTCACGGGAGACCTGCCCGCGATCTCCTGGAGCATGATCCGTCTCGCGCGTCGCGCCTGACCCTCCCGACGCGGTCCGGCCGGGTGAGCGCTCCCCGGCCGGGCCGACCCTCACCACCTGCCGGACCCGCTCGAAAGAGAGCCTCTCGTGACCTCGTCCTCCCTCAGCCGCTCACTCGTGTCCGCCCTCGGCACGGCGGCCACCGGCTCCACCCGCCGCACGGCCGGCGGGCCCGCCCGCGTCGTCGTGGACCTCGACCTGCCCGGCCCCACGATCAGCCGCCACCTCTACGGCCACTTCGCCGAGCACCTCGGCCGCTGCATCTACGGCGGTTTCTTCGTCGGCGAGGACTCCGAGATCCCGAACATCCGCGGCATCCGCCGGGACGTCGTCGAGGCCCTGCGCGCCCTGCAGATCCCGAATCTGCGCTGGCCCGGCGGCTGCTTCGCCGACGACTACCACTGGAAGGACGGCCTCGGCCCCCGCGAGGACCGCCCGCGGATGGTCAACTCGCACTGGGGCGATGTCGTCGAGGACAACTCCTTCGGCACCCACGAGTTCATGGATCTCGTGGAACTGCTGGGCACCGCGCCGTACGTCAACGGGAACGTCGGCTCCGGCACGGTTGCGGAGATGAGCGAATGGGTCGAGTACCTCACCCGCGCCGACGATTCCCCGATGGCGTCCCTGCGCCGGGAGAACGGCCGCGATGAACCGTGGGCGGTGCCGTTCTTCGGCATCGGGAACGAACCGTGGGGCTGCGGGGGGACCATGCGCGCCGAGGACTATGCGGCACTCGCCCGGCAGTACTCCACCTACGTGCGCGACCAGGGCGGGGATCCCGGCAATCACGTCACCCGCATCGCCGCCGGCGCGAGCGACGACGACTTCGCCTGGACCGAGTCGCTGATGCGGGCGGCCCAGAACCTCGAGGGCGCGGACGGGGAGTCCGGCCCCTATCAGGCGATCTCGATGCACTACTACACGATGTCCGGCCCCTGGGCGGACAAGGGCAGCGCCACCGAGTTCACCGACCAGGAGTGGTACCTGACCCTCTCCCGCGCGACCCGCGCCGAGGAGCTGGTGGCCCGTCACTCCACCGTCATGGATCAGTACGACCCGCACCGGAAGGTGGGCCTGGTTTTCGACGAATGGGGCACCTGGTGGAACGTCGAGCCCGGCACGAACCCCGGTTTCCTGTACCAGCAGAACACCGTGCGCGATGCCCTGGTCGCCTCGATCCACTTCGACGGCTTCCACCGCCACGCCGACCGCCTGATCATGGCGAACATCGCCCAGACCGTGAACGTTCTGCAGGCGATGATCCTCACCGATCCCGACACCGGCGCCCTCGTGCTCACCCCGACCTATCACGTGTTCGCGATGAACGCCGGGCACCAGGACGCCTCCGCGCTCGCCACCCACGTGGTGCTGCCGGAGCAGCCGCGGGAGGTCGACGGCCGCTCGCTGCCCATGATCTCGGCCTCGGCCTCCGTGCGCCCCCAGGAGGGCACCGCACTGGTCTCGCTGTCGAACCTCGACGCCGACGCGCCGCGCACTCTCGTGCTCGACCTGCGCGGACGAACCGTGACCGGGCACCGCGTCACGGTGCTGACCGGGGCGTCGACCGCCGCGCACAACACCCCCGAGGATCCGCGGGCGGTCGCTCCGGCGCCGCTGGAGGACATCCGCGACCACGAACGAGGGCTCGAGATCACGCTGCCGGCGCACTCCTACACGACCGTGGAGCTGCAGCTGGGGGAGTGAGGGCCGCGGACGGTGCGACCTGGCCCCGTGTCCGGGCGCTCCCGCAGGCCCTCGTCCTGCGCCATCTCCTCATCCAGCACCCCTTTTTCAACCGATGGGTTGACGTCGATCTCGTGACGGCGTAGCGTCCCTGTTATCAACCAAACAGTTGAGAAAGGGAGGGATGGACGACGACACCCTGTCGAGGGCCTTCGCGGCTCTCGCCGACCCGACGCGACGGGATCTCGTCTCCCGTCTCACCCTCGGTGATGCCACCGTGGGTGAGCTCGCCGCCCCGTACGAGATGTCCCTGCAGGCCGTGAGCAAGCACATCGCGGTCCTCGAGTCCGCCGCGCTGGTGACCCGCCGGCGCGACGCCCAACGCCGTCCCGTGCACCTCGATGCCGAGGTGCTGGGGGAGCTGACCGACTGGATCGATCGACATCGCCGTGCCGTCGACGAGCGACTGGATCGCCTCGACGAGCTGCTGCAGACCACCGGTACCACCGATGACGAGGAGCACCCCTCATGAGCACCACCGACCACCCGGGAACCGCCACCATCGAAGCCGACCCCGAGGTCCCCCTGATCCGCATCACCCGGGACTTCCGCGCCGCCCCCACGCAGGTCATGCGCGCCCACACCGACCCCGAGCTCTACGCGCAGTGGGTCGGCCCCACGGAGCTCTCGACCCGCATCGAGCACTGGGACGCCCGAACCGGCGGAGCCTGGGCCTTCGTCAACATCGGGCCGGACGGGGAGGAGTACTCCTTCCACGGCAGCTTCCACGACGTCACCGAGGACCGCATCGTCCAGACCTTCACCTTCGACGGCTGGCCCGAGGGGGTCTCGCTGGAGACCCTGCGCGTCGAGGACCTCGGCGACGGCCGGACCCGCCTGCACACCACCTCGCTGTTCGACTCCTTCGAGGGCCGCGGGCAGATGCTCGAGTCCGGGATGGACGTCGGGGTGAACGAGGGCTATGCAGCCCTCGACGCGCTGCTGGCAGGGGATCCCGTCCCGGGCCCGACGAGCCATGACGTCGGGACGAGGGAGTGATGTCGACACCCCTGCCCGAGCTCGTGCCCGAGGAGAAGTACCGCCGGATCGCGGTCGGCTTCACGCGGACCGTGGCCGGCGTGACGGACTGGGACGCCCCCACCCCGGTGAAGGAATGGCGCGCCCGTGACGTCGTCGGGCACCTCATCACCTGGCTGCCGGCGCTGGTCCACGGGGGCTCGACCTTCCGCTTCACGGACGGCCCGGGCGTCGACATGGACCCTGCCGCGGCCTGGACGCACCTGGATGCGCAGGTGCAGGAGCTGCTGGAGGATCCGGCGGCCGCCGGGCACCTGCATTCCGGGCCGCACACCGGGCAGGATCGTCCGGTCCCGGAGCTGATCGACGCCGTCTACACCGTCGACGTCTTCTTCCACACCTGGGACCTCGCCCGCTCCTCCGGCCAGGAGGACACCCTCGATCCCGACCTGGTCCACGCGACCTTCACGGGGATGAGCGCGATGGAGGAGCAGCTGCGCCCCAGCGGCCAGTTCGGGCAGCAGCAGCCGGTACCGGATGACGCCACCGAGCAGGAGAAGCTGTTCGCCTTCCTGGGCCGCGACCCGCGGTGGACGCCGCCTGCTCACTGAGGCTCGGAGCCGCCCCCTGTGCGCCGACGAGCCACGGGGCGCGGAGGCGCCGGACCGCCGGGGTCAGGACAGCTCCGGCCATCGTCGTCGTGATCGAGGTGAGCACGATCGCCATCACGGCGCCGGCGACGGTGGTGCCCATCGAACGCGTCAGCGCGTTCACGCCCACGCCGGCGCCGGCCTCCGACGGGGGCGAGTTCTCCATGATCAGCGTGGGCATGGCCGCATGGGCGATACCCACGCCCGCCGAGGAGACGCAGGCGGCGAGCGGCAGGTCAACGCTGCCGTCGCTGCGGATCTGCTGGAGCGGTCCCGGCCCGCTCATCCGCCGTTCGAGGCCCGGGTGCCCTCGGCCAGGGCGTCGAAGCGGTACACGTACCCTCCGGCCGGACCGCTGACGGTGACGTACGCGTCGGTGGTGCCGGGCCGGATCGCGATGTTCGTCGCCGACTCGAGGCCTTCGTCCCCCTCCGGGATCTCGACGGTCGCCCTCAGCCGGCCTTTCGGCCCGTAGACGAGGATCCGCGGGATGCCGTGCACGCCCTGGTAGAGGTTCCCCTGCGCATCGAGGGCGTTCGAGTCGGTCTGGGCGGGGCCGCCGTCCACATGGATCGCCGTGTGACCGGTGGCGACCCTCGTCCCGTCCTCGGTCAGCAGCAGACGGTCGATGCGGTTCGCGTCCAACTGGCTGACCCACAGCGCCGACGTCTCCGGGTCGTAGGAGATCCCGTTGGGATTCGGCTGGCTCTCGGCGAGGACGGTCGCCTCGCCGGAGGCGGCATCGATCCGCACCACGCGTCCCGTCGGCTCGCCGCCGGGATAGGCGGTCCGGGCCGAGTCGGAGACGAACATGGTCCCCTCCTCGTCGAAGGCGAGGTCGTCGGGGTGCATGGTGCGCCCCTCCACGTCGCCCTCGAAGACGGTCTGCGAATCCTCTCCTTCCGGCGTGATGCTGACGATCCGCCCGCCGGCGTAGTCGGTCAGGTGCAGCCTCCCGTCGGTCGGGCCCCACTGCGCCGAGGTGTACACACCGGTCTCGTCGGTGAACACCGTCGTGACCTCCGAGGAGTCGAGGTCGATCCGCATCACCTTCGGCGCCCCGGCCGGGGCGGTGACGTCGACCAGGTGCAGGCGGCCGTCCTCGTCGAACGTCGGCCCTTCGAGCAGCGTCCGCCCCGTGGCCTCATGAGGCTCGGTCACCTGCAGGAGCCGCTGCGCGGTCAGACGGCTGGGCTCGTCGTCCGACGGGGCGTCCGGGTCGGGAGCGGCCGGCTCGCCCGGGTCCATGCATCCCGCCAGCGGCAGCGCGGCGACCGCGACGGCCAGCGCTGCCACGGAGCGTCGAGGCACCGATCCGACGATCGTTGAGCGCCGGGTGCGCATCAGGCGACTCCCTGTCCGGCGGGCACGGCGCGCGGGTCCTCACGGTGCGGTGCGTCGGCGGCTGCGGGCACGAGCACCTCGTCCATGCTGTCCTCGCGCCAGGCGGCGAGCAGCCGGTGGAAGGCCACCGGGCCCGGCGCGTAGGACGTGGACGTTCCCGTCCGGGTGCCCTCGCCGTTGTAGTAGCCGGGGGTGCACTCGGCGAGGAACGCGGAGTTGTCGACGGCGACCTCCGCGATGGTGTCGCACCACGCCTGCTCGGCCGCGCGGGTCGGCTCGACATAGAGGGCGCCGCTCCGGTGCGCCGACTCGACCATGGCGGCGATGTGTCGAGCCTGCTCGGACAGGATGTGCACGAAGTTCACCGAGTTCGCGTTCTGCATCGTTCCCAGCTGGAACAGGTTCGGGAAGCCGTGGGTCGTGAAGCCGTGCAGGGTGCGCGGGCCCCGGGCCCAGGCCTGGAGCAGCGGGGTCCCACCCCGACCGTGCACCGGCAGGGTGCCGGAGATGACCCCGGAGACGCCGGTCTCGAAGCCGGTGGCGAAGATGATGCAGTCCACCTCGTACTCGTCCTCGCCGACGACCACCGCGTTCTGCGTCATCGACGTGATGCCGCCGTGGTCCGCGGTGTCGACGAGGGTGACGTTGTCGCGGTTGAAGGCCTGGAGGTACAGGTCGCTGAATCCGGGGCGCTTGCACATGTAGCGGTACCAGGGCTTGAGCGCCTCGGCCGTGGCCGGGTCCTCGACGACGTCGTCGACCCGGGAGCGGATCCGGTTCATCGCGGCGAAGTCCGCGAGCTCGTCGCGACGCTCGCGCTCGGCGGGGTCCACCGTGGTGTCGACCTTGCCGGTGATCATCGCGCGCTGCAGGGCCGGGGTGGCGGTCCATCCGTCGCCGACCAGGTCCTCCTCGACGTCCTCGCCGGAGAGGATCTCCAGGAAGTTCTCCATCCGCTCGCGCTGCCAGCCCGGCTGGAGCGAGGCCGCCCACTCGGGATCGGTGGGACGGTTGGCGCGCACGTCGACCGTGGAGGGGGTGCGCTGGAAGACGTACAGGTGCTGCGCGTCCTCGGCGATCTTCGGGATCGCCTGCAGGCCGGTCGCGCCGGTGCCGACGACGGCCACCCGCTTGTCTGCCAGGCCGTCGAGGCCGCCCTCGGCATCGCCCCCGGTGTAGCCGTAGTCCCAGCGGCTGGTGTGGAAGGTGTGGCCGGCGAAGTCCTCGATCCCCGGGATCCCGGGGAGCTTGGGCTGGGAGAGCGTGCCGGAGGAGACGACGACATAGCGGGCGCGCATCGCATCGCCGCGGTCGGTGCGCACCAGCCAGTGCGTCTCCTCCTCGTCCCAGCGCAGCTCGGTGGCACGGGTGTGGAAGGCGGTGTCGCGGTAGAGGTCGTAGTGCTCGGCGATCCGCACCGTGTGCCGGCGGATCTCCTCGCCGGGCGCATAGCGCCACTGCGGCATGTAGCCGGTCTCCTCCAGCAGCGGCATGTACAGGTAGGACTCGATGTCGCAGTGGATGCCGGGGTAGCGGTTCCAGTACCAGGTGCCTCCCACGTCCCCTGCCTCATCCATCAGGCGCAGGGACTGAACGCCGGCGTCCCGGAGCTTCGCGGCGGTGAGCAGCCCGCCGAAACCGGCGCCGATCACCAGCACCTCGACCGTGTCCGTCAGGGGTGCGCGGTCGGTGCGGGGCGTGTACGGGTCCTGGGCGTAGTAGCCGAACTCTCCGGCGGTCCGACGGTACTGGCCGGTTCCGTCCGGGCGGATCCGACGATCCCGCTCCTGCCGGTACTTCGTGCGCAGCGCTTCCGGATCGATGCCGGGACAGAGGTCGCCGGTCGTGGTGGTCGTGTCCGTCATAGGGATCCTTCCTCGCGACGAGCAAGAAACGTACATCAATGTACGTTTGGCAGGCAAACACGCTGTGACCTCGTCGATAGGTACAGTTCGGACATGGCCGAGACACCCGTGCGACGCGATGCGGCGCGGAATCGTGCCCGGCTCCTGGTCGCCGCGCGCCACATCGTGGCGGAGCGCGGGCCCGAGGTGCCCCTGGACGAGATCGCCCGCGAGGCCGGGGTCAGCCGCACCACGCTGCACCGCCATTTCGCCGATCGCGAGGCGCTCGTCGCCGCCGTGCTGCAGGGGAACGTCGAGGAGATCGAGGCCCGGGCGCGGGACCTCCGGGAGCGGGGCGACGGGGCGACCGAGCTGTTCGGTCACGTCCTGGACGTCCAGGTGGGCACGCCGTGGTTGGCGCAGATGGTCGCGCAGGAGCGGAGCGGAGGTCTCGCGGAGCTCTCCGACCGGACGAAGGCGGCCTTCGAGCCCTTGATGGCGCAGGCTCGCGCCGCGGGCACCGTCCATCCCGGTGTGACCGCCGACGACGTCCTGCTCGCGCTGCCGATGATGATGGCCGCCCTCGCGGTGGACCGTCGTGCGACCGATCCCGAGGGTCTCTCGCGCGCACGACGGATCCTGCACCGCGGCCTGTTCACGACGCCGCCCGAGAGTCGCTGATCCCAGCAAGTGGACAGCGTGGCCCAGATCACCACGTGAGAAGCGATCACGCATAGGCTGAGCGGATGTTCTCGAACCTCTCGCCCGGCGCCCTCGGACTCCCCCTGGTCCACCCCACCGCGATCGACCTCGCCGCGAAGCACGGCTTCGGCGGCGTCGACCCCGACCCGGACCACTTCCGTTCCCTGGGCAGCACCGGGGCCGTCGCCGAGCACGCCGCCGAGGTGCGCGAGCGAGGTCTTCAGTGGGGCATGGCCGGCCTGCCCGTTCCGCTGGACGCGCCTGCCGGTGAGTTCCGCGAGGCGCTCGTGGACCTGCCCGCCGCCCTCGAGCTGCTGCGGGCCGCCGGCGTCACCCGCGTCGGCACCTGGATCCGCCCCATGCATGATCAGCGCGACCACCGCCAGAACTGGCGCCTGCACGTCGGTCGCCTCTCCCTGGTCGCCGAGCTGCTGGCCGATGCCGGGCTGCGCCTCGGCCTCGAGTACATCGGCCCCAAGACTTTATGGTCCACCGAGCGCTACCCCTTCATCCACGGCCTGCGCGAGGCGCGCGAGCTGATCGCGGACTCCGGCGCCGACAACGTCGGCCTCATCCTGGACAGCTACCACTGGTACACCGCCGGGGAGAGCGCCGAGGACCTCGCAGGGCTGACCGATGCCGACATCGTCTCGGTCGACATCAACGACGCCCGCGACGATCGCGAGCGCGACGAGCAGTGGGATCTCGACCGCCGCCTGCCCTACGCCACCGGGGTCATCGACCTCGCCGGCTTCATGGGCGCCGTCCACGCGGCGGGCTACACCGGCCCCGTGAAGGTCGAGCCGTTCATGAAGGAGCTGGCCGACCAGCCGGTCGACGACGTGCTCTCGGACATCTCCCAGCGCCTGGATCGTGCTGTCGCGGGAGAGTGAGGTGAGCGGCGGGACACGCCGGGAACGTCTGCGCTCGCTGCTCGGGCTCCCGGAAGCCGGCGGCGACCGGCCGCCGTCCGCGCTCGTGCGCGTGCCTCAGACGTCCAGCGCTGAGCCTGCCGATGCGCCGATCCATGCCGCCGGCGAGGCCTCCCCCGATACGGCCGACGACGTCTCGCCCCATGCGGTCGATGAGGCCTCGATCAATACCGCCGACGGGGACGAGATCCCCGCCTTCCTCCTGCGCCCCATTCCGGACCGAGCCACCGGCGCGGCGGTGGTGCTGATCGCCGGGCACGGTCGCGGCATCGACGATCTGGTGGCCACGGATCCGGTGGACGAGTACCACGACGGCCTCGCCCACAAGTTCGTGAGCGCGGGCTTCACGGTGCTGTGCCCCGAGATGATCAGCTTCGGCCGACGACGCTTCCCCCTCCCGGACGGCTCGGAGCCCTACGCGGAGACCGAGAGCTCCTGCGGGGTCGACGCGGTGCGCCACCTGATGCACGGCGCGCCTCTGATGGGGGCTCGGGTGGCCGATGCGCTCGCCGCCGTCGATGCGCTGCGTCAGCTCGGCGGCGTCGACCCGCAGCGGGTGGCGGTGGCGGGCGGCTCCGGAGGGGGAGCGGTCTCGCTGCTGGCCGCTGCGGCGGATTCCTCGATCTCAGCGGCCCTGGTCGCGACCTACTTCTGCAGCTTCGAGGCCAGCCTGTGCTCGATCCGGCACTGCCCCTGCAACATCATCCCGGGCATCCTGCCCGAGATGGAGATGGCGGACATCGCCGCCCTCATCGCCCCGCGTCCGCTGATCCTGGAGGCGGGGGAGCGGGACCACATCTTCCCCATCGCGGCGACGCGGGACTCCTTCGCGCAGCTCGCCCCGGTCTGGGAGGCGCTGGATGCGGTTCCGCCGGAGCTCGTCGTCACCGACGGCGGCCACGCCTTCCGGGCCGAGCGCTCGCTCTCGGCCTTGGCGGAGCGGATCTCCTGAGTCCGCGGGGCGGTCGCCGTGCGGCGAGGACCGCGCTCTCGAACGTGGTCAATCCAGCATGAATGCGGAAAAGCCGCATTCCTGCCGTACCGTGAACGGTGTGCACGCTGCTGCGCGCCTCGGCGCCGCGCGCGACACCCGATTCTTGAGACCCTGACCGTTCGACGATTGAGATTCCTCCATGCCCTCTCCCACCCCCAAGCTCTCCGCCCCCGCGCGCCTTCGCAAGAACGGCATGCGCATCACCGCACTGGGCGGCCTCGGCGAGGTCGGCCGCAACATGACGGTGTTCGAGTTCGCCGGCAAGCTGCTGATCGTCGACTGCGGCGTGCTGTTCCCCGAGGATCACCAGCCCGGCATCGACGTGATCCTGCCCGACTTCACCTCCATCCGCGACCGCCTCGACGACATCGAGGCGATCGTCCTGACCCACGGCCACGAGGACCACATCGGTGGCGTGCCGTACCTGCTCAAGGAACGCTCCGACATCCCCCTGATCGGCTCCGAGCTCACCCTGGCCTTCATCACGGCCAAGCTCAAGGAGCACCGCATCACGCCCAAGACCATCCAGGTCGAGGCGGGGGAGCACCGCAAGGCGGGCGCGTTCGACCTCGAGTTCGTCGCGGTCAACCACTCCATCCCCGACGCCCTGGCCGTGGCGATCCGCACCAAGGCCGGCCTCGTGCTGCACACCGGCGACTTCAAGATGGACCAGTTCCCGCTGGACGGGCGCATCACCGATCTGCGCGCCTTCTCCCGTCTCGGGGAGGAGGGCGTGGACCTGTTCCTCACCGACTCCACGAACGCGGAGGTCCCCGGGTTCACGATCTCCGAACGCGATCTGAACCCCGCCATCGACCAGGTGTTCACCTCCTCGCCGCGGCGAATCATCGTCTCGAGCTTCGCCAGCCACGTCCACCGGATCCAGCAGGTGCTCGACGCGGCCCACGCCAACGGTCGCAAGGTCGCCTTCGTCGGCCGGTCGATGGTGCGCAACATGGGGATCGCGCGCGATCTCGGCTACCTGAACATCCCCAAGGGTCTGGTGGTCGACTTCCGCAAGATCCAGTCGATGCCCGACCACAAGATCACGCTGATCTGCACCGGGTCCCAGGGCGAGCCGATGGCGGCGCTGGCGCGCATGGCCAACGGCGATCACCAGATCCGGGTGGGCGAGGATGACACCGTGCTGATGGCCAGCTCGCTGATCCCCGGCAACGAGAACGCCATCTACGGAATCATCAACAAGCTCACCGATCTCGGCGCGAACATCGTCCACAAGGGCAACGCCAAGGTCCACGTCTCCGGCCACGCCAGCGCCGGCGAGCTCGTGTACTGCTACAACATCGTCCGTCCCAGCAACGTCATGCCGGTGCACGGCGAGTCCAAGCACCTCCATGCCAACGCCGAGCTGGCCCGCCGCACCGGCGTGCCGGAGCAGAACATCGTCATCGCCCAGGACGGCGTGACCGTGGACCTGATCGATGGCAAGGCGCGCGTCTCCGGCAAGGTCGAGGCCGGCCTGGTCTACGTCGACGGCCAGACCATCGGCACCGCGACCGAGGACACCCTCGCCGAGCGTCGCCAGCTCAGCGGCGGCGGCGTGGTCACCGTGGTGGCGCTGATCAACCCCAAGACCAACCAGACCGTCGAGCCGCTGGAGTTCCTCACCAAGGGCTTCGTGCACGACAAGCGCACCTTCGAGGGGGCCGAGGCGCAGGTGACCAAGGCCCTCGCGCGTGCCCAGCAGGACAAGATCGACGACATCGCCGAGATCGAGGAGATCATCGTCGACGCCGTCAGCAGCTACCTGCGCCGCAGCTACCGCCGCGAGCCCACCGTCATGGCCGTGGTGGTCGACGCCTGATCGGGCAATCAATCCCGCCTGACCGACGTGCTGCGAGCTTGCGAGCGGCAGGAGACCGGGCAGACGGTGCACGCCTGGTCGACGTGCTGCGAGCTTGCGAGCGGCAGGAGACCGGGCAGACGGTGCACGCCTGATCGACCGGTTCTCGGTCTGGTTTTTCCTCGCCACAGATCGAGAGTGACGTTCTGGGCGCCTCCGTGACAGCGGAAGCGCCCAAAACGTCACTCTCGATCGTTTGCGGTCCATCGGCTGCGTCTGCTGCGCTCGGCTGCGCTCTGCTGCGCTCTGCTGCGCGACGCTGACCAGGAGCGGGTGGCGGGAGGGCGTCGATCCCGGTCGGACGCTCAGGGCGTGCCGGCTTCCTCTCCATGGCCGTGTGCGGGGACCGTGCGCCGGGCGACTGCGGGACAATGGTGGGCATGCCCCACGACCTCGTAGGCAGGACTGTCTCCCGCGACCGCGACCGCGACCGCGACCGCGACCGCGACCGCGACCGCGATCGCGACTGCGGTCCCGGCCGGGACGACTATCCCTTCCGGGCCATGGCGATCCTCTGGGTGATCACCGGCGGGCTGGTCGCGGCGATCACCGGCCCGCTGGGCCTCGAGCACGGGTCCTGGTCCGCGGCCTTCCAGGTGCTGGTCGGCGGCGTCCTGCAGGCGGCCCTGGGGATCGCCCAGTGGGCGCTCGCCGCGCGGCGTCCCTCCCGCCGAGCGCTGCTCGCCGAGCTGCTGACCTGGAACCTGGGCTGTCTCGCGGTGATCACCGGGACGCTGCTCACGGCGCCGCTGATCGTCGATGCCGGAGGGATTGCGCTGGTCGTCACGATGGTGCTCATGATCCGAGCCGTGGGCCGCGGCGCGAAGGGCCCGACTTGGGCGTTGTGGACCTACCGCGGCGTGCTCGTGCTGACCGCGGTGAGCATCCCGATCGGACTGGTCCTCGCGCATCTGCGCGCCGACTGAGGTCGTCCCGGCAGCGGCCGGGACAGCTCGCCGTCGCTCGGAGCACGACGGCCCGGCCCGTCACTGGTACGAGACGAACCAGGGGCGCGGCTCCACCTCGTAGGTCTGCTCCGGGGTGAAGGTCGGGGTGTCCTCGTCGTAGAAGTTCTTCCAGGCCATGAATATCCCGTCGGGCAGATCGTGCCGGAGGGCGTTCCAGGTCTCGAGCTTGGAGTCGGGGGTGCCGTGACCGTCGGCGTGCACGGTGATCGCGAGCTCCGGGCGGGAGGTGTCGATGTCCTGTCGGTCGGTGATCATCGAGAGGCTGAACTGGTGGAGGATGAGCACCTTCTGCGGCAGGCCGTTCTCCGCGGTGAGATCGGCCAGCCACGTGGCTGTCTCATTGACCTCCTCGGCCGAGACCGAACCGATCTGCTCCAGATGCTTCTGGCCGGGCAGCAGCCGCCACTCCGCATCGAGGGCCAGCCCGACGTGGGGCCGGGTCAGCAGGTCCTCGTAGTGCTTGGCCTGGCTGAGGAAGTCGCTGGTGCCCGGTTGCAGGTCCAGGACGACGTACACCCCGGCCTCGCCGGCCGCGTCGACCCATTCGCGCAGCGCCTCGGGATCCAGCTCGGTGGAGTAGTCGCCGTCGGCCCCCGGCTCGGAGGAGGCGAGAGTCGAGATGATCTCGAAGGCGGGGATCACCCCGTCGTCGGTGAGGCCCGCATAGTCGTCGGCCAGATCCTGCACGGCGTCGATCGACTCCTCCAGATCCTGCTCCCCGAGGATCCCCAGGGACGGGACGCCGGGGGAGCCGTAGGCGGCGATCATGCGCCGACCCGGGAAGACGGTGGTGCCGCCACCGGGGAGCTCCGGGGCGGTGAGGGCCGTGTGCAGGGTCGAGGTCCACTGCTCGGCGGGGCCGAAGGTCGCCCCGAGGGCGAGAACGCCGACGGACGGGTCGGAGCCGGCCGCCTCCTTCGTCGCCGCGACGGTGTCGCTGCTGCGACCGGGGGCCCCGCCGGGCATCTCGCGGACCGTGCCGCCGGACGCCTCGACCTCGGCGCGCGCGACGGCCTGCGCGGGGCCGCCCTGCTCCGGGTCGACGAACAGCGAGACGGGCGTCGCGTCGTCGGTCCGGCGAGCCTCGGGCACGTCGGCCTCGGCGTCGGCGGGATCGATCTCCCTGACGTCGACATCGTCGCCGAACGCCGAGACGTCCGTGCCCTGCGCCGTCACGATCGTGTCGGCCCCGAGCCGCTCGAGCTCGTCGGCCACCGCCTGATCGGTGCCGATCAGCAGCGGCAGGCCGGAGCGTGAGCTGACCGCTGCCAGCGCGTCAGCGGTGTCCTCGGTGGCGATCACGACGCCCTCGGCCGAGGAGAACAGGGTCGAGCTGAGCGCGAGGGCTGTCCGAGCAGGATCCCCGTCGGGCACCACGGTCGAGGCCGGGGCATCTCCCACCACGACGACGCGAAGATCGCCGCCGAACACACAGGCTCCGAGGGGGACGACGACGGCCGCCGTCGTCGCCGCCGCGATGAACCGGCGCCGGGTCGGGCGCACTCCGTCTCGTCGACCTCTCACCGCGCCACGCACCTCTCTCGAGCAGTCCAGGGGGCATCGGTGGACGGGTTCCGCCGGTGCCCGGGATGAGGCTACGACCTCCGGACCGGCGGGGTGTGCTCCCGTCCGCGCGTCGCTGCGGCGAGTTGCCGGGACTCAGGGGGTCCTCGTGCGGTGCGTGGCCGCGCGGCGCTCCTCGAGCAGGGCGACGTTGCCCTGGACCCGCTTCTTCGACAGCGGGTACCACAGGGCGAGGATCAGGCCGGCGGCCCCGAGCAGGACGGCCGGGGCGCCGGTGGCGAGGGCGTAGATGCCCCCGAGCACCGACGGGGACTGCTCCGCGCCCTGCCCGAGAGCGGCCTCGTAGCCGATCCACCCCAGGGTCCAGCCGGACAGCCCACCGGCCACGGCCTGCCCGATCTTGCGCGACCAGGAGTGCAGGGCGTAGATGGTGGCATCGTTGCGCTCGCCCGTGCGGATCTCCTGGACATCGATCACGTCGCTGATGACGGCCCAGATCAGCGACTCCATCGCCGCGTAGCCCAGCATGAGCACGGCGTAGCCGACCGTGAAGACGTAGGGGCTGTCGGTACGCACGCCGAGCAGCACGAGCCCGGCGAGGGTCGCCAGGGTCATGCCGAGCACGCCGATCTCGCGCTTGCCGAACCTCCTGGCCAAGGCGGCGGCGAAGGGGAGGAACGCCAGGACCGGGACGAGTCCGACGATGTTCGCCAGCGACAGCAGCTGGCCGCGGTCGAAGACCTCGTTGTACACATACGGCAGCATGCTCGCCAGCAGCGTCATGGCGATCAGCATGCACAGCGACGCAGCGATGATGCCGGTCAGCGCACGGTTCGAGACCAGGGCGAGGAACAGGGTGCGCGGCCCCGCGCGCTCGCCGCGGGGCGTCGGCGGCGTCCGGACGCGTTCGCGGACTCCCAGGAAGCAGAGGGTGTAGCAGGCGATCGCCAGGACGCCGCACACGATCGC
The DNA here is from genome assembly GCF_017876515.1 of Brachybacterium fresconis. Taxonomy (NCBI): domain Bacteria; kingdom Bacillati; phylum Actinomycetota; class Actinomycetes; order Micrococcales; family Dermabacteraceae; genus Brachybacterium; species Brachybacterium fresconis. Next base: position 2,339,425 of record NZ_JAGIOC010000001.1, on the reverse strand, counting down.
GGCGAGCATCATGCGCGACCCGGAGATCTCCGAGCTGCCGTCGACCTGCACGTAGACGAACAGCGGCAGGAGCCCCGCCAGACCGAGGAACCCCAGGTAACCGCCGAGCGAGCGGAACACCGACAGCGAGGCCCGCTGCCCGGGCCGGGTCGAGATGACCGAGACCATCGAGCCGTAGGGGATGTTCACCAGCGTGTAGCAGACCGCGCCCCACAGGATGTAGGTGACCACCATCCAGGTGAGGCGGGCTGCGTAGCTGCCGTCCTGCAGGATCGGGGAGAACATGAGCACCGTCGCCACGGCGACGGGGACCATGAAGCGCAGCAGCCAGGGCCGGAAGCGCCCGGAGCGGCCCGGTCGCAGGGTGTCGATCAGGCGGCCAGCGCCGATATCGGTGAACGCATCGAGGATGCGCGCTCCGAACAGCAGAGTGCCGACATGACCTGGACTGATGCCCATCACGTTGGTGTAGAAGATGAGGAAGAACGCCGACTGCAGGAAGAACGTGAGGTTGTTCCCGACGTCCCCGAGCATGTACCCGATCCGGTCGCGCCACCCGAAGGGGCGCACGCCCACCAGCTCCTGGGTGGTGGGCGCGGCGCTGGATACGGCGCTCACGGGCATCTCTCCTTCGATCCGTCGGGGTGGGGCCTGATCGCGCGGCCGTATCCGTAATCCTTACCGGTAACGTTTACGGTCGACCGGGAAGACGCTAGCCTGTGGTCTCGACGGCGTCAAGGAATCGAACGGCGTCACGGAATCGAGAGGGGGCGGCGATGGCACGGGTCACGCTGACCGATGTCTCCCGCACGGCCGGGGTCAGCATCGCGACGGCATCGCGGGCGCTCTCGCCGCGCGAGCATCCGGACGTCAGCCGTGAGACGCGCGAGCGGCTCCGAGCGGTCGCCGACGAGCTCGGCTACCGACCGTCCCTGGCCGCACGAGCCTTCCGCCGCCGCGACTTCCATGCGGTGAGCATCGTCGTGCCCGACGGGCAGTGGGGGTGGTGGGAACCGGCGGTGCGCGCCGCGTACGGCGCCGCCCGGGCTCAGGGGTGCAACGCCTTCGTCCAGCCCACCACGGCGCTCCGGGACGACAGCGGCGACGTCGCCGACGTCATCGCCGCCCTGGCCGAGGTCCCCACCGAAGGGGTGCTGCTGTTCGGCTCCGCCGCCGATTCCCGCATGCTGGCCTCCGCCGAGACCCTGCGCCTCCCGGTCGTCGCGATCGACAACGCGGCCGACGAGGTCGTCGTCCCGACCTTCGCCGCCGACAGCCGCCGCGGCGTCCAGCTCGCCGTCGAGCACCTCCTGGACCTCGGCCGGCGCCGGATCGCCTACGTCGGCTCCGACGGTGACCTCCTCTTCCAGCGCGAGCGCCGCGAGAGCCACCGGTCCACGCTCGTCGCCGCCGGGATCACCGCGGACCCGGAGCTGGTGGTCCAGGACCTGAGCGCCGACGACCCCGCTGTCGATGTGCTCCCGGCGGTCGAGGCCCTCCTGGCCTCCGACGCCTCGGTGGACGCGGTGCTCTGCGAGTCCGACGCGGTCGCCGCCTCCGTGCTGCGCTCCCTGCGACGCGCCGGGCGGCGCGTGCCCGAGGACGTCTCCGTCGTCGGCTTCGACGACTCCCCGCTCGCCCTCGCGCTCGATCCGCCGCTGACCACCGTGCATCAGCCGTACGAGCAGCTGGGCCTCGATGCCATCGAGCTGCTGCTCCAGCAGATCGACGGCGCGCAGGCGCCCGTCGGCCGCACGCGGTTGGCGCCCACCCTCACCGTGAGGGCGTCCACGCGGCGCGCCCCGCAGTGACTCCGCGAGGCGCTGGGTCATGGCATCCTCACCTGCGGGTGGCCGTGATCCGCGGGGGCTGTTCCGGTCCGCCGTAGGCTGTGAGGATGCCTCATCCGACCCTGCGGACCGCTGCCGTGGGCACACTCGCCGTCGCTGCGATGGTGCTCGTCCTCGGAGGGGACGACCTGCGCACGGGGGTGATGGTCGGGGTGGTCGGCGAGATCGCGGTCCTCGTCGTGGCCGTATGGGCCGGCCGCCGGGGGCGCCACACCCCCTGGCCCCGAGCGATCGCGACGCTCGCACCGGGCCGGGCGCTGGTGCTGTGGAAGCCGGGGTGCCTCTACTGCGAGCGGCTGCTGCTGCAGCTGGGAGGCGACCCTCGGGTCATCTGGGTGAACGTCTGGCGGGACGAGGATGCGCAGGCCCGCGTGCGTGCGGTGAACCGCGGCGACGAACTGACCCCGACGGTGCTGGTGGGCGAGGACGTGCTGCGCAATCCCACGGCCCAGGAGCTGCGGGACCGACTCACGAAGGATCGCTGAGGACACACGGTGCGCACTGCGGCGCCGCCGCGCCCCGGCATACTGGGCACATGGGTGACCACGATCTGCGACTGCACGTCGGCGGGTGCACCCGGCGTGAACTGCGGGAGGCGCTGGCTGAGGGCGGCGTCCGGTGCAATGCGTACGCGGAGACGCTGCTCGATCACGGGTGCTTCGACGGCCATTCTGCGCAGTCAATCGTCGTCATCCAGCGGACCGTCGGCGAGCTCGGCCTCAGGAGCGGAGGATCGCTGTCGCAGATCCTCGCCGCCGCGCAGAACCAGGGCCTCCTGCTGTGCCCTCCCGATACCGGGCCCTACCTGCGCCTGGCGATGACGGACCAGGAGCAGGCACCGGACTCCGTGCTCTCCGCCGGACGGGCGCCGACCGGCGCGGTGCACGTCGCCTCCGCTCCGCTCCGCGAGGACGACGACGAATACCCCAAGGGCTTCTATCTCCGCCTGGTCGACGGGGTGTCGTGGCTGCGCGGGTTCCGCTGTGCCGACGAATACCGGCATCCGTCCGAGAGCACCTTCGCCTTCTGCCGGCCGAATGCGGCCACGGTGGTGGACGAGTCAGGCGTCCGGAGCTCTTGATCGTGCGAGCGCCCCGATCGCTGCGGTGAGCTCCGCTCGGAGGTCGTCGTGCGGCGGGCCCAAGCGCGTGGAGGGATCGGACCAGCGCTGCGCCGGGTGCAGCCAGACGGGCTTCGTCACGACATCGGCCGGCTCCCAGTCGTAGCGCGGCCAGACATGGGCGTGGAGGAAGGCGTCGGTGTTCCCGAGGATCTCGAGATTGACGCGGCGGAAGGCGTCGTCGCGCGACGCGCACACCGTCTCGACGGCCTCCCCGAGCAGTTCCATGCTCGCCAGGAACTGCGTGCGCTCAGCCGGAGGAAGATCGGACAGCCCGTCCACGCCAGGGCGGTCGGTGAGCAGCACGCAGTACCCGGGGAGGAACTGCACGTCGCCGATGACGGCGAAGCCGCCGGGCAGGCGGAACAGCACGGTCGGGTTCTCGCCCGCCAGCGCACTGCCGACCCTGTCCTCACGCCAGTCGCTCAGCACGGCCCCTTGCCTTCCGTGATGGGCTCGGTCGTCGAGGGATGCCCCACCACCCGCCCGTCCCCGATCACGTCGAGCAGATCGGTGCGCTCCACGGCACGGGCGCAGTCCTCGAGGCTGTGACCGAGATCGATCGCCACGAGCTGGAGGGCTCGAGCGTCGCTGTGGCCTCGGGTGACGCGTTCGGCGTATTCGCTGCGGACGAGATTCCGGACGTGCTCGAGCGACCTGTCGTCGTCAGGAGGCGTCGAACTGCGCATGCCGCCACGGTGCCACGCTCGAGAGCGCGCGGCCACTCGCGAGGGTGGCGGGCCGGAGCACGGGTTCTCTGCGGCCAGGAGTGGGCTCAGCCCGAAATTGGCGTGCCCGGCGGTATCGGCGTGCCCGGCGGTCAGGCCCTCAGCTCGGCGGTGCGCCTCGTGCGCAGCGCGGAGAGCGCCGTCAGCACGATGCCCAGCGCGGCCCAGCAGCTGAGCACGATGATCGAGGTCGCCGCCCCGTGCCCGTCGAAGAACGCGACGGAGCGAAGGAGGGTGCCGGCGGAGCCCGGCGGCAGGAGCTGGCCGATGATTCCCCAGGGCGAGGGCAGCCACTGCCAGCCGGTTGCCATGCCCGACAGCGGGTTGCCGATGAACATCATGAGCACGGCGCCGAGACCGAGGCCCGGGAAGCCCAGCAGGGACTCGAGCCCGAGGATGAACAGGGAGATCGCGGCCATGTCCAAGGTGAGGGCGAGAGCGGTCCCGATGTAGTTCCCGTCGACCGAGCCGAAGCCGAACTGCAAGATGGCGACGACCGCGAATCCCACCGCCACGGACGCGGCCAGGGAGCCGACGATGCGCAGCCACGGGCGCTTCTTCAGCAGGGTCGACAGCAGCACCGCGGAGATCATGCCGCCGAAGATCAGCGGCAGGGCGAGGGCGTTGAGGCCGGTCCCGTTCGGGTCCTCCTCGGTCAGCGGCGCGACGTCGTCGTAGGTGACGGTCGCTCCGGTCTGCTCGAGTCCGGAGCCGAAGCCGTTCAGCACGTTCGCGTACGGGGTGCCTGCGCCGCCGGCGGTGGTGATGGTGATCGCGCCGTCGGCGCCGACGCTGATGCCGCCGCTTGACTGGATGGCCCGGACCTACATCGCGGGGCTGCGCCCCGCGCGCTGAGGCCCGACCAAGTCGACCTCTGCGGTGACGTTGCCAAGATGCCCGGTGGGGACGACACCGCAGAGGTCGATCGTCGGTCGACGGGCGCCCGGGCTCAGCGGCGCCCGTGGGGCTCTCAGCGCTCGGCCGCTGTCATCGGTCGCTGCGCGGAGGCGGGCGGTCCCGCGAGCTCGACCTCCACCGCCTGCTCGTCGGTGAGCTCGACGACGGTCGTGCGCTGCGCGCACCGCACGTGATGGACTCCCCGGGCACCGGGTCCCAGCGCCCGTAGACGCACCGCGGTCACCACCCCATCGGTCCAGCTCATGTCCACGGCGATCCCGGGCCGGGCCCGCAACCCGCGCACGGACCCGTCGGCCATGATCGGCGGCAGCGCGGGCAGCAGCTCGATCTCCTCGCGATGGCTCTGGAGCAGACATTCGGCGAGCGCGGCGACGATGCCGAGGTTCCCGTCGATCTGGAACGGCGGATGGGCGGAGAACAGGTTCGGGTACAGCCCGCTGCGCTCGGAGCCGTCGGCCCGCTCGGCAGGGCGCAGGAACAGCTCGAGCAGGTCCTGGACCTTGTCGGGTCGGTGCAGTCGCGCCCACAGCGCGGTCTTCCACACCAGCGACCAGCCGGTGGCCTCGTCGCCGCGGCCGTCGAGAGAGGCGGCCGCGGCCCGTTCCAGTTCCGCGCTGACCTCTTGGGTGCCGGGGTAGAGGAATCCGAGGTGGGAGACATGGCGGTGGGTCGGCTCGACCTCGGCCAGAGCATCGGCATGCCACTCGAGCACCCGCCCGTCGGCCCCGATGCGGGGCTCCGGGACCAGGGCGAGCGCGGCGACGGCGCGGGAGACCACCGGATCCTCCAGGCGCCCCAGCAGCTCGGCGTCGGCGACGACGGCCTCGAGCACCTCGCGCAGCAGCCAGCGATCCATCCCGGCACCCTCGCTGAGCGCGACGGTCTGCCCGTCCGAGGCGATCCACTCGTTCTCCGGCGAGGTGGAGGGGAAGGTGACCAGGTGCCCGTCGGCGCTCTCGTGCAGCAGGTCCAGGGCGAAGGCCGCCGCGGAGCGACGAGCGGGGAAGCGGCGGGCGGCGATCGTGGCGGCGTCCTCCCCGCTGAAGGCGGCCAGGGAGTCGAGCTCCCGCTCCAGCCACAGCCCGCCCATCGGCCAGGTCGCCCACTTCGGGTCGCCGTCGACCGGATCGGAGTATCCCCAGGGGTCGGAGTTGTGGTGGACGGTCCACCCGTCGGCCCCGTAGAGCCGCCGGGCGGTCTCCTGCCCGACCTCGCGCAGCATCGCCGTGTACTTCTCGAGCGCCGCGGCGGCGGCGGGGACGTGGGCGACGCCGGCGGCCCAGTGATTCATCTCGAGATTGATGTTGACCGTGTAGTTGGAGTTCCAGGGAGCGCTCACCTGCGCGTTCCAGATGCCCTGCAGCGTCGCGGGCGGCAGACCCGGACGTGAGGAGGAGGCGAGCAGGTAACGCCCGTAGGCGAAGCAGGTGGCCAGCAGCGCGGAGTCCTCCGCCCCGTCCAGGGTGAGGGCGACCTCGTGCGCACCGGGCAGCGGCTGGGCGAGGTGGCGACGGTGCAGCTCGTCCTCGCCGTGGGCCAGCGCCGCCTCGGCCTGCCGCCTCGCCTCCGCCAGGGCGTCGGCCACCGGTCGGTCCGGCTGCGCGCCGAATCCTCGCCAGGTGGTGACCAGGGCGCACACCACCAGCGCGCGATCGCCCTCGTGGCGGCTGCGCACGACGACGGCGATGCGACCGGGCCCCTCCTCGTTCCAGGCCATCGGGGCGCCCTGGTGCGAGGGCGGGGCGTCCGACGGGGCCCGCAGCACCACCGCGAGCTGACCCGACGCCGTCCTCCGATGCTCCTCGACCTGCGGTGAATCCAGCTCGACCTCGATCGCGGAATCCCCGGCCAGCGGGAACGCGTGGACGAGGACGTCGTCCGCGGTGCTGACGAAGCTGAGCTGCTCACCGGCCGGGGTGCGCACCCGGTGCTCGGCCCGGGCCAGGTCGAGCACGCGCTCGGCGGCATCCCCGGCGGTGCCGCCGGCGCCGCTCGTGCCGATGTCGGCCGAGTCGGCGCCGCCCGTGTCCGCTCGCGCGCCGACGCCCTCGACGCTCGCACCGCCCGTGACGATCAGGTCTCCGACCGGCTGATACGCCTGCGACCAGGCGGCCCCGAGCCCCTCGAGCATCTGCTGCGCCCGCGCGACCTGCCCGGCCTCGAACTGCTCGCGGGCCCGTGCCAGGATCTGCGAGGCCTCCTCCCGCGAGGTGCGGCGGTCCCGGGTGGCGGTGGGGGAGCCGGACCAGAAGGTGGACTCGTTCAGGCCGAAGCGGGCGCGGACGGGATCGCCCCACGCCATCGCCCCGATCCGCCCATTGCCCAGCGGCAGGGCCTCGAGCCAGCGGGTGGCGGCACCGGGACGGCGCAGCAGGGTCGGGTCCGTCATGCGGGAAGACCTTTCGACGGCGTCCAGAAGCGGGCGAGGACGTGCGGAGGAAGACTGACGCCGATCGCGATGGTGAGCGGGGCGAGCAGCCACAGCGGTGCCAGCGCCACGATCATCGCAGGCGCCAGCAGCGCCCGCCCAGGACGTCTCAGCACCAGGGTGATCGCGGCACGGACCACGTCCCGCCGACCTGCGTCGATCCCCTGCGACGCCGCCGCGACGACATAGGCGCTCAGCACCGAGACGGCCACCCACAGCGGGGGCAGCGCCATGCCCACCAGCAGCACCCGGGTGCCGCCCTCGACCAGCAGGGTCAGGATCGCGATGTCCCCGGCCAGCAGGATGATCACGGCCCACAGCACGAGCGATGCCGGCCCGTCCCGGCGCAGCAGGCGCACCGAGGCGGTCAGCGTTTCGCAGAACGCCCGGTCGCCGTGCTCGGGAAGATCGGTGGTGGTCCGGGTCGTCGCCACCAGCGCCGGCACCGTGCCCAGCACGGTGGGGATCATCAGCAGCGCCGCCCAGTTCGCGGCGAAGAAGGCCGCCGGCATCGCCAGGAAGCGCACGATCGCGTGGGGATGCTCGTCGGAGCCGGCTCGCCGGGGCCGCTGCGCCGCGCGGAGAGGACCGGGATCACTTGATGCCGGAGCTGACGAAACCATTGACGAAGTACCTCTGGAAGATCGCGAACAGGATGATCATGGGAACGGCCGCCACGGTGGTGCCGGCCATCAGCAGGTGGAAGTCGGTCCCGGCCTCCTGACGGAACACCGACAGGCCCAGCTGGATGACGCGCAGCCCCTCCGAGGAGGTCACCAGCAGCGGCCACAGGAAATTGTTCCAGCCCTGCTCGAAGCTGAGCAGCGCGACCGTGAGCAGCCCCGGCTTGATCAGCGGCGTGACGATCCGGGCGAAGATGCCGAGCTCGCTCACCCCGTCCAGCCGCGCCGCCTCGATCAGCTCCGTCGGGGTCGCGACGTAGAACTGGCGCAGCAGGAAGATGTTGAAGGCGCTGATGGCACCCGGCACGATCAGGCCCCACCAGGTGTCGATCCAGCCGCTGCCTCCCTGGCCGAGTGCGTTGTTGCCGCCGAAGAACGGCATGAACCGCACCATGAGGAACTGCGGGATGACGGTCGCGTAGAAGGGGACCATCATCGAGGCGAGGATGCCTCCGAAGATCCACGGGGCCGCCTTGAACCGCATCTTCGCCAGCGAATAGCCGCAGGCGGCGCCGATGGTCACCGAGGCGGCGGTCTGCGCGAGCGCCAGCAGGAAGCTGTTGCGGGCGTAGATCGCGAAGGGTGCCTGCGCCATCGCCTCGGCATAGTTGCCCCACTCCCAGGTCTTCGGCAGCAGGGACATCTCCGTGCTCGCCAGCTCCTCGGGGGAGCGGACGGACGTCAGGAACATCCACAGGAAGGGGGCGGCCATCAGCAGCGACACGATCGCCAGACCGATGGTGGTGAGGATGCGGACGGTGCGCTTGCGAGCACGGTGTCCGCCGCGGGGACGGTCCCGGTCCGACGGGCGGGCGGTGCGGGGCGCGGGGCCCCCGGGGCCGCTCTGCGGCTCCACGGCGAGGTCAGTCATTGTCGGTCCCTCCGACGAGCTTGCGGGAGATGATCGTCAGCAGCACGAGGATCAGCAGCAGCACGACGGACTGCGCCGTGGCCAGGCCCATGCGGAACTGCTGGAACGCGGTCTGGTAGATCTCGTAGGTGACCACGGTGGTCGAGTTGGCCGGTCCGCCCGAGGTCAGGTTGTAGATCAGATCGAAGGTCTGGAAGTTGGCGATGATCGAGGTGACCAGCACGAAGAAGGTGGCGGGCTTGAGCATCGGCACCGTGATCCGGAAGAACTTCTGGACCGGGCCGGCGCCGTCGATCTCTGCGGCCTCGTACAGCTCCTGCGGGATCCCCTGGAGCGAGGCCAGGTAGATGAGCATCTTCAGGCCGATGCCCTGCCAGATCGTCACGACGATGACGGCCGGCAGCGCCAGGCTCGCGTCGGTCAGCCAGGCCTGCTGCGGGAGCCCGAGCGCGGACAGCGCCATGTTCGCCAGGCCGTTGCCGGTCGGCGCGTAGATCCACAGCCAGATCATGGCCACGGCCACGGTGGCGGTCACGTGCGGCAGGAACACCAGGGTGCGGAACAGTCCTTCGCCACGCAGGCCCCGGTTCAGCAGCGTGGCGAGCACCAGGGCGGCGAGCATCGAGATCGGGATCCCGACCACGGCGATGATCAGGTTGTTCAGGATCCCCTTCCAGAAGATCGTGTCACCGAGCAGCTCGATGTAGTTCGCGATCCCGATGAACCCGGGTCGCTCGATCATGTCGTAATCGGTGAAGCTGAAGATGAAGGCGGCCAGCACCGGGAAACCGGTCCAGATCAGCACGTGCAGACCGGCCGGGGCCGCCAGCAGCAGTCCCCAGCGGGATTCGGTGCGACGGGGACCGGAGCGTCCGCGGCGGGGTTGCGGGGACGCTGCCTGAGAGTTCGTCGTCGGGGGACGGGAGCGGACGGCTGTCATGGGTCCTCCAGGAGGGAGCGGTCGGGACAGGGAGGTCGGGGAGGGGAGGGGCCGAGGGCGCGGTATCGCGGCGGGCGATCACCGCGGTCCCGGCTCAGATGCGCCGCAGGGCGTCCTCGGAGAGCCGCTTGAGCTCGGCGATGGTCTCGGCAGGGCTCTGGGCGCCGGTGACGGCGGCCTCGACCTGGGGGCCGACCTGATCGCGGATCTCCATCCACGCGGGACTGCCGCCCTCGGCGCCGCCGGCGTAGTCGAGGTTCTCCAGGACGTACTCGGAGAAGCGGTTGCGGCTGAGGACCTCGTCCTCGGGCAGGTCCGTGACGCCCGGGGCGCGCCCGCCGTGCCGGGAGGCGGCGATCAGCGGGGTGGGGGTCAGCGAGTGCGCGAGATAGGCCCGGGCGAGATCGGGCCGCTCCGTCGTCCCGGAGATGCTGATCAACGTGCCGCCCTGGAACATGACAGGGTCCCCGCCGGAGGCCGCCGGGAGCAGGAACATCCCCATGTTCTCCTCGGTGACCAGCTCCGGTGTCTGCTCTGCGACGGTGGGCCACACGGCGTTGTTCAGCAGCTCCATCGCGACCCGGCCCTGCTGGATCGGTCGGGGCTGGCCCTGGGCCCAGCGCAGCCCGAACTCGGTCGAGCCGTCCTCGATCAGATGGATCATGAACTCGATGGCGGCTTCGCCGGTGCCGTCGTCGAAGGTGACCTGGGTGCCGTCCTCGGAGAACAGCTTCCCGCCGTAGGCGGCCATGAGATGGATCCAGGTCTGGCGGATGTTGTTAGAGAACAGGTCGATCGGCACGGCGTCGCCGCCCTGGAGCTCCTTGCCCATCGCCCGGAAATCCTCCAGGGTCGTGGGCGTCTCGGAGATGCCGTGCTCCTCGAGCATCTCCCGGCGATAGGCGAAGAAGCGGCCCTCCATCTGGTACGGCAGCGCGAACAGGCGATCGTCGTAGCGGCAGGAGTCCAGGATCCGCTCATGGACGGCGAGTCCGTCGAGGGTGCTCTCGGGCAGCTCGCCGAAGATGCCCTTCTCGGCGAAGGGCGGGGTCCAGCCGACGCCGGACATGATCACGTCCGGCACCAGACCGCCGGCGAAGGCGGTGGAGAGCTTCTCGTTGAGCTTGTCCCAGGGGGTGTAGTCCACCGAGATGCCCAGTCCCGGATGCTGCTCCTGGAACGAGGCGCCGATGACGCCCTCGAGGGCCTCCTTGCCGGCGGCGTCCTCGAACAGCGGCGTCAGGATGGACAGCTCGTTGGCCTCGGACGTGCCGAGGCCGCTGTAGCCGCAGGCGCCGAGGGCCGAGGTCAGCCCGGCGGCTCCGGCGGCGCTCAGCAGGCCGCGTCGTGTCAGTCTCACGGTGGTCCCTTCATCGGGTCTGGTCGGGCCGGCGGCCTCGGAGGAGCCTGTCCCGTGGGGGCGTCCTCGAGTGGTCATCGGCGTGTGAGCGCGGCGGTCGGCCCTGGATGAGCGGGCGCGGCCGACGCGCGAGGGTGCAGATCCGGACCCGCGGCCGCTGGGTGTCGCGGACCTGACAGGTGGACGTCCTGGTCACCGCGGGGTGTGCGGCGATGCTCCGGTGCATGTCCCGGACGTTTGGTAAGGGCATTCCTACGGGGTGTGCGACCTGGATCACCAGAGGTTGCAGGCTGTTGCAGTCACGGCCGACCAGCGGTCGGCGTGTCGACGGGGGTGACTTGAAACTCGCGCCCCTCCATGGTCTACTGATTCGAAGGAAAGCGGTTACCGTCGGCACCTCCTGGAAAAGAGTCGCCGATGCGATGGACCGCGGCCCCACTGTCAGCCCCGCCGGATCCTCGACGATCACGGCCGGAATCGAGGAGCACCCCCGCATGGCCACACGCAGGATCGGGATCATCGTCAACGGCGCCACCGGGCGCATGGGCTACCGCCAGCACCTGGTGCGCTCGCTGCTGGCGATCCAGGAGCAGGGCGGCGTCGAACTCGCGGACGGCGACCGGCTGCTGCCCGATCTGCTGCTGGTGGGCCGCAACGAGGAGAAGCTGGCGGCTGTGGCCGCGCGCCACGGGCTGAGCAGCTGGACCACCGACGTCGACGCCGCGCTGGCCGACCCCGACTACGAGGTCTACTTCGACGCGCTGGTGACCAACCTGCGGGTCGCGAACCTCAAGAAGGCCATCGCCGCCGGCAAGGCGATCTACACCGAGAAGCCCACCGCGGAGACCTTCGCCGACGCCCTCGAACTGGCTCGCCTGGCGAAGAACGCCGGCACCGTCAACGGAGTCGTCCACGACAAGCTCTACCTGCCCGGCCTGCTCAAGCTGCGCCGCCTGATCGACTCCGGATTCTTCGGGGAGATCCTCTCCGTGCGCGGCGAGTTCGGCTACTGGGTCTACGAAGGGGACTGGCAGAGCGCCCAGCGCCCCTCCTGGAACTACCGCGCCGAGGACGGCGGCGGCATCGTCGCGGACATGTTCCCGCACTGGAACTACGTCATCGAGGAGCTGTTCGGGCGCATCGAGGACGTCTACGCCCAGACCGCCACCCACATCGGACAGCGCTGGGACGAGACGGGCCGGCAGTACACCGCCACCGCCGACGACGCCGCCTACGGCATCTTCCGTCTCGAGGGCGGGACCGTGGTGCAGATGAACTCCAGCTGGGACGTGCGCGTCCACCGCGACGAGCTGGTCGAGTTCCAGGTCGACGGCACGCAGGGCTCCGCCGTCGTCGGCCTGCACAGTGCCCGCATCCAGCCGCGCGAGGCGACCCCCAAGCCGGTGTGGAACCCCGACGTCAAGGATCCGCACGACTACTACGCCGACTGGATCGAGGTGCCCGACAACGCCGGGCCCGACGGCTTCGACAACGGCTTCAAGGTGCAGTGGGAGGATTTCCTGCGCCATCTCGCCGAAGGTCGCCAGTACCCCTACGACTTCCTCTCCGGTGCCCGCGGCGTGCGGCTGGCCGAGACCGGCCTGGCCAGCGCCGCCGACGGCCGCCGCATCGCCCTCGACCCCCTGACGGAGGTATGAGCACCATGGCACTGCCGCTGACCCTGCTGGATACGGACGGCGCCCTGCGCACGATCGAGCTCGGCGACACCGCCGCGTTCGCTCCGCCGACGACCCCGCTGCGCTCCCGCGTCGTCTTCGCTGCTGTGCACGTGGTCTCCGACGCGCACGGGGACAACACCCCCGGTGCCCCGGCCGAGATCGACTGGGAGGCGACTCTCGCCTTCCGCCGCACCATGTGGTCCCGCGGCCTGGGCGTGGCGGACGCGATGGACACCGCCCAGCGCAACATGGGCCTGGACCCCGCCGCGACCCGCGAGCTGATCTCCCGCACCGCCGACGCCGCCCGCGCGGCGCTCGCCGACCCGCAGATCGCCGCTGTCTTCCCCGCCGGGTCGCAGGTGCGCGACCTCGTGGTCGCCGGCGTCTCCACCGACCAGCGCAGCGAGCACGAGCTCAGCCTGGACGAGATCGTGGAGGCCTACGTCGAGCAGTTGCGCGCCACCGAGTCCACCGGCGCGGGCGCCGTGCTGATGGCCAGCCGCCATCTCGCCCGGGTCGCCACCTCGGCGTCCGAGTACGAGGAGGTCTATCGCCGCGTGCTGGACGCCGCCGCCGAGCCCGTCGTGCTGCACTGGCTGGGCACCGCCTTCGACCCCCAGCTGGAGGGCTATTTCGGGGACGCCGACACCAGCGTCGCGGCGCAGACCCTGCTGCGGATCATCGAGGCCGACCCCGCGAAGATCCGCGGCGTGAAGATGAGCCTGCTGGACGCCGAGGCGGAGATCGCCGTCCGCGAGAAGCTCCCGGCCGGGGTGCGGATGTTCACCGGCGACGACTTCCACTTCTCCCATCTCATCGTGGGGGACGGCACCGCCACCCCCGAGCCCGGTGCGGAGCAGGTGCCCGGCGAGTACTCCGACGCCCTGCTCGGCGCCTTCGCCGCCACCGCCCCCGCCGCCTCCGCCGCGATCCAGGCCCTCGACCGCGGCGACCCCGACGAGGCGCGACGCATCCTCGACGCCGCCGAGGAGCTGGGCCGGCACGTCTTCTCCGCCCCCACCTTCCACTACAAGACCGGCGTCGCCTTCCTGTCCTGGCTGAACGGCCACCAGCAGGCGTTCACGATGGTGGGCGGCATGCACTCCGCACGCAGCCTGCCCCATCTCTCGCGCACCATCGAGCTCGCCGCCACCACCGGCAACCTCGAGGACCCGGCCCTGGCCGCCGAGCGCTGGCACGCGATGCTCCGCCTGGCCGGCTACGACGTGGGATCCGACGCCGGCGCTGGCCGCCTCGGAGCCGCCGATGTGGTCGACGAGCCCGCATCCGCCCTCGCCACAGGAGCCCGCCCATGAACACCCCGCCCTCCCAGCAGCTGGGCCACGGCACCCCGCGCCTGTCCCTGAACCGCTGGACCTTGCGCACCACCTCGATCCAGGAGTTCCTCGAGACCGCCGCCTCCCATGGGATCGACGCCGTCGGCCTGTGGCGCCAGGACGTCGAGGAGGTCGGGCTGAACGCGCTGCGACGCCGGGTCGACGACGCCGGACTGCGCATGAGCAGCCTGTGCCGCGGTGGCTTCCTCACCGCCGCCGACGAGACCGCCCGCGCCGCGTCCCTCGAGGGCAACCGCCGCGCGATCGACGAGGCCGCCGCGCTCGGCGCCCCCACGCTGGTGATGGTCGTCGGCGGGATCACGCCGGAGGACAAGGACATCGCCGCCGCCCGGGCCCGGGTCGCCGAGAACATCGCGACGCTCGCCCCCTCCGCGGAAGCGGCCGGCGTCACGCTCGCCCTGGAGCCGATGCACCCGATGTTCACCGCGGACCGCGCCGTGATCGCCACCCTGGACCAGGCCCTCGACATCGCCGAGTCCACGGGCAGCGATTCCGTCGGCGTGGTCGTGGACACCTACCACGTGTGGTGGGACCCGGCGCTTCCGCAGGCCATCGCCCGCGCCGGGAGGACCGGGCGCCTGCTGAGCTACCAGGTCTGCGACTGGAACCTGCCGCTGGCCGCTGAGCCGCTGTTCTCCCGCGGCTACATGGGCGACGGCTACATCGACTTCCCGTCGATCACGCGCATGGTCACGGCGGCCGGGTACACCGGGGATATCGAGGTCGAGATCTTCAATCAGGACGTCTGGGCCACCCCGGCCGACGAGGCGACCGGCATCGTCACGGAGCGGTACCAGCAGCTGGTGCTCCCTGACCTGTGATGCGTCGCTGAAGCCCGTCCAGCAACAGGTCGATGCCGACCAGGAGATCGGTGCGCTCGAGCACGGCCGCAGCTGCACCACCTTCGAGTACGCCGGCGTCGAGCTCGCCGGGGACGAGTTGATCCTGATCGCGACGATGGAGACCACACCGCGGGAGCTGGCGGAGATCCCGGGCGGGCGGGAGCAACTCGAGGCGCTGCTGGGTGACCCCCGTTGTTCCAGGGCCCGGAGATGCGTGCAATGGGCGAGCAGATCCCTCTGGGTCGCTTCATCGGTCTGGCCGGCCTGCCGTGGGAGCAGATCCAGCAGCTGCTGGACCATGTCGACGGCCCCTGGGCAATCGGTGCCCGTCGGCGCTGCGCTCAGCGCCGCTTCCAGTAGGCCAGGGAGTGGACGGACTCCTTCGGCACCCCCAGCTGCTTGCGCAGGGCGGAGGAGAGGCGTCGCGTGGGCGTTCCCTCGAGGGCCACGAAGAACCGCGTTCCGGCCGGAGCGACCTGGGCCTCCTCGAGCGCGACCTCGCAGACCTCCTGATCCGGCGCGAGCCAGTGCACAGCGGCGTTCTCGCGCTCCGGCAGCGCCATGATCTGCGGGCCTTCGCCGTGATGCTGCTCGAGGAGGACGGTCGCAGGGATGTCGGGGCACCGTCGCAGCGTGTCCGCGATGGCGGGATAGGAGGCGCCGTCGCCGATCATCAGCAGGTGGGCGGGGGAGTCCTCGACCGGGTTCTTCCCGCTCAGCACCGTCGCATCGATCTCATCGTCGATCCGGGCGTCGCGCGCCCAATCGGAGGCGACCCCTTCGTGCAGGAAGAATTCCAGCCAGGCCGTCCCGGTCCCCGGATCCGGAGCGACCAGGGTGTACGCGCGCTGGTGACCCTTGCCGGTCGGGGTCGTGAACCACAGGCGCAACCAGTACGTGGGGTAAACCTCGGCCCGGGCGAGGAGCCCGTCGACGTCCACCTCCAGGCGCAGGAAGTTCTCGGCGACCTCGTCCCGGGCGAGGACGCGCAACCGCAGGTCCCGGCCGCCCCAGGCCGTGATGATCGCGCCGTTCAGGCCGCGCTTGGGGGCGCTGGTGCGCAGGTGGCCGGTCGTCTCCGCGGTCATCGACCTCTCCGATCCGTGAGTGAGGTGAGGCTCACCTTAATGGATGGGGCGTCGCGTCGACAGGGAGCGGCACGTCTGCTCCCCGGGCATCGGACGCGGCCGGGACCAGGCGTCGTCAGGAGGAGACGGCCAGGGCCGTCGACTCGCGCAGCAGCACGTCGCCGCGCACGTGCACCTCGGTCGCCTCGGTGCTGCTCGAGCTCTCCGGGGCGGGGGCGGCGCTCGTGCTCAACGGGCCCTCGGGCGCGTCCTGGCCCGGCTGCTCCAGCACCCACTCGACGGCCTGCCGCGCCATCTCGTGCAGGGGCAGGGCGATCGTGGTCAGCGTCGGGTTCGCATCCTCCGCGTCGGGCACGCCGCCGAAGCCGGCGACGGACACCTGGCCGGGCACATCGATGCCCAGGCGGCGCAGCTCGCCGAGCGCCCCGAGGGCCATGACGTCGGCCGGGGCGAAGACGCACAGCGGCTGGGAGCCCTCGCCCGGGGCGTCGGCGAGGTGCGCCCGGATCGTCCGGGCCAGCTCATAGCCGCCGTCGCGGGTGAGGCCCGCCTCGACATCGAGCTCCGGCTCGATGCCGGCCTCGGTCAGCGCGGCGATGAAACCGCCGGTGCGATCCGCCGCCGAGGGGATCCCGGAGATGCCCTGGACCACCGCGAAGCGCCGGTGGCCGCCCACGACCAGCGCGGTGGCGAGCTCATGGGCGGCCGCGGCGTTGTCGGGGACGATCGTGCGACCGACGCCGACGGACTGTCCCATGCCCACCACGCGCCCGCCGTTGCGGGCGAATCCCTCCAGCATCGCGCTGATCGAGGCGTCGGAGTCGTGGCCGTAGCGGTGCGAGCCCACCAGCACCAGCGCGTCGACCTGCTGGGCGATCAGGGAGCGCAGCGCCCGGATCTCGGTGTCGATCTCGCGGTCGGTCTGGGTGAGCAGCACCTGGGACTGGGAGGCGAACACCTGCTGCTGGACCTCGCGGGCGATGGTCGCGAAGTAGGGGTCGGCGATGTCGTGGACCACCAGTCCGATGAGGCCCGATCGCGAGCGGGCCAGGGCCTGCGCCTGGGCGTTGGGGACATAGCCCAGCTTGAGCGCGGCGGCCTCCACCTTCTCGGCGACGGCCTTGCCGGGCACGCGGCTGGAGCCGTTGAGCACGCGGGAGGCGGTGGCCAGGGAGACCCCGGCGTCGTGGGCGACGTCGCTGAGACGGACGGCGGGCATCGAGGCTCCTCCAGCTGGGGATGACGGTCGGATCGGGAGCGGGGAAACGCTGTCCCGACGTGAGTCAGCATAACGAGGCGGGAGCGATCTGCACCGGGAATCACGGCCTCGGGCTGCGTGAGCTTGCTTCCTTCGGTGCGGGTGGCGCCGAGTTGGGCGAGGGTCAGGCCTCCATGCCCCGTCGGCCCGGATCGACGGGGAAGCGCGGCGGCTCGCCGACCGCGAGGCGGCGCACCTCCTCCAAGGCATGTTCGCCCATGCGGTGCAGCTCGTTGCCCTGGGAGCCGGCGATGTGCGGCGTGATCGACACGTTCTCCAGGCCCCAGATCGGATCGTCCTCGGGCAGGTCGTCGTGCACGTCCAGCACCGCGGCGAGCCGGCCGGAGACCAGCTCCTCGCGCAGGGCGTCGAGGTCGACGAGGGCGGGACGGGCGGTGTTGACGAAGGTGGTGCCGTCCCGCATCCGCGCCAGCAGCTCCCGGCTGACCATGCCCCGGGTCGAGGGGGCGTCGGGGGCGTGGAGGCTGACCACATCGCTGCGCGCGTACAGCTCCTCCGGCTCCACCGCCGACGCGCCGAGTTCCGCGATCTGGTCCGCGCTCGCGAAGGGGTCGGTGATCAGCACCTCGAGGTCGAAGCGCTGCAGGTGCTCGGCCACCAGGGTCCCGATCCGGGAGGCGCCGATGAGACCGACGACTCCGCCGTAGTTGCCGATCTCCGGGGCTGCGGCCGCGCCGGGGTGGACCTGATGGTCGCCGCGGTAGCGCGCCTCCCGGGCCAGGGAGCGCTTCCCGGCCAGCAGGATGTGGGCGAGGGTGAACTCCGCGACCGGCACGGCGTTGGCCTCGGTCGACGAGGTCACGACGATGTCGCCTTGCTCCCAGACCGCCTCGGAGACCACGAAGCGCACGGTGCCGGCGGTGTGGACGACCGCCCGCAGCCGCGGCATCCGCGCCAGTGCGGCGGCGTCGACGCGGGGTGCACCCCAGCCGGTGATCAGCACCTCGACGTCGGCGAGCTCCCGGTCGGTCGCGGCCGCGATGTCGGGGACGGGGTGGTCGGTGTCGATCTCGACCAGCTTCGCCAGGCGGGCGAGCTGGGCGGCATCGAACATCCGGCCCGGCAGACCCTCGGGCATCGCCAGCAGTGCCTTCATCGGGCGTTCTCCTGGCCGGCGGCGATCAGGCCGCGCAGGGTCTCGGCCTCGCGGGGCAGCACGGCGGGGTCGTCCTCGGGGATGAATTCGAGCAGAGCGTCGCGGTCCGATCCCTCGGCGGCGAGCACTGCGAAGACCTCGCGCCACAGCTCGGTGCGCTCGGCGAGCGGATGGCGCTGGTGATTCGGCCACCAGGAGAAGACGTGGATCGTCGATGTGTACGGCAGCACCCGGCGCAGGGTCTCGATCGCCGCGGGGGCGGTCATGTCCTGGTGCGGCTGCCAGTAGCTGCTCACGTTCTCGCGACCCACCTCTTCGAGCAGATCCAGGGTCGAGCTGATCTCGTCGGTGAGCGTGCCGCCGTGGAACTCCAGGCCGACGTCGAGATCGTGCTCCCCGGCGCGATCGGAGAACTCACGGATCCGGCCGACGATCCGGGCCCGCTGCTGCGCAGTGACGTCGGCGGAGCCGCTGCGGCCGGCCCACACCCGGATCCGCGGTGCCCCGAGCGCCCGCGCGGCGACGAGCACCGCCTCGGCCTGACCGGCGAACTCCTCGTCGGATCCCTCGAAGCCCAGGTAGGAGCCGTAGGAGGCGACGGCGAGCCCCGCCCGCTCGGTCAAGGCGCGGGCACGCTCGGCGGCCACCGTGTCCCCGGGCGGGACGTGGGCGTCGCCGGCCCATTCGATGCAGGCGAGCCCGGCATCGGCGGCGAGGTCGACGACGCGCTCGACCTCGAGCCCGCGGAAGGTGACGGAGCAGAGTCCGGGACGGAGCATGGAGCCTCCTGGTGTCGGTACGGTGAACCGAGCCGTCGGCGCACGAGGCGTCGTGGGTCCTCGATCGGGCCGCACCACGGACGGCAAGCGGTTACCCACAGGGTAGCGCGGAGCGGCGGAGCGGAGCGAAGATGATGGACATCGACGGGCCCGACGGCGGTCCCCCGAACGTGCTGCTGCTGGTCACCGACGATCAGGGGGCCTGGGCGCTGCCGTCCCTGATGCCCGAGCTGCGCACGCCGACCCTCGATCGTCTCCAGCGCGAAGGCAGGACCTTCGAGCAGTACTTCTGCGCCTCCCCGGTGTGCTCGCCGGCTCGCGCGAGCATGGCCACCGGGCGCATGCCGTCGGCACACGGCATCCACGACTGGCTCCATCCGGAGGCCCTGGCCCGCACCGACGCGCCCCGACGGCCGTTCGATCCGGACTTCCTGGAGGACCTCCCCGGCGCGGACACGCTCGGTGCGATGTTCTCCCGCCACGGGTACCGCTGCGGGATGACCGGCAAATGGCACCTCGGCTCCGCGGACCGCCCGGCGGAGGGATTCGAGTACTGGTACGCCCATCAGCTCGGCGGCGGCCCCTACTACGACGCGCCGATCTGGCAGCAGGCCGACGGGACGGGGGTTCCGGCGTCCCCCGCGCAGCCCGGCACCGAACCCTCCTACCTCACCGACGCGATCACGGACCGCGCTCTGGAATTCCTGCGCGGAACGGCCGCGGACCGGCGACCCTTCTTTCTCCAGGTGACCTGGACCGCGCCGCACGACCCCTGGTTCGACGGCAACCATCCCGCTGATCTGCTGGACCTCTACGCCGACACGGACTTCCCCTCCGTCCCGAAGTCACCTCCGCACCCCTGGTTCGTGCGGGAGAACTTCTCCCGCGCCGTCGCGGACCGCCACGGCGCGCTCGCCGGCTACTGCGCGGCGCTCAGCGGCGTGGACCGCAGCATCGAGGCGATCCTCGCCCAGCTCGAGCGCACCGAGATGCTGGAGAACACGATCGTCGTGTTCACCTCCGACAACGGCTTCTCCTGCGGCCACCACGGCATCTGGGGCAAGGGCAATGCCACCGCTCCGCTGAATCTCTGGGAGCCCTCGATCACGGTGCCCTTGATCGTGCGCTGGCCCGGACACGTTCCCGCGGGAACGCGTGATCGCACCCCGACCTCGGCCACCGGCCTGCTGGAGACCCTGGCCGAGCTCACCGGCGCCGTCCCCCGCGAGGACCCGCTGCGGGCGGGACGCTCCTTCGCCGCACGCCTGGTGGGCGGGCGCGATGCGCCGGACGGAACCAGGGCGGGGGAGGAGTGCGGGGTCGACCCGGCCGACGAGCCGATCGTCATCCACGACGAGTACGGCGCCCACCGCATGATCCGCACCGACGGGTGGAAGCTCGTGCTGCGCCGCGAGGGGCCCACGGAGCTGTTCCACCTTCAGGAGGATCCGGGCGAGGAGCACGATCTCTCCCGCGACCCGGTGCACGCCGCCCGGCGTCGCGCGCTGGGGGATGAGCTGACGTCGTGGTTCGCGGCCCATGAGACGGCGGCGCTGAGCGGCTGGGACGCCGCGGTCGACGGCGCCGGTCAGCGCCGACCCCTCGGTTGACCCGGTTCGCGGCGGGGATCGTCAGGCCGCGACGGCGCCGCGGGCCCAGCGCTTCAGCGTCATCGGCTCCCCGACGAGCGCATGGGTCAGCTCCCAGTCGGCGCGGTAGGCGACCGGCTCGGTGAACCAGGTGAACATCGCCCTCAGATCCTCGCTGGGCAGCCCCGACGTCGGCAGCGGCGTGTAGTGCACCGGGCGGTCGAGGGCGGCGGCGAAGGCGTCGGCCATCTGCGACCCGGTCCTCTCATCGCCTGCGATCTCGACGGCGCTCGGCGTGGACGTCGGATCGATGAGCATCCCGGCCGCGGCGGCGCCGATGTCGGCGACGGCGATCATCTGCAGCGGCACCTCGTCCGGCAGGGGGAGCGGCAGCACCGTGCCCGGTGCGCCGTCCGGGTCGACGGCGCCGTCCTGGACGGCCAGGTTCTCCATGAAGAACGTCGGCCGCACCACCGCCGCGGAGAGCGGCGAGGCCGCGAGGTATCGCTCGACCTCCCACTTGCTCTCGAAGTGGGGGACCCCGGTGTCGCGATCGGCGCCGCCGACCGAGCTGAACACCATGTGGTCGACTCCAGCGCGGACGGCGGCGTCGACGAGAGAGCGCCCGCGCGAGAACTCCGCCTCGGCGCCGCCATCCATGCTGGTCATACCGAAGACTCGGCGCGCCCCGTCGAGAGCGGCGGCGGTGCTGTCGGTGTCCTCCAGGTCCGCTTCGACCACGTCGGCACCCCGTGAGAGCAGGGCCTGGGCGGCGGCGGAGGTGGCCGAGCGGGTCACCGCGCGGACCGGGATGCCGGCCTCCAGCAGGGAGGTGGCGACGGCTCCGCCCTGCTGTCCGGTGGCGCCGATGACGGCGACGGTATCGGTGCGGCGGCGCGGCGTCAGGGCGCCGGGGATGGTCGTGTCGGTCATGGTCGTGCTCCTCTCGTGACGGGGCCGGGCGGCCCCTGCACGAACCATTATTAGCCGACTAACTGTAGGATGGCAAGGTGCCCGTCCCGAGAAACGTCAGTGCCCTGATCCCCGTCGTCGCCCGCGAGCACCGCTCCCTGGCCGGAGAGCTGCTGCAGCCGCTGGGCCTGCATCCGGGCCAGGAGCTGGCCCTGATGCTCCTGGCGGAGTCGAGCCCGCGCTCCCTGGCCGAGCTCGCCGAGATCCTGCACGTCACCGCGCCCACCATGACGGTCATGATCCAGCGCATGGAGAAGAAAGGCCTGGTGAGGAAGGAACGCAGCGCGGAGAACCGGCGCCAGGTGGAGGTGCGGATGACCGTCGAGGGCGAACGCACGCACGACCGCGTCCTCGCGATCTGGGACACGCTCGACGCGCGCACCGTCTCGCACCTGAGTCCGCAGGAGCAGGTCGAGCTCCAGCGGCTGCTGCGCCTCGCGCTCGAGGGGGTGCGCGAGGCGGCCGGGGACTGATGCACGCCGGACCGACGCGCGCCGGGGACTGACGCGCGTCCTCGGCGCGTCTTCCTGCTGTGTCGGTGCACGATGGTCGCGTACGCGGTCCATCCTGACACCACCGTCCGACGCCGGACACCACCGTTTGCGAGGAGCCCGCCCGATGTCCACCTCCTGCCCCGACCGGCCGAACATCCTGCTGATCGTCTCCGACGACCACGGATACGGTGATCGCTCCTCGATCGGCAGCCCGGACGCCCGCACCCCGCAGCTGGACCGCCTCGCCGCGACGGGCACCACCTTCGAGGACGCATACGTCACCGCCCCGATCTGCTCCCCCTCCCGCGCCGGGCTGATCGCGGGCGCGTACCAGCAGCGCTGGGGCGCCCAGTGGTTCGACACCTCCGCCTTCCCACCTGCGGAGCGGCCCGTGCTGCCCGAGATCCTGGGCGGGGCCGGGTACCGTACCGGCTACTTCGGCAAGATCCATTACGGACCCGAACAGGCCGGCGACCGCGCCTGCCCCGACCGGCACGGCTTCGATACGTCGCTGTACGGGCTCGCCGGGCAGAGCATGGGGCGCCTGCACTACCTGCACCACTCGCGCGGCGCCGAGGAGGCGCTGGGGGAGGCGCGCGGGGTCCACGGCGTCAGCCCGCTGCTGGAGAACGGGCGCGAGGTGGACTGCGAGCAGCATCTGACCGTCGCCTTCACCGAGCGCGCGATCGACTTCATGGGGCCCGGCGCGGCGAGCGGGTCGACGGCCGGCACCGCGGGGGCCACGGAGGGGGCCGGCACCGCAGGGGCCGCGGAGAGGACCGGCACCGCGGGAGCCCAGGAGGGGGCCGTCTCCGACCCGCACGCCGAGGACCCCTTCCTCTGCCTGGTCGCCTACAACGCCGTGCACAACTTCGCCTGGCAGCTGCCCGAGGACGAGCTCGCCGCCCGCGCCCTGCCGAGCCATGAAGACTTCGATCCCGCAGCCGGTGACTACGTCGACTGGTACGACGGGGCGATCTCTCCGCACCTCGAGCACGGGCGGGACTACTACCTCGCCCAGCTCGAGATCATGGACCGCGAGATCGGGCGCCTGCTCGACCACCTCGAGGCCACCGGCCGGCGCGAGAACACCCTGGTCGTCTACCTGACCGACAACGGCGGCTCCACCTGCAACTACGGGGACAACACCCCGCTGGCCGGCACCAAGTACAGCCTCCTGGAAGGCGGCGTGCGGGTGCCGTTGCTCGTCTCCCGGCCCGGAACGGTCCCCGCCGAGGCACGCTCGACAGCGCTGGTCTCCGCCCTCGACCTGCTGCCGACGTTCGCGGCCGCCGCCGGCGCGGAGCTCCCGTCGGACGCCCTCTTCGACGGGATATCCCTGCTGCCGGCGTGGGACGCGGCGGCGGGATCGAGTGAGGGGGAGCCGGCGACGGCCGACTCGGCCGGCGGGACCGGGGAGACGGGTGCCGCTGGTGCCGCGCGGGCGGCCGACGGCGGGGGCCATGAGGTGCTGCACTTCGACACCGGTTTCCAATGGGCTGTGCGCACCCCGGACTGGAAGCTGCGCAGCGTCGATCCCACCACCGGGCACCGCGACCATCTGCTCGCCGTCGAGCACACCGACGTCGGCGCCGGGCTCACCCTCGTGCCGATGGGGCCCGGAGCATCCGATGCCGATGAGTCCGCAGCGGCCGATGTCGCCGCCGAGCACCCGCAGGTCGTCGCCGAGCTGACCGCGCTGCATGAGCAGTGGCGGGAGGGTCTCGCCGCCGTCTGAGATTCCTCATCGCGCTGAGGCGGGAGCAGCGTCCCGCCGCAGCCTCAGCGCTTGCCGAGCAGCGTCCCCATCGGCACGAAGTCGGAGAACTCCGCATCCCGCGTCGAGTCGGCGCCCGTCGGGGCGGGCGACTCGTCCCCGTCCGCAGGTTCCTCGGCATTCTCCGCTGCGGCGCCGGTGCCGGCCCGCAGCATCGTGGTCAGCTCCGCGGCGGCCCGCCGCACCCGCGCTGCCAGCGGCTGCTCGTCGGCCTGCCCCTCGGTGTCGGCCCCGAAGTCGGCCGACGCGGCGAAGACGACCGTCGGCACGACCTCCGCCTTCAGGTACCCGAACATCGGCCGGATCGCGTAGTCGATCGCGAGGGAGTGGCGGGCGGTGCCTGCCGTCGCGCCCAGCAGCACCGGCTTGCCGGCCCACACGTCGATGTCGATCGCGTCGAAGAAGGTCTTGAACAGCCCCGAGGGGCCGACGTTGAACACCGGCGTGACCGCGATGACCGCGTCGGCGGCGCGCACCGACTCGATCACCATGGACAGCTTCTCGCTCGGGAAGCGGGTCAGCAGCGCGTCGGTGATGTCGTGGGCGTACTCGCGCAGCTCCACCGTCGTCACGTCCACCTCGGCACCGTCGCGGCCGAGAGCCGCGGCGGCCGCCCGGGAGAGCTGGTCGGCGAGCATGCGGGTGGAGCTGGGGGTGGACAGCCCCGCGGACAGGGCCACGAGACGGAAGGTGTCGGTCATGGGGAGGATCCTCTCAGAGGGCGGAGTGTGGGCGGCGGCCGGGACGACGCCCGGGTCGGGTCGCGTCCTGCGGAGCCGGGGATCAGCGGCGGGCGTCCTCGGCGCGCAGGCCCGTCCAGTTGTCGCCGGTCTCGAACTTGTAGGCGTCGTCGAACGCCCCGCGCTCAGCCTCCGCGGCGGCGACCCGTGCCGCGTGGGTCGGCGCCTCGGGGACGTCGGCCGGCTTGCGGGCCTCCAGCTCGCGGCGCAGCACCGGGACCACCTCGGTGCCCAGCAGCTCGATCTGTTCCATGACGGTCTTCTGCGGCAGGCCCGCGTGGTCCATGAGGAACATCTGGCGCTGATAGTCGCCGACGTTGTCGGCCATGGACAGGTAGCGCTCCACGACCTGCTCCGGGGAGCCGACGGTCAGCGGCGTGGCGCGGGTGAAGTCCTCCATCGAGGGGCCGCCGCCGTAGACCGGGGCGTTGTCGAAGTAGGGACGGAACTCATTCCAAGCCTCCTGGGAGTTCTTGCGCATGAAGGCCTGGCCGCCGAGGCCCACGTAGGCCTGGCTCGCGGTGCCGTGGCCGTAGTGCTCGTAGCGCTCGCGGTACAGCTGGACCATCTGCGCGGTGTGGCTCATCGGCCAGAAGATGTTGTTGTGCAGGAAGCCGTCGCCGTAGTACGCGGCCTGCTCGGCGATCTGCGGGGAGCGGATCGAGCCGTGCCACACGAACGGCGCCACGCCGTCCAGCGGGCGCGGGGTGGAGGTGAACTGCTGCAGCGGGGTGCGGAAGCTGCCCTCCCAGTCCACCACGTCCTCGGTCCACAGCCGACGCAGCAGATCGTAGTTCTCGATCGCGATCTCGACGCCCTTGCGGATGTCCTGGCCGAACCAGGGGTAGACCGGGCCGGTGTTGCCGCGGCCCATCACCAGGTCCACGCGGCCGCCGGTGAGGTGCTGCAGCATCGCGTAGTCCTCGGCGATCTTCACCGGGTCGTTGGTGGTGATCAGCGTGGTCGCGGTCGAGAGGATCAGGTCCTTCGTCTGCGCGCCGATGTACGCCAGCGTGGTGGTGGGGGAGGAGGTCACGAACGGCGGGTTGTGGTGCTCACCGACCGCGAAGACGTCCAGGCCCACCTGCTCGGCGAGCTTCGCCTGGGCGACCATGGACTGCAGCCGCTCGTTCTCGGTGGGGACCTTGCCGGTGGTGGGATCCGGCGTGATGTCGGCGATGGTGAAGATTCCGAACTGCATGGTCGCTCCTCGCGGTAGGTCTCTGCGATCCGCGGGCTCGGGCTCCGCCGATCAATAGTTCAAAACTAAACTACTTGGAAGAGATGATCAAGTCCTCGGCATCAGGACGTGACGAAGACCCGCGTCGCGGGCGCCGTTCGCCGGAGGCTGCGCGACCGTCCGCCTACGCGTCGTCCTCGGAGAACAGTCCCCAGCGGTGGGCGAGGACGGCGAGCTCGGTGCGGTCGCGGGCGTCGAGCTTGGCCAGGATGCGGCTGATGTAGGTGCGGGCGGTCGCGGGGGAGACGACCAGGTGCTGGGCGATCTCGGCGTTGGTGTCGCCAAGTGCGACGCGGCGCAGCACGGCGAGCTCCCGCTCGGTGAGCCTCTCCAGCCGCGGGTCCGGCGCCACGGGTGCCGCGGTCGTGGCCAGCTGTGCCATGACCTGCCGCGCGACGCGTGGTGACAGCAGGTTCTCGCCGCCGGCGATCGTGCGCACCCCGGCCCGCAGCTCTGCGGCGGGAGTGTCTTTGAGCAGGTATCCGGCGGCGCCGGCGCGGATCGCGGCGAAGACCTCCGCGTCCTCGTCGAACGTCGTCAGGATCAGCACGCGCACCGCGGTCAGGTCCGGGTCGGCCGTGATCTCGGCGGTGGCGGCGATGCCGTCGGTGCCGGGCATCCGGATGTCCATCAGCACGACATCGGGGCGGTGCCGGCGGGTCAGCTCGACCGCCTCGCGCCCGGAGTGCGCCTCGGCGGTCACGCTCAGGCCGTCGTCGCCGTCGAGCAGCGCCCGCAGCCCTGCGCGGACCAGGTCCTGGTCATCGGCCAGCAGCACCCGGATCATCGATCGTTCCTGTCGTTCTTGTCGTCCCCGCCGCGCCCGTCGCCCATGAGGCCGTCGGGCACCAGGGGCAGCACGCCACGGACCGCGAACCCGCCGTTCTCCGGGCCGGCGATCAGGCTCCCGCCGAGCGCCTCGGCGCGCTCGCGCATCCCGATGATGCCGTATCCGGTCGCTGCCGGCGATGCCTGGGACGGCGCGGACGGCGAGGTCCGAAACGCCGCCGGGACGGAGGGTGGCCCCTGACCAGGGCACCCGTCGTCCACGACGCTCAGCTCGAGCTCCCCGTCGCGCACCCGTGCATCGACGGCGGCACGGCTCGCACCGGAGTGACGGACGATGTTGACGGCCGCCTCCTCCAGGATCCGCACCGCTGCGGCCTCGACCACTCCGGGCAGCGGCGCGTCGACCTCGACCGACGTCGTCAGCTCCATGCCGGGGCCGACCAGGGTCGGCAGTCCCTCGAGAACGCCGGCGAGGGTTCCGGCGGGCGCGGAAGCCTCCTCCGGCGCGCGCAGCAGCCGGACGGTGCGCCGCAGCTCCGCCAGGATCGCCTGCGAGGACTCGGTGACGACGTCCAGTGCGGCACCGGCGTCGGAGGAGTCGCCGCGGCCGAGCGCCTCGCGGGCGACGTCGGCGTGCAGCGAGATGACGGTCGTGCGGTGGCCGAGGGCGTCGTGCAGATCCCGCGCGACAGCCTCCCGCTGAGCGCGAGCGCGCTCGAACGTGCGGCGACGTTCGGACTCGGCCGTCAGCTCGATGGTCCGCCGCGCCTCGGCGACCAGGCGTCGTCGCGACCGGAGACCGTCGCCGAGGGCCATCGCGGCCGCCATCAGCAGGACATGACCGGCCAGCTCGTAGCCGACCACGACGGACGCGGGCGCTCCCTCCGTGAGGCGGAAGAACACGCTGGCCGCGAGGACCACGAGGGCGGCGCCGATCGCCCAGCGCAGCTTCCCGGCCTCCGCCGCCGAGAAGAGGGCGGCCGCCACGGGTACCGCCACCCCCACGGCCGGATAGCCGAAGGAGTAGTAGGCGAACAATCCGAGCACCGAGACCGCCAGCACCAGGACCGGATAGCGGCGGCGGACCAGCATCAGCGCTCCAAGACCCACGGCCCAGAGGTAGGCGAAGGGATCGGAGTCGGTCTCCCCGCCGATGTCGGCCGAGATGATGAGGACCAGGATGACGGTGACTGCTGCTGCCAGGACGGCGTCGACCAGGTGCCCGGAGAGCACGCCACGCGGTCCGGCCTGCGGGTCAGCCGGGTGGGAGGCGGAGGGCGCGGTCACGGCACCAGGGTAGGTCGCGCCGGTGGTCGCCGCATCGGCCGGGAGGCGACAGATCAGGTCGCCTCGCGACGTACCGACCTCTGGATGACGGACGGATGTGGAGGTGACGAGCCGGTTCCTAGTGTTCCGGGCATGAACAACCAGCCGCTGTCCTCCGCCCCTGTCCGTTCCGCCCGCCACCCGCTGGGACTGACGATCCCGGCGATCCTCGGTCTCGCGCTCCTCGCCGTCCCGCGAGTGGTCCTGCACGACCTGAGCATCATCCAGTCGGGCACGTGGGTGAACTCGCTGTTCGTGTTCGTGCCCCTGATCGTGTGGATCGTCGTCGTGATCGCCGCGCGGGTGCCACGCCCGTTCCTGACCCTGCTGGTCGTCGGCATCTGCTACGGGGTGCTCCTGGCGACCGTGCACCAGGTGTTCTGGGGTGCCTCGTTCCCGGACGGGCCGCCGTCGCTGGGCGGCAACCTCTCCCAGATCGATCCGGCGCTGCAGGCCGTCTTCTTCCGCGGAGCGACGGCGATCTCCAGCCTCTTCACCGGAACCGTCATCGGGGTGCTGACCGGGCTCGTGGCTGAACTGGTGGCCCTGGTCATCCGGGCGATCGGTCGCGCCGGTCGGTGACCGACGGCGGGCGGCGGAGGGGCGGTGAGCGCCCCGTCGGTACGGCCCCGCGCCCGTCGAAAAGGGTGCGCACCACCGAGTCACGGTGACAGGATGGTGAGTCATGACATCCAAGAGCATCGAAGCCCTGTTGGACGCGTCCCGGCTCGCCGGGCTGGAGACCACGGACGGGGGCAGGATCCTCGCGAAGGTCGCCTCGACGACCGCGAAGGGCACGGCCTATCGCACCGCGCTGGTGGAGATCGAGGAAGATCGTCTGCTGCCGCTGACCCGGGGCGAGGCATCGATCGGCGCGGTCGCCGCCGCCGAGGACGGCACCACCTTCTTCACCGCGAAGCGTCTGGGCGAGGACGGCACCGAGGCCGACGACGCCCAACTGTGGGCGCTGCCCCCGCGCGGCGAGGCCCGCGAGCTCGCCGCCCGGCCCGGCGGCTTCGGCGGTCTGCGCCTGGCAGGCAGCCACCTCATCACGGAGCTCGAGGTGCACTCCCAGGCCTCCGACGAGACCGAGCACGACCGACTCTCGGCGAAGCGCGAGGAGGCGACGGTGACGGCGGCTCTCCACGCCGAGTTCCCCACCCGCTCCTGGGACCATGACCTCGGCCCCTCCCGCCCGGTGCTCGCCCTGGCCGCGCTGCCCTCGGACCTCTCCTGGGCCGAGGCCACCGCGATCGTCGGCGCAGGGGGCGGGGCCCCGTCGAGCAGCGCCGCGGCCTCCGGCGGGCCCGGCGGCTCGATCGGCAGCTCGGGCGACTCGACCGATGGCTCAGGACCGTCGGCCGGCAGCGGCGACGGCGGCTCGCCCGGGGACTCCCCGCACAAGCAGGTGCTGCACTTCCGCTATGTGACGATGCCGCCCGGGCGCCTCGAGGAATGGACCGTCGACCGCGACGGCTCCCGCGCCCTGGTCGCGATGGCCGACTCCCGCGGGGACCTGCTGGCCGCCTCCGATCTCTACCTGCTGGACCTCATCGGCGCCCAGCCGCCGCGGCTGCTGCGCCAGGGCACGGCCGAGGCCGAGCACGGTCCCGGGGAGTTCAGCCCCGACGGCACCCGGGCGCTGATCGGCCGCGGCCGGAACTGGACCCAGGAGGCGAGCCTGTCCACCAGCGTCGAGCTGCTCGACCTGGCCACCGGGACCTCGACCCCGGTGTGGCCCGAGCTGGACCAGTGGGTCGATCCGGTCTGGCTCGACGACTCCACGCTCATCGCCACCAGTGATGATCAGGGCCGAGGCTCCGTGTGGATCGGCGGCCTCGACGACCCCGCGCCCCGGCGGCTCGCCGGAGGACCCGAGCAGGATCTCGCCTTCGACTCGGCATCGGTCGCCGGCGGAGCGGTCATCGCGTCGGCCTCCGGGATCTCCGTCGCCCCGCATCCGGTGCGCATCGAGCCGGCGACCGGACAGATCCAGGAGCTGGCGAACCCGGCCGACGCGGTCGCTCAGAAGGGCTCGCTCACCGAGGTCACCGCGACCGCGCAGGACGGCACCGCGCTGCGGGCCTGGCTGCGTCTGCCCGCGGGGGAGGGGCCGCACCCGCTGGTCGTCTTCGCCCACGGCGGCCCCTGGGGATCCTGGAACGCCTGGACCTACCGCTGGAACCCGGGGCCCTTCGCGGATGCCGGGTATGCCGTGCTGCTGCCGGACCCGGCGATCTCCACCGGCTACGGCCAGGCGATGATCGACCGCGGCCAGCACGAGCTGGGCGGCGCCCCGTTCACCGACATCATGGCGCTGACCGACGTCACCGTGGCGCGCGAGGACATCGACGCCGAGCGCACAGCCTTCGCCGGCGGCTCCTACGGCGGGTACATGGCCAACTGGGTGGCCGGGCACACCGGCGACCGCTTCCGCTGCATCGTCACCCACGCCTCCCTGTGGGACACCGTGAGCATGGGGCGCACCACGGACAACGCCGCCTGGGAGCGGCCGATGCGGGAGCAGAACGCGCTCTACAACCCGCGCGACGCCGTGGCCGACATCGTCGTGCCGATGCTCGTCATCCACGGCGACAAGGACTACCGCGTCCCGATCGCCCAGGGCCACGCCCTCTGGTACGACCTCAACGCCTTCTCCGCGACCCCGCGCGACGCCGAGGGCCGCACCCGGCACCGCTACCTGTACTTCCCCGACGAGGGGCACTGGATCCAGGGCCGGGGCAACGCGCAGGTCTGGTACGAGACCTTCCTCGGCTTCCTCGATGAGCACGTGCGCGGGGAGGCCTGGGAGCGGCCTGCGACGCTCGGCTGACTGACGACGAAGAGCCGGGGTCGAAGAGCCCGGCGCGTCGCGGCCCGGGGTGCGACGCGCCGGGGTGCGCGGGCCGGGATCAGGCCACGAGATCCGCGGGGGCCTCCCAGGTGTTGCAGGCGCTGAGGTCGCCGCCGGAGGTGAGGCCGGCCTGGATCCAGTGCACGCGGGAGGCGGGGTCGAGCCCGTCGTCCTTCCAGTTCGCCTCGTCCGTGAGCCAGGCGCGCACCGCCGTCGTGGGCTCCGCCGAGGAGGGCACCTGCATCGCGGCGGCCGATCCCAGGCAGAGCTTCTGCAGCGAATAGCGCCGCGTGGCCTCCTTGTACGCCTCGGACTCCTCGCCGTCGGCCTCCTGCTCCGCGATCTTGTTGAGCATGGAGACGTAGTAGATGCCCACCGAGCTGTTCCAGTTCACGGTCGAGACCTCGGCGACGGCCAGGTCCCAGAGATAGGTGCTGGGGACGTTCTCGGCGTCGGCGATCTCGGCGCCGATGCCGCTTCCCGCCGGCCAGTAGAGCGTCGAGTCGAGGTTGCACATCCGGGCCGAGTCCGGATCGAAGCTCTCCGGATCACAGGACGCGCTGTCGGGGACCTCCGGCGGCGTGTAGACCGTGACGGACGGGGAGTTCCAGGGCAGGCCGCGGTCGGAGCTGGCGGTGGACCAGATCGAGTTCAGGCAGCCGCCGCCGGCATCGAGGACGGCCTGGATCTCCTCCGGGCTCTGCGTCGACGCCGGGGTGGCGGGCAGCTCGCAGCTGCCGACGGTCGGCAGCGTCCCGCGGGTCAGCGGGTTGTCGGCGAGGATGTCGTGGATCTCCTCGGGGCTCCCGGGCACTTCGTCGTAGGGGACGACCACCTCGAAGCTGGGGGTCCCCTCGGCCGGTGTCGGCTCCTCGGCGGTCGGTTCCTCGCTGGTCGTCGGGTCCTGGCTGGCCGCGACGGGCGGGGAGCCCTCCCCGCTGTTCCGGGTGAGGATCAAGGCGGTGAGCCCGCCGCCGATGGCGATCACGAGCACCGCCACGCACCCCAGGGCCACGGCGATCAGCGCCCAGGGCCGCGCCCGCGAGGGGCCGGGACCGCCGGCACCGGGGCCGGCCGGGCCGGGGGCGGCCCCGGTGCCGGGGTTGCCCGGGCCGGGTCCGCCCGGGCCACCGGGCCCGTGACCGGGAGGGACCTGGCCTGCACGCGCGGGGCCGTCATGGCCGGGGCTGACGGGCCCGCCGTAGCGCTCGTTCCCGCCGGGTGCGCCCTGGGCGGAGAAGCTGCCCGGGGCGGCGGGACGACTCGGCCCGCCGTAGGCTCCGCCGGGCGAGTTCGGGTCCCCCGGGCCCGACGGGCCGCCGTGGCCTCGCCCGTTTCCGCCGCCTGCCGACCCTGCATCCGACATCTGTTCCCCCTGAGGATCCGTTCCCTTCCCTGCAGGATATCCGGGCGGGGTCCGACCAGGAGGAGTTCCGGCAGGGTCGGACGGATCGGGTCAGCCGCTCGCGGCCACCACCAGCTCGACGTCCGACGCTCCCGGGGCGGTCAGGAGCTTGGAGACGGGGCATCGGGTGTGCGCGGCCTCGGCCAGCTCACGAACCTCCCTCGGTGCCATCTCCTCGATCGAGACCAGGGCGCGCGGCGTGAACCGGAAACCACCGGCCGGGTCGCGGTGCATCTCGACCTCGACGCTCACCCGGCTCTCGTGGGCCAGACCCCGCTCGGACAGGACCACGCGCAGCGTCTCGCCGAGGCAGGTGCTCCAGGCCATGGCCAGGAACTGCTCGGGGTTGAAGCCCTGCGCCGGTGAGCGCGGGCCCCCGGTGGGCAGCTCGATCTCCGGCTCGACGGCGGCATCGTCGCGCCGCTGTGCCACGTCCAGCGAGGCGGGACCGTCGTGGATGCGCACCTGCCCGGAGGTGCCCCGGGAATTGTCGACGCGGGCGGTGTAGAGCGGACGGGGCCGGGATTCAGGGTCTGAGGGGGACGAGGGGTCGGCAGTGGTCATCATCGCCTCAGGCTAGATGCGTCGCCGCGATCGGGGCGGTCGGCGGGGCGGTCGACGGGGCGACCGGATCGACCGGATGGCCGACAGGCTGTCGACCGGGCGGCCGGATCGAGCGGACGGCCGACAGGCTGCCCCGCTGGTCGACCGCACGACCGCACGACCGCACGACCGCACGACCGCACGACCGCACGACCGCTCGACTGCACGACCGGGCGACCGCACGACCGAGGGGGTTGCCGGGGCTCGCCGGAGGGAGCCGCACCACTTGACAATCGGTCGAACGTACGTTCGACTGCAGGCATGCGATGGAGCGGGCAGACACTCGGAGCGGAACAGCGCGAGCAGGCCCTGCTGGGCATGTCCGGGCTCGTGCGCAGCGTGCGCACCCCGGAGTTCCAGGGCGTCACCTTCCACGAGGTGACGGCGAAGTCGGCGCTGAACCGCGTGCCGGCCTCGAGCTCGATGCCGTTCGAGTGGAGCGTGAATCCCTATCGCGGGTGCTCCCACGCCTGCGTCTACTGTTTCGCGCGCAGCACGCACGAATACCTGGATCTCGACGCGGGTGCCGACTTCGACCAGCAGGTCATCGTGAAGGTCAATGTCGCCGAGGTGCTGCGCGCCGAGCTCGCCAAGCGCTCCTGGAAGCATGACCTCGTCGCACTCGGCACCAACACCGATCCCTATCAGCGCGCCGAGGGACGGTATCGACTGATGCCCGGGATCATCTCCGCCCTCGCCGACAGCGGTACGCCGATCTCGATCCTCACCAAGGGCACCTTGATGCGGCGGGACCTCCCGCTCCTGGAGAAGGCCGCGGAACGAGTTCCGGTGGACCTGTCGATGTCCATCGCGGTGTTCGACGACGAGCTGCAGAAGGCCGTCGAACCCGGGACGCCGACCACTGCCGCGCGCCTGGCGACCGTGCGTGCCGCGGCCGATGTCGGATTCCGCGTGACGGTCTTCCTCATGCCGATCATGCCCTGGCTGACCGATTCCGACGCCCAGCTCGACGACGCCCTCGCCCGGATCGCCGACGCCGGCGCCGTCCGTGTGGTCCATGGCGCCCTGCATCTGCGTCCCGGTGCCAAGGAGTGGTTCCTCGAGTGGATCGAGCGGGAGCACCCCGAGCTCGTCACCGGGTATCGGCGCTTCTACGAGCACGCCTCGTATGCGCCCGCGGGGTACCGTCGCACCCTCGCGCGCCGGCTGCGACCGCTGCTGCGACGCCATGGCCTCGACGCGCAGGAGGACGAGGACCAGCCCGAGCAGCGACGCCGCGCGGCCGACGCCGCCTCGCGCCCTCGCACCGCTCCGGTCGCGCTCGATCTGGGGACGCAGCCCGCTCTGTTCTGACCGGTCGCCCACTCTGACGGGACCGCGCGCCTGGCCGGAGACGCCTGCCCGGCGACGCCCCGTCCGGCGACGCCCGGTCTGGCGACGCCCGGTCCGGCGACGCCCCGTCCGGCGGGAAGCCGCTCGGCGGAGGGACTGTCGATCACTCCCGCAGTCGCGACGTTCCGGGCATGCGGAATGCCCCTTCACTCACAGGTGAACCTGCAGGTGAGAGGGCATTTCCGTCGGCGGAGGATGGGGGATTTGAACCCCCGAGGGCGTTAACCCAACACGCGTTCCAGGCGTGCGCCATAGGCCGCTAGGCGAATCCTCCAGCGCTCGTAAGAGCAGGCATCAGCGTACCCGACGCCCCGGGGTGGTGCGAACCGAGCTGGCACAGGTCACACTCACCGCGGTTCATGGTTCCGGCTCGTCCAGCGGGGCCAGCCGCAGATCGGTGTTCGGCATCCTGCACTCGGGGCGGGCCGGGCCGGGACGATCGATCCGGGTGTCTTCCTGGATCAGATCTCGTACTCGAGGAGCTGATGGTAGCTGCGGTTGCGATACACCAGCGGCTCCTCGTTGGCGATCTCGGCCCGGTCCGCGGCGACGAGGACGACGTGGCTGCCGCCGGCGGGCACCCGCTCCAGGATCCTCCCGCTGATCCAACCGGCGGTGCCGTCCAGAACGGGCTCGCCGGTGGGCAGCTGATGCCACGCGACCTGCGCGAACCGGTCGATCCCGGAGGTCGCGAAGATCGTGGACACCTGGCGCTGGTCCGCGGCCAGCAGGTTCACCGTCACGGTCTCGGCCCGGCTCAGCGCCGGCCATGACGACGAGGTGTCGTTGATGGTGAACGCGAGCACGGCGGGCTGCGCCGACACGGAGATCACGGAGGTGGCCGTGAACCCGAGGGGCTCGGTCCCGTCGGTCAGCGAGACGACGGCGACGCCGGCGGGGTGACGGCGAAAGAGCGCGGCGAAGGTCTCGCGGTCCAGGACGCCGTCGGCGCTCGCGGTGCCGTTGGCGGTGGTCGTGGGGTCTGACGACATGGAGTTTCCTCCTCGACGGGAACGGCTCGGTACTCCTCGGTCCCCAAGATGCTTTTGAGTGACAGAAGCGAATCTAGGGGCTGTGTCTCCTCGTCGCCAAGAATGTGACGCCATGAGGCCTGCCCCGGCAGCGGGTGAGCCGGCGGCGACTCCGGAATGTGTGGTCCGCGGTGGTGTTCACCGGGCAGGGGCGCATCCACGGGCGGTATGCGAGCAGCGAGCCGCTCAGAGGGCGTTGCGTGCTCGTATGACGCCAGTGGATACGAGAGCGGCCTGCAGGGAGTGCGGACGCCGGGGGTTACGAGGGCGGACTGCGGGGGTGCGGACGCCGGGGGTTACGAGGGCGGCCTGCGGGGGTGCGGACGCCGGGGGTTACGAGGGCGGCCTGCGGGGGTGCGGACGCCGGGGGTTACGAGGGCGGCCTGCGGGGGTGCGGACGCCAGTGGATACGAGAGCGGCCTGCAGGGAGTGCGGACGCCGGGGGTTACGAGGGCGGACTGCGGGGGTGCGGACGCCGGGGGTTACGAGGGCGGCCTGCGGGGGTGCGGACGCCGGGGGTTACGAGGGCGGCCTGCGGGGGTGCGGACGCCGGGGGTTACGAGGGCGGCCTGCGGGGGTGCGGACGCCAGTGGATACGAGAGCGGCCTGCAGGGAGTGCGGACGCCGGGGGTTACGAGGGCGGACTGCGGGGGTGCGGACGCCGGGGGTTACGAGGGCGGCCTGCGGGGGTGCGGACGCCGGGGGTTACGAGAGCGGCCTGCAGGGGGTGCGGCCGGGCCAGGGCGACCGACGGGGTCGCGCGGCCCGCGGTCAGTCGTCCTTCTCGGGATGGCGGACGAGGTTGACGACGGCGGCGACGAGGCCGCCCCAGACGGTCACGATCGCGACGATCATCATGACGATGGAAGCGAAGGACATGGTCACTCCTGACGGAAGGGTGTCGATGGGGGAGATGACGGGGGAGGGGCGACGGCCGGGCCGAGCAGCGCGTACGGTCGCCCCTCCCGCATCATTCGGACGAGCGCAGCTCGTGCGGGGTGGACGCCTCCGGGGTGGTGACCAGGCCCTTGCCGGCCACGGCCTCGGGGGCGATCGGATCGCCGTCGGAGTCGTCCTTGTACAGATTCGACCTGGCGGGCCACGGGATCAGGGAGAGCCCGATGGCGACGACCACCAGGCCGATCGCCATCAGCCAGCCGAACAGCAGCACGAACCAGCCGGGGTAGCCCTCGTAGTTGCCCGGTTCCATGAGCAGATCCCGGGTGCCGAAGGCCAGCGAGACGCCGAGCACGATCGGCGCGATGGCGCCGACGCACACCAGCCACCAGCGCCCGATCGGGAAGGTGCCCTTGAGGTTGAGGTGATCGCGCAGCGTGGGCAGTCCCCGCACCGCGTAGGTGACCACGATCGTGGAGACCAGGGCGGCCGCGACGATGCCGTACTCGTTGGCCCACTTGTCCAGCACGTCCAGCAGCGGCAGGCCCGAGGTGGTGGAGAACAGCACGGTGGAGACCACGGCCAGCGGGATGCAGACCCCGAGAGTCGCGGGGATCCGGGCCAGGCCGAACTTGTCCTGGATCGCGGCGATGACCACCTCGACGATGGAGATCAGCGAGGTGAAGCCGGCCAGCACCAGGGAGCCGAAGAACAGCACGCCGATCACGGCGCCGGCAGGAGCCTCGCTGATGATCGTGGGGAAGGCGATGAAAGCCAGGCCGACGCCGTCGGTGACGACCTCGTCGATCGCCACGCCCTGCGCCTGGGCCATGAAGCCCAGCGCGGAGAACACGCCGATGCCGCAGAGGATCTCGAAGCTGGAGTTCGCGAAGCCGACGACCAGGCCGGAACCGGTCAGGTCCGTCTTCTTCTTCAGGTAGGAGGAGTAGGTGAGCATGATGCCGAAGGCCACCGACAGCGAGAAGAAGATCTGACCGTAGGCCGCGATCCACACCGCCGGATCCGTCAGCGCCGCCCAGTTGGGCTGGAAGAGCGCTTCGAGGCCGTCGATCGCGCCGGGCAGGAACAGCGAGCGCACCACCAGGATCACGAACATGATCACCAGCAGCGGGATGAACACGACCGAGGCTGCCGCGATGCCCCTCTGGACGCCGAGGGCCATCACCACGATGACGGCCAGCCAGACCACGATCATGGAGATCAGCACGGCCGGGACCACGTCGAAGGAGATCGTGGCGTCGGCCCCGCCGAGGGCCTGCGTGTACTCGTTGAAGAACCCGGCGGCGTCATCGCCCCAGCGCTGGTCGAACGAGAAGATCGTGTAGTTCGTCGCCCAGGCCAGGATCAGCGCGTAGTACAGGGCGATGATCAGGGCGATCAGCACCTGCCACCAGCCGATGAACTCGGTCCAGCGCCTGAAGCGGCGCCAGGCGGCCGGCGCCGAGCCGCGCCAGCGGTGGCCGATCGCGTAGTCGAGGAACAGCAGCGGGATGCCGGCGGTCAGCAGGGCGACGAGGTACGGCAGGATGAACGCGCCGCCGCCGTTCTCGTAGGCCACGGCCGGGAAGCGCCAGATGTTGCCGAGGCCGACGGCCGAGCCGATCGCCGCGAAGATGAATGCGGTCCGGCCGGAGAAGGCCCCGCGGTCTGCGCGCTTGCCCGCGGTGGTCGGGGAAGGGGTGGATGCGGTCACTGTTCGCCTCCGGGGGAGGGCGCCGTGCGGGCGGCGCCGGATGGGTCAGGACGGGGAAGGGCCGACAGGGGCTCGGGCGGCGCACGGGTCGCGGGTCTCGCATCCGTGCGACGGCCGGGACGTGCGACGGCGGCGGGGTGTGCCTCCATGCACTGTGCCGATTGATGATACGCGTCCGACGGGCGGGGCGACATCATCGCTGAGTCCGGGAGCGGCCCGGCGGATTCGTCAGGCCGGGTCCGTCGCGCGGCGCGGGCCGGGTCCGGACGCGCGGCGGAGGCGCCGTGCCGAGGGCCGCGCTCGCTTCCGTGCCCGCGTCCGGGACGGGCCGGCTCAGTCGCGCAGCGGCGGCGGGGGCGCGGGGGCGCCGACCGGCGGGGCCACCCGGGGGTGGGCCGACGGGTCGGCGGTGCCGCCCGTTCCGCCGTCCTCGTGGTGGGCGTCGACCGCGGCCGTGGCGCCGCCGGCGGCCTGTGCCCGGGCCGGGGCGGGATCCCAGCCGGCGTCGACCACGCGGCGCTGCATGAGGATCGCGCCGCCCAGGATCACGGCACCGATGACCACCAGCAGCACGATGCCCGGCAGCACGCCGGCGCGCGCCGAGTAGCCGATCAGGATGCCGAACCAGCCGAAGTCGGTGTCCCCGAAGGTGGTGTTGGCCGAGCCGAAGGTGCCCAGCACCTTCAGCAGCAGTGCGGGCAGGAAGGTGACCAGCAGGCCGTTGACGAAGCCGCCGGCGACCGCACCGCGCCTGCCACCGGTGGCGTTGCCGTAGACCCCGGCCGCACCGCCGGTGAAGAAGTGGGGGACCAGCCCCGGCAGGATCAGCGCCAGACCGAACACGGGGCCCAGCCACACGCCGAGGGTCAGCAGTCCGACCAGGCCGCCCGCGAAGCTGGAGAGGAAGCCGATCAGCACGGCGTTCTGGGCGTAGGGGAACACGATCGGGGCGTCCAGCGCGGGGATCGCCCCCGGGACCACCTTGGCGGCGATGCCCTGGAAGGCGGGGACCAGCTCGCCGAGGATCGTGCGCACGCCGAAGAGGATCACGGCCACGGCGATCCCGAACTGGAGGCCCTGGGTCACCGACTGCATGAGGTAGTTGCCCACGTCGCTCGCGCCGCCCTCGAAGGCCTCGAAAGCGGTGGCGCGACCCGCGCGGGCGAGGTAGACCACGGCCACCACCAGGTACATCAGCACCATCGACAGGGCGGTGGCGACCATCGAGTCGCGCAGGAAGCGCAGCGACTCGGGCACCTTGATGTCCTCGGTGGAGCGGCTGGTGCCCTTGCGGTCCACCAGGCGGCCGACGGCCCCCGCGGCGATGTAGCCGGCGGTGCCGAAGTGCCCGATCGCGATCGAGTCGTCGCCGGAGACGCGCCGGGTCCAGGGCTGGGCCAGGGCCGGCAGGGAGACCATGAGGATGCCCAGCAGCAGGGCGCCCAGGACCACCACGACGACGGTGGGCATGCCCGCCGAGGCCATCACCACGGTGATCAGGGTGGCCATGAACAGCAGATGGTGACCGGTGAGGAAGACGTAGCGCAGCGGCGTGAAGCGGGCCAGCAGGATCGCGACGACGAAGCCGAGGATCATCAGCCACGCCACCTGCGCGCCGAACTCCGCCTGGGCGATGCCGGCGATCGCCTCGTTGGTGGGGACCACGCCCTGGGCGCCGAGCGCGCCCTGGATCATCACGCCCAGCGGGGCGAGGGAGGCCGTCACCAGCGTCGCGCCGGCACCGATCAGCAGGAAGCCGAGGACGGCCTTGACGGCGCCGCCGGTCACCTGGCCGGCGGACTTGCGCATGGCGATCAGGCCGATCGCGGTGATCAGGCCGATGAGATAGGCGGGGACGCTGAGGAACTCGTTGACGAGGAATTCGGCGATCGAGACGAGCACGTTCATGGTCTGGCTCCGGGGTGGGGGTCGGGTCAGGGGCAGAGGCGGCCGACGGGACGGCCGACGGCGTCGCCGGCGGGATGGTCGCCCGGTCGTGCAGTGGGGATCTTCCCGGCGGAGATGCGGGACAGGTCGGTCGGGGGACGGAGGGGAGCGGCGGCTGCAGCGGCGTCAGCGGCGTCAGATCGCGTAGCGGCGCCGCAGCGCCGCGTCGATCTCCGCCTGCGAGGAGAAGTTCTCGATCACTTCGACGGGCACGCCGACCTCGCCGAGGGTCTCGGCGATCGCGCCGGAGGTGAGGATGAGGTCGGCGTCCTTGGCCTTGCCCTTGGCGGAGATGGTGTCGGTCGCCTCGATGCTCAGATACGAGGACCAGCCCCAATGGTCCAGGACCTGCTCGGCGGTGTTCTTCAGGAACAGGCTGGTGCCCAGGCCGTTGCCGCAGACGGTCAGCAGGAGGTTCTTCGAGGGGATCGCCTCGGGGTCGCTCGAGATCGCGGCGGGGGTCGCCTGCCCGGTGTCGCCGGGAGAGGTGCTGGGATCGTCGGTGGCCCCGGTGGCCCCGGTGGCCCCGGTGGCCCCGGTGGCCCCGGTGGCCCCGGTGGCCCCGGTGGCCCCGGTGGCTACGGAGGCACCGTGCGAGGCGCCCGGGCCGTCGGATGCCTCGGTGGCCCCGTCTCCCAGGACCGCGAGCACCTCCTGCGCGCTCTCCGCGGTGTCCAGGGCCCGGCGGCGCTCGGGATCGGCCAGCACTCCTGCCAGGGCGGCGAGCGCGGCCCGATGGGCGGAGTCGTCGGCGGCGGCCAGGGTCATCACCAGCTGCACCGGGTCGTTGGCCTCGTGCCCGAAGACGACGGGCTCGGCCAGGCGGAGGAACGACAGGGCAGTGCGGTGGACGGACTCGTCCGGCCGGGCGTGGGCGAGCGCGAAGCCCGGGGTGATCACGATGTAGGGGCCGTGCTCGTCGACGGTGCGCAGCATCGCGTCGATGTAGGCGGCATCGATCGCGCCGGTGGCGACGAGCAGATCGCCGGAGCGTCGGATCGCGTCGGAGCGGTCCGTGGCCGGCGCGTCGAGACGGATGGCGGCGGGCTCGAGGAGGTCGGTGAGCTCGGACATGGCAGGTGTTCTCCGAAGGGGGAGGGAACAGGGGACGGCCCCGCATGGGAGCCGGAGTGATGCCTGCATGAGACAGGGAACGCCCCGAGCGGCGCAAGGGGCTCCGATCCGCGTACGAGCGATCCTGAACGGCCCCGGGGGCGATCCCCGAGCGTACGTCCTCATCCGGCGGGCGGAGCCTCCGTGGTGACCGGGCCGATGTCACGACGCGGGAAAACTGCGGCAACGCTCAGCCGGACGAGGCGCCCGGTGCCTTACGGTGATCCGCATGACGTCCCAGCATTCGGCGCCGGAGGCGCAGCACACCGAGGTGTCCACCGCCTATCTCGCCCAGCTCGACGAGGAGC
This sequence comes from Brachybacterium fresconis, assembly GCF_017876515.1. NCBI lineage: Bacteria > Bacillati > Actinomycetota > Actinomycetes > Micrococcales > Dermabacteraceae > Brachybacterium > Brachybacterium fresconis. The sequence goes on along the minus strand of NZ_JAGIOC010000001.1, from coordinate 2,298,254 downwards.
GGGAGGCCGCCATGCGCACCGCCTCCCATCCCGGCTCCACCTTCGCCGGGGCCGACGCCGCGCTGCACGATCGCCTCGAGTCGCAGGTCGAGCAGGACGCCGCGGAGATGACCGCGCTCATGCTCGACCTCGGCAGGCACCCAGAGGTCGCCTTCGAGGAGCACCGCTCCGCCCGCGCGATCGTCGATGTCCTCGCCGCCCACGGCATCGACGCACAGCTCGGGGTGCACGGGCTGGACACCGCGATCCGCGCCGAGATCCGTGGCGCCGGTGCCGAGCAGGAGGATGCGCCGACGCTGGCGATCCTCTCCGAGTACGACGCGCTGCCCGGTATCGGCCACGGCTGCGGCCACAACGTCATCGCCGTGATGGGACTGGGCGCCTTCCTCGCCCTGGCTGCGCTCGCGCAGGCCGACCCGTCGGCTGTCCCGGGGCGGGTCGTGTTCCTCGGGACCCCTGCCGAGGAGGGCCACACCGGCAAGGAGTACATGGCCCGCGAGGGCGCGTTCGACGGGCTGGACGCGGCCGTGATGGCTCACCCCTATGGCTATGACCTGGCCGATCAGATGTGGCTGGGCCGTCGGACCCTCACCGTCGAGTACCACGGCCGCACCGCCCACGCCTCCGCGCAGCCGTTCATGGGCCGCAACGCTCTGGACGCCGCGAACCTGATGTACCAGGGGATCGGCCTGATGCGGCAGCAGACCCCGCCCTCGGACCGCATCCATGCCGTGATCCGCGAGGGAGGCGAACGCGCGAGCGTGATCCCCGACCACGCCAGGCTCGACCTGTACGTGCGCTCCCAGCGTCCCGAGACCCTCAAGGACCTCTCGGGGCGCGTGGAGGACGTGGCCCGCGGCGCCGCCCTGATGGCCGGGGTCGGCGTGACCGTGGGCTGGGACCAGCACCCGCCCTCGCTGCCGGTGCGCACCAACGAGGCGCTGACCGGCCGCTGGGTCCTCGCACAGCGCCGCCGCGGCCGCGACCCGCTGCCCTTCGGCGTCGTCTCGCCGATCCTGGCGGCCTCCACCGACTTCGGCAACGTCAGCTACCGGGTGCCGGGCATCCACCCGGTCATCCGGATCTCCCCGCCCGAGGTCGCCCTGCACACCCGTGAGTTCGCGACCTGGGCCGTCTCCGACGACGCCCGCGCCGCCGCGGCCGACGGGGCCTACGGTCTGGCTGCGACCGTGCTGGACGCCCTGCACGACCCGCAGTTGGCCGCCGCCATGGCCACCGAGTTCGAGGAGGCCGGCGGTGCGATCGACGTGCCGGGCTTCTTCGACTGAACGACTGAACGACTGAACGACTGAACGACTGAACGACTGAACGACTGAACGACTGACCTATTGATCCATTGGCCGGTGGGCGACCGGCCCGCTCTGCTGGCCGCCGCCGGGAATGATCGACTGTCCACCGACCCCATCCCCTGACCCGTTCCCCGGTCCGTTCGCTGATGAGCGGACTGCGTCGTCCCCCTCTGGAGTCCCCATGAGCGCAGCACCGACCGAGCCGGCACCGACCGGCATCACCGACAAGCTCCTGAACGGGGTGGAGAGAGCGGGCAACAAGCTGCCCGAGCCCTTCATGCTGTTCCTGATCCTCTTCGCGATCACGGGCGTCGTCTCCACCGCGATGGCCTGGGGGAACGTGTCCGTCACGGTGCCGGGCTCGGATGAGCCCACCGTCATCAGGGGCCTGTTCACCGGCGAAGGCATGACCTGGCTGACCACCAACCTCGGCGAGAACTACATCGGCTTCCCACCGCTGGTGACGGTGATGCCGATCCTGTTGGCGATCGGCATCGCCCAGCACTCGGGGCTGCTCGGCGCCGCGATCCGCAAGCTGTTCGGCACCTCGCCGGCCTGGGCCCTGCCCTACGTAGTCGGGTTCGTCGGCGTGATCTCCTCGATCATGGCCGACTCCGCCTTCGTGGTGGTGCCCCCGCTGGCGGCGCTGGTGTTCAAGGCCGCCGGGCGCCACCCCATGGCGGGCCTGCTGGGCGGCTTCGCCGCCGCCGGCGCCGGCTACTCCACCAACATCTTCCCCACCTCGCTGGACGCCCTGTTCGCCGGCATCACCACCTCGGTGATGGGGGCGCTGCCCGGGTACGAGTTCACCCCCGTCAACCCGGTCTCGAACTGGTTCTTCAACATCGTCTGCTCGATCATCCTGGGCTTCGTGGCCGGCTTCGTCATCGACAAGCTGGTCGAGCCGCGCCTGGTCCGCATGGGCATCAGCCGCGACGAGATGGTCGAGGACGGCGAGGAGTCCGACACCACCGACTCCGAGCACATGCGCGCCAAGCTCGGCCCGGCCGAGAACAAGGGCCTGCTGATCGCCGTGATCAGCGCCGTCGTGCTCACCGCGGCATTCCTGGTCGCGTTCCTGATGCCCGCCTCGCCGTGGCGCAACGAGGACGGCGGCTTCCTGCCCAAGTCCCCGCTGCTGAGCTCGATCGTGTTCATCGTGGTCGCGTACTTCATGGTCGTCGGCGTCGCCTACGGCGCGGTGGTCGGCACCCTGCGCAACAGCCGCGACGCGGTGCGCATGATGTCCGATGCCATCAAGGAGATGCTGCCCTTCGTCGTGCTGGCGTTCATCCTGGGCAACTTCATCGCCCTGTTCAACTGGTCCGGCATCGGCACCTGGATCGCGGTCACCGGCGCCGCCGGGCTCGAGGCCTCCGGGCTCGACGGCTTCGCCGCCATCCTCGGGTTCATCCTGCTGGCCAGCTGCCTGAACCTGTTCATCATCTCCGGCTCCGGCATGTGGGCGATCATGGGCGCCGTGTTCGTGCCGATGTTCGCGCTGATCGGCTACGAACCGGCCTTCACCCAGGCCGCCTTCCGCGTCGGCGACTCCGCCACCCAGGTCATCACCCCGATGAACCCCTACATGATCGTGCTGCTGGGCATGGTGCGGAAGTACGAGCCCGGCGCGGGCTTCGGCACCCTGATGGCGCGCATGCTGCCCTTCGTGGTGCCGTTCTGGATCGTGTGGACGATCATCCTGGCGATCTTCTTCGTCTTCGACCTGCCGCTGGGGCCGGGCAACGGGATCTTCCTGGGGCAGTGACCGCGGTGGCCTCGGTGGCGGCTCCGGCGATGGGCACGGCGGTGGGCTCGGTGGCGGTCCCGGCGCTGGGCCCAGCCGTGGTTCTGCAGACGGTTCCGATGCCGCTCTGATCGAGAGCGTCGTTGTGGGCGCCTCCCGGGTCGGCGAGACGCCGCAGATGACGTTCTCGATCCCGGGACCGGGCACGGTCGAGGTGAGGCCGCCCGTCGCGAGCCAGCTGCGCGCCCGAGCGACCCGCGCGCTCGAGCCTCCTGCGCGCTCGGGCCAGCTGCGCGCTCGGGCCAGCTGCGCGCTCGAGTCTCCTGCGCGCTCGAGCCTCCCGCGCGCCCGGGACGCGCCTCGGACATCGGGGTTGGGTGCCGCCGCCCGGGGGACACGGTTCACCCGCTCGGGGGAGGCGGCACGACTGCCGGGGGCCGAGGCTCGAGGCATGGATACGACATACCGCCCCCTCCGCCTCCTTCTGCTCCTGGCCACTCTCTCCAGTCTGATCTCCGCCGGGCTCGGCATCCGCTGGCTGCTCGCGCCGGACACCTCCGCGCTCACCGCGATGGCGATCCCGCCGCCGCTGCTGACGCTGATCGGACCCGGTCCGATGTACGCGGCGCAGATGGTGGTGGCCCTGCTCGGCGTCGCCACCGGTGCCGCCCTCCTCGCCGTGCACGAGGTGCCTGGGCGCATCGCGCGTCTCGTCGCCGTCGTCGGCGCCGCTCAGGTGCTCCTGTTCGGACTGGGATTCGCGAGCTTCACAACTCTGGCAGGTACCGGGTACCTCCTGGCCCTGGTCGTGCCCGTCATCGTGGTCGCCTGCGGCATCGCACTGCTGCGCGGGGGAGGCCCTGCGCGCCGGGCTGTCGGCGCGGGGATCCTGCTGCTTCTCGTGCTCGGCCTCGTCGTCGGCCGCGAGGTGGTCGGCCATGTCGCGGGGTCGATCCTGCCCGTCCTGCTGGCCGATGCCGCGCAGCTGCTGGTCACGGCCCACGTCCTCGTCGAGGGCGCGGTCTGGGCGGCGGTCGTGGTGCTCGCGCTGCGCACCTCCGGGACTGTGGGCCGGGTCGGGGACTGGACGCGCCGGCACCGTCGGGCGCTCACCCTGCTCGCGGCCTGCGGACCGCTGCCCTACGCGCTGGCCCGTCTGACCTGGCTCACGCCCTGGCCGGTGCTCGGCGGCAGCGCGGCCGAGATGGACGTCACGACGCGGGTCTGGGGGCTCATGCTGTCCACCGGGGCCTGGCTCGGTGTGCTCCTGACCATCGGGCTGATCCGCCCCTGGGGCGAGACGTTCCCGCGCTGGTTCCCCGCCGTCGGCGGGCGCCCCGTCCCGATCGCCACGGCCGCGATCCCCGGGTTCACCGTCGCCGCGCTGCTGTGCTTCGCCGCCGTGCCGGTGGTGCTCAGCGCCGCCACGATCGGGCCGGTCGCGGCCCTGGCCTTCGCCCTGGCGTTCCCCTGCTGGTTCTGGGGACCGATGCTCGCCCTCGCGGTCTGGGGGTACATCGGCCACCGACGCTCGACCATCGACCCTCGTGCCGGGGACCGTTCCCGGTCCAGGATGGGGGCGTGAACATCCGACGGCACGGCGCGCGGTTCGCGTGGCTGATGACGGGCGCGGCGATCGGGACGACCGTCGTGCTCGTCCTCGCCCTCGTGGGCCTCGTCCGTCTCGAGGTGCCTCTGCCGCTGGGCGCCCTGGCGGCGGGGGTGCTGGTCAGCGTGCTTGTCGGTGGCCTGCTCGGCCTCGTCCCGGGGGTGCGCGAGCTCGAGGTCACCGCGGCCCGCTCGATGCTCGGGGTGCGCCGGGAGCTCATCGTCCCGCAGCGACCGAGGCTCCTCCACCGCCTGCAGGATGTGGTGTGGGTGCAGCTGCACCTGCTGGCCGGGCTGCTCGTCGCCGCGTGCCTGACCATGCTGATGCCCGTCGCGGTGCTCACTCTCATCGAGGCCGTCCGCGGCGCGGAGAACCCCCTGGTGCCGACGGCCGACTCGGCGATCGGACGGCTGGGTATCGCGGCGGCGGCACTGGCCACGACGCTCCTCGCCCTCACCGCCGCGGGCCCGGTCGGTGCGCTCGCGGCCCTCCTGGCCCCGCGGCTGCTGGGCCCCACCTCGCGCGACCGGCTCGACGTGGCCCTGGCCCGCGCCGCCCAGGAGGCCGAGCACACGCGCATCGCCCGCGAGCTGCACGACGGGATCGGCCATGCGCTGACCATCGTGAGCATCCAGGCCGCCGCCGGCGGACGCGTGATCAACCAGGACGCCGCCGCGGCCGCTCAGGCCCTCGCACGGATCGAGTCCACCGCGCGCGAGGCGCTCGCCGAGCTCGATCAGGTGCTCGCGGATCTGCGGGACGAGGGAGCCGACCGGGCGGGGTCGCCCGGCGAGCCGGGGCCGACGCGCGCGCCCCATGACGCCGGGCCGGCGGACGCCCCGGGTGAGGCCCGGCCGACGAGCACGCCCGGGCGTCCGGCTGTCGCGGATCCCTCGCTCGAGACCCGTCTGGATCACATCCTCCAGGATCACCGCCGTGCCGGGATGGATCTGCGTGCTGATCTGACTCTGCCGAGGGGTGTGCCGGTCCCCCAGCACGAGCACCTGGTGCGGATCGTGACCGAGATGCTCACCAACGCTCACCGTCATGGCGGCTCCGGCCCCGTGCACCTTCACCTGCACGAACAGCACGGACCGACGGGGGAGCGTGCCACCGTGATCGGGTGCGAGAACCACCGGGCACCCGCCTCTGCGCACACCACGGGCGGCGGTCGCGGGCTGGCCGGGCTGCGCGAGCGCCTCGACCTCTGGGGTGGGACCCTGGACGCCGGTCCCGCGGATGCTCCCGGCATCTGGCGGACCCGCGCCGTCCTGCCGCTGCTGCCCGAGAGGAGCGATCGATGAGTCCCGCCGAGACCCCGGAGGGCGATCGCCCTGCGACCCCGGACGATGACCGCGCACCGGTGCGGGTCCTGCTGGTCGACGACGAGCCCCTGGTCCGCCAGGGGATGAGCATGATCCTCGCGGCCGAGACGGACCTTCAGGTGGTCGGCGAGGCCGGTGACGGGGCGGAGGCCGTCGCCCTTGTGCGCGGGGAGGCGCCCGACGTCGTCTGCATGGACGTGCGCATGCCCGACCTCGACGGGATCCGCGCCACCGAGCTCGTGCTGCGCCTGCCCGACCCGCCGAAAGTTCTGGTCGTGACCACCTTCGAGCACGACGGATATGTGCGGGACGCCTTGCTGGCCGGCGCCTCCGGGTTCCTGCTGAAGCGCGCGAGCGCCGTCGAGATGGTCCAGGCCGTGCGCACCATCGCCCACGGCGACAGCCTGCTGTTCCCCGACGCGGTGCGCTCGCTGCTGCGTCCTCGCGCCCGCACCGCCGCGTACACGGGCCCGCAGCTCACGCCGCGCGAGCAGGAGGTGCTCGAGGCCGTGGCCCGTGGCGCGAGCAACGCGGAGATCGCCGCGCAGTTCGTGGTCGGGGTCGAGACCGTGCGCACCCACGTCGCCGCCGTGCTGCGCAAGCTCGGGGCCCGCGACCGTACCCAGGCCACCGTGATCGCCTACCGCACCGGCCTCGTCGACCCCTGATCCCCTGGGCCCGCTCCCTCGTCCGCTCCTGGACGCGGCCACCGGCTGCAGGCAGGATGACCCCCATGAGCGATCTCGCCGCGCGACTGCGCACCCTGCCCGCCTTCCCCGAGGAGATGCCCGACCTCGACCTCGAGGCCCTGCCCGAGGACCCGACCGAGCTGTTCCTGGCCTGGCTCGAGGATGCGATCGCCAGTGGCGCCCGGCAGCCGCACGCGATGACCTTCCAGACCCTCCTGGCCGACGGCAGTCCCGTCGGCCGCACCCTGATCCTCAAGGACCTCGACGAGGCCGGCTTCCACGTCTCCACCCGGAACACCTCCCGCAAGGCACAGCAGGTGCGGGAGGATCCGCGGGCCGCGATGACGTTCTTCTGGCGCGAGAGCGGACGCCAGGTGCAGATCGCGGGAACCGTGGTCGCGCTCGGCGAGGACGTCTCCCAGCGTGATTGGCTCGCCCGCCCGACCTCTGACGGGCAGCCGAACCCCGAATGGCAGGTCTATGCGCTGCGGCCGGAGCGGTTCGAGTTCTTGCAGGCCCGGGCGGACCGCAACCATGTCCGTGCCGGATACGTCCGCGAGGGTGGGCGCTGGTCCCACGGCCCGGTGACGACCCCGGCCGGCTGAGCCGACGGCCCGGACGGCTGAGCGGTGAGCCCGGCCGGCTGAGCCGACGGCCCGGCCGCCTGAGCTGCGAGCGGACGAGGCCAGCTCGGTCCGTGGATGATCGGGCCGGTCAGCTGACGATCGTGGCGTCGGCCCGCTGGGCATCCAGCAGATGCTGGCGCGAGTACCCGGTGATGCCGATGGTCTGCGCTCGCCCCGGGTCGGAGACCAGGATGTTGCCGTCGGAGTCCTTGCCCTGGGCGACGACGAAGTGGCCGTAGTCCGCCTCCTCGTCGATCAGTCTTCCGTGATGGACGTGCAGGATCACGACCGATCCGCTCGCGGCGGCGTCCACGCCCTCCTCGTACTGGGAGTGGGTGGCCGTGCCGTCGTGCTCGCGGATCCCCTTCTCGAGGTCCTTGAGATAGGCGCCCCAGTAGTCGACGCTCTTGGCGGCGGGGTCGCCCGCGGGGGACAGGCCGCTGGAGACGCGCATGTTCTTCACCGCGGTGGCGTTGCCGCCCACGGCAGCGCCCTCCGACCCGGAGACGTAATGCTCCGGTGCCTTGCCTGCAGCGACCAGCGCGATCACGGCCGAGGTCGGGCCACAGTTCTCGTCGTCCCACGGGCCGGTCCCGATCTGGTCGACGACCACGAGATCGCTCGCGGCATTCGCCTTCTTGGTGGCGAGCAGACCGGTGGCCGCGGCCAGGCCGGCGACGCCGAGGCCGCGGAAGGCGGTGCGTCGGCTGATGGGGGTGGTCAGGGGGGTGGTCATCCCGGGTTCCTCCGATGAGTTCCTGAGGGGCAGGGGAGAGATCGCCTGGATCGCAGGTCGTCGTCCCACGGGCTCCACGCTGTGAGAGTCGAGGCCCGCCCGGCAAGGCGTGAGTGATGCACCGCGCTCGGTGTCGTGAGCAACACGGCGATCGACATGACGCGATGCGCCGCCTTCCTGCTGGTCAGGGGGACCAGAAGGGTGAGCCGCCCGTGGTGACCGGCTGGTAAGTTGCGAGCTCGAAGTGGTGATGCGGACGACCGTGGGCCGTGGTGCGTCCCTGGTCCGTGAAGCCGATCTTCTCCAGCACCCGGGCCGAGGCGGGGTTGTCGTCGTCGACCAGCGCCACCACCTGCCCCAGACCCAGCGGCCCGACCGCGGCCTCCATGCACAGGCTCGCCGCCTCCGTCGCCAGGCCCCGTCCCCACCAGCGACGGGACAGGGTGTATCCCAGCTCGACGCCGTGCCCGGTGACCTCGAGCCCGGCGTCCCCGATCAGCTCGCCGGTGTCCCGGGCCATCACGGCCCAGAAGGCGAAGCCGTGCTCGTCCTGGTGGCGGCGATAGTCCTCGACCATCCGCGCGGTCACCTCGGGCGAGACCGCTCCGCCCTCGCCCACGAAGCGCATGACCTCGTCGTCCCCGTAGACGGTGTGCGCGGCCGGGACGTCGGCCGTCTCGAACGGGCGCAGCAGCACGCGGTCGCCGAGCAGCGGGAAGGAGAGCGGCATATCGGCAGTGTGAGGTGCCCCGTCGGCGGTGGTCAACGCGATTCCGGCGACGCCGCTCGGGCTACCCTGGCGACGATGTCCCGCGCCGCCCTCCTGCCTCCCGTGCTGCTCGGCCTCGTGGTCCTGCTGCTCGCGCAGATGGTGGGCCTGACCGTGTCGGAGCTGCTCGGCCTGCCCATTCCCGGGGTCGTGCTCGGGATCGTGCTGCTGGTGGTGCTGGGCCTGCTGCGCCCCACACGGGCGGTGCTGCGCGTGGCGGAACCGGCCGCGACCCCGCTGCTGGCGCACCTGCAGCTGCTGTTCGTCCCGCCCGGCGTCGGGATCGTGCTGGAGATGAACTCCCTCGCGCAGAACGCGCTGCCGATCGCGCTCGCCGTCGGCGGGTCCTTCGTGGCGACCCTGCTGGTCGCCGGGTGGCTGCTGCAGGCGCTGCTGCGCCGCCAGGACCGCCGACGGAACCCGGGGAGGGCCGGCGCATGAACACGCTCATCCACCTCCCGGCCTTCGGTCTGGTCCTGACCCTGAGCGCCTATCTGTTCTCGCTGTGGCTCCATCAGCGTTCCGGTCGGCTCGGGCTGCTGTCCCCGGTGCTGGTCACGATCGTCCTCGTCGCCGCGGTCCTGCAGCTCACCGGGCTGCCGTACGCCGAGTACCTCGAGCAGGTCACGGTGCTGACACTGCTGCTGGGCCCGGCCACGGTGGCGCTCGCGCTGCCGTTGCTGCGCAACGGGCGGGCCCTGGGCTCCTCGGCCCTCGCCGTGATGGCGACCCTCGCCGTCGGAGGTGCCGTGAGCATCGCGATCACCGTGGGGGCGATGACCGCCTTCGGGGCGGGCGAGGACATGCTGCGCGCCGCGCTGCCACGATCGGTGACCTCCCCGGTGGGCCTGTCGATCGCCGAGACCCTCGGCGCGTCCGTGCCGCTGGCGGTGGTGCTGACCCTGATCTCCGGGGTTCTCGGAGCCGCCCTCGGACCGGCGCTGCTGAACCTGGCCCGGGTGCGCGACGAGCGGGCCCGCGGCTTCGCCATCGGCATGACGTCCCACGGCATCGGCACCTCGCGCGCGCTCGCCGAGTCCCCGGTCGCGGGAGGCTGGTCCAGCGCAGCGATGGTGATGAACGCCCTGGTCATGACGATCGTGCTGCCGATCGTGGCCGCGCTGGTGACTGGCTGAGCGCTGCGTCGGCTGAGCGCTGCGTCTGCTGAGCGCTGCATGCGAGCTCTGCACTGCCGTTGCCATGAGCGACGGTGGCAACGAGAGCGCAGAGCTCGGCGCGGGGTACCGTTCGCATCGATGTCCGTCCACAGGAAGAGGTAGCGCCGTCATGACGACGACCACCGCGCCCGGCGCACCGACCGGTGTCGCCGGGGAGATGTCGTTCCTGGATCGGTTCCTGCCGGTCTGGATCCTGCTCGCCATGGTGGTGGGTCTGCTGCTGGGCCGCCTGGTCCCCGGCATCGGTCCGGCACTGGAGGCCGTGAGCATCGCCGGCGTCTCCCTCCCGATCGCCCTGGGGCTGCTGGTGATGATGTACCCGGTGCTCGCCAAGGTGCGCTACGACGAGACCCGCCGGATCAGCGCCGACCGCCGGCTGATGATCACCTCGCTGGTGCTGAACTGGATCGTCGGTCCCGCGCTCATGTTCGCCCTGGCCTGGATCTTCCTGGCGGACCTGCCCGAGTATCGCACCGGGCTGATCATCGTGGGCCTGGCCCGCTGCATCGCCATGGTGCTGGTCTGGAACGACCTGGCCTGCGGGGACCGCGAGGCCGCCGCCGTGCTGGTGGCGATCAACTCCGTCTTCCAGGTGATCGCCTTCGGCGCGCTCGGCTGGTTCTACCTGCAGGCGCTGCCCTCGTGGCTCGGGCTGTCCACCACCTCGGCCGATTTCTCGATCGGCGCGATCGTGCTGAGCGTTCTGGTGTTCCTGGGGATCCCGCTGCTGGCCGGCATCCTCACCCGAGTGCTGGGGGAGCGGGCGAAGGGCCGCGCCTGGTACGAGGAGCGCTTCCTGCCGCGCATCGGCCCGTTCACCCTCTACGGGCTGCTGCTGACGATCGTGCTGCTGTTCGCGCTGCAGGGGGACGCGATCCTGTCGGCCCCCGGGGACGTCGCCCGGATCGCCCTGCCGCTGCTGGCCTACTTCGTGCTGATGTTCCTGGGATCCCTGCTGCTCAGCCGCGCCGTCGGCATGGACTACGCCCGCTCCACCACCGTCGCCTTCACCGCCTCCGGGAACAACTTCGAGCTCGCGATCGCCGTCGCCATCGGCACCTTCGGCGTGAGCTCCGGACAGGCGCTCGCCGGCGTCGTCGGCCCCCTCATCGAGGTCCCCGTGCTGGTCGGTCTGGTCTACGTCTCGCTGTGGCTGGGCCGACGCCTGTTCCCCGGCGACCCCACCGTCCCCGCCCGTTCCCGAGAGAAGGTCCCCGCATGAGCGCCCAGACCCCGCACCACAGCTCGTCCGCGGCATCCGGTTCGTCCTCGGTACCGTCCGTCCTGTTCGTCTGCGTCAAGAACGGCGGCAGATCCCAGATGGCCGCCGCCCTGATGGAGGCCCGCGCCGCCGGCACGGTCGAGGTGCACTCGGCCGGGACCCGGCCCGGCACATCGATCAATGCTCTGTCGGCCGAGGTCGTCGCCGAGGCCGGCGCGGACATGTCCGCCGGGGCCACCAAGCTGATCGATCCCTCGCTGCTGGTGCGCGTCGATCGCGTCGTGGTGCTGGGGCAGGAGGCCGTGGTCGAGCCGGTCCCCGGGATGGCCGGAACAATCACCACCTGGCGCACCGATGAGCCCTCCGAGCGCGGCATCGAGGGCGCCGAACGCATGCGCCTGATCCGGGACGACATCGATCACCGGGTGCAGGAGCTGCTCGAGGAGCTCACGGCCGACGGGCCCGCGGTCTGAACGCCTGAAGGGGCCGGGCGGCGGACGGTAGTCTCGGGCAGGGGTGAGCGACGACGCTGACCGCAACCAGGAACCGAAGGTGGGACCTCTCCATGATGGCGACAGCCGACCACGACGCCTACATCGCCGCGGCACCCGAACGTTTCCAGCCCTCGCTGCAGAGGCTGCGGGGGATTCTCGGCCGCGTCCTGCCGGACGCAGAGGAGATGGTGGCCTACGACATGCCGGGGTTCCGGATCGGCGGCACGGTCGTCGCGAGCTATGCGGCCTTCAGCAAGCAGTGCGGGCTGTATCTCCAGGCGGGCGCCCTCTCCGAGCATGCCGAGGACATCGCGGCCGCCGGCCTCAAGGCGACGAAGACCGGGATCACCTTCTCCCCGAGCAGACCGATCCCGGACGAGCTCGTGGAACGACTGGTGCTCGCCTCGCGGGAGGACGCCGGGGTCTGACTGTCCGGCCGTTCGAGCAGGAGATGGACGGTGCCGGCAGCGGCAGCACTGCCCCGGGCGGCCGAGCCGCCGACGCGTGGATCATGTGCTTCGCAGCGCAGAAGGGCGGGCGAGTTCTGCGGTTCTGTTGCCACATCGTCCGGTGGAAACGAGAGCGCAGAGCTCGGCGCGGGTAGGGGACCTCCTCCGAAAGTCGGGTGCGAATCCGTCCTGAATCCGGGAGGATGGAGCGCCGTGGTCGTGCCTGGGCAACGGTGCGCGTCCTGCCCGTGTCCTGGCCCGCCCTGAGCCCTGCCCGAGCCCTGGTCCGCCCGAGATCTGCCCTGCCCGACCGCGTCCCGCCACCCGACCGCGCCCCGCTCCACGATCGGCTCTGCGGACGGGATCTGTCCGCCTTCGCTCCTACTGTCGATCCCGTCGCCGACTGCGATAGCGCCGCCGACCGCGACGACGTCGTCGACCTGTGCCCTCCGCATCCTGCTCTGACCGAGGAACTCCATGCTCTGGACCGTCATCCGGCGCCACGTGCGCCCTTATCTCCCGCATATCGCGGCCGTGGTCGTGCTGCAGCTCGCCACCGTGCTGGCCACCCTGTACCTGCCCAGCCTCAATGCGGACATCATCGACCAGGGCGTCGCCACGGGGGACACGGACTACATCTGGCGCGTCGGCGGAGTCATGCTGATCGTCGCGATGGTGCAGGTCATCACCGCGATCACCGCCGTCTGGTTCGGAGCGCGCGTCTCCATGGGGATGGGCCGGGACGTGCGCCGCTCGATCTACACCCGGGTGGACCGCTTCTCCACCGAGGAGCTGGCCCGCTTCGGCGCCCCCACCCTGATCACCCGCGCCACCAATGACGTCCAGCAGGTCCAGATGCTCGTGCTGATGACGCTGAACGTCATGGTCATGGTGCCGATCATGTCGATCGGCGGGATCGTGATGGCGATCCAGGAGGACCCGGGGCTGTCCTGGCTGGTGTGGGTCTCCGTGCCGATCCTGGTGGTGATCGTCGGGCTGCTGGTCACGCAGCTGATGCCGCTGTTCCAGCGGATGCAGGACAACATCGACTCGATCAACTCCGTGATGCGCGAGCAGATCATGGGCATCCGCGTGGTGCGGGCCTTCGTGCGGGAGAAGCACGAGACCGCCCGCTTCGAGGACGCCAACGCCACCCTCACCGACACCTCGGTGCGGATCGGCCGACTCTTCGTGATCATGGGGCCGGCGATCACGATCGTGCTGCACCTGGCCACCGCCTCGGTGCTCTGGTTCGGCGGCCACCGCGTCGATGACGGTCTGGTGCAGGTGGGCGCACTGACGGCCTTCATGCAGTACCTGCTGCAGATCCTCATGGCCGTCATGATGGGCACCTTCATGTTCATGATGTTCCCGCGCGCGATCATCAGCGCCCGGCGCATCGGCGAGGTCCTCGAGACCGCACCCACCCTGGCCGAGCCCGCCGACCCCACCGCACTCGATCATGCCGGCGGCGGAGCGAGCGTCGAGTTCCGCGACGTGACCTTCTCCTACCCCGGCGCCGACGCGCCGGTTCTGGACGGCGTCTCCTTCACTGCCGAGGCCGGCCGCACCACCGCGATCATCGGATCCACGGGCTCCGGAAAGACCTCCCTGATCAGTCTGATCCCGCGCCTGCACGACGCCACCAGCGGGCAGGTGCTGCTCGACGGCGCCGCGGTCACCGACCTCTCCCGCGCGACCATCTCGAAGACCGTCGGCCTCGTCCCCCAGCGGCCCTATCTGTTCTCCGGGACCGTCGGCCACAACCTCCGCTTCGGCGATCCGACGGCCGACGATGAACAGCTGTGGGAGGCGCTCGACGTCTCCCAGGCCACCGAGTTCGTCGCCGACCGCACCACCGGCGAGGGGGAGGCCCTGCGCACCGGGCTGGAGTCGTCGATCTCCCAGGGCGGCACCAACGTCTCCGGTGGTCAGCGCCAGAGGCTGTGCATCGCCCGCACCCTGGTGGCCAGGCCGCGGGTGTTCGTCTTCGACGACTCCTTCTCCGCGCTCGACGTCGCCACCGACGCCGCGGTGCGCGAGGGCCTGGACGCGCACACCGAAGGCGCGACGATGATCATCGTCGCCCAGCGTATCTCCAGCATCACCGCCGCGGACCAGATCCTCGTGCTCGAACAGGGGCGGATCGTCGGCCGCGGCACGCACGAGCAGCTGCTCGATACGAATCGGACCTACCGGGAGATCGTCGACTCCCAGATCACCGTGGAGGAGCCGGTATGAGCCGCGCGAAGAAGCACCGGGGCTCCCAGGGCGAGTCCGCGACGAGACCGTCGGCCGCACCCGACGGCTCGGCCGCGTCGGGCGGCTCTGCCACGTCGGGGAACTCTGCCGCACCGGGCGGCTCGGCCGTGACCGGGGGCGCCACCGCGGATCTCACCGAGGCGGAGATCCTTCAGATGCAGGACTCCATGAGCGGAGAGTGGGGCGAATCCGCGCCCCGCAAGGCGAAGGCCTTCTGGCCCTCCGCGACCCGCCTGGCCGGCACCTTCGCCGACCACAAGATGGGACTGGCCGTGGTGCTGGTCTTCGGGATCGTCTCCACGGCGCTGACGGTGTGGGCACCCTCGATCCTCGGCGATGCGATGGACGTCATCTACGACGGGGTCCGCTCCGGCGCCGGCGTCGACTTCCCGGCACTGGGCCGCCTGCTGCTGGCGGTGCTGGGCATGTACGTGATCGCCTCGCTGTTCGACTGGCTGCAGGGCCGGCTGCTGAACGACGTGGTCATGCGCATCGTGTACGTGCTGCGCGAGAAGATCGAGGCCAAGGTCAACCGCCTGCCGCTGAGCTACTTCGACACCCGCCAGCGCGGGGACCTGCTCTCGCGCACCACCAACGACGTCGACAACGTCCAGACCGCCCTCCAGCAGGCCTTCGCCTCGCTGGTCTACGCGGTGCTGACCATCGTCGGCATCACCGCGATGATGTTCTGGCTGTCCTGGCAGCTGGCGGTGATCGCCCTGATCGCGCTGCCGATCTCCGCGGTGGTCATCGGCATCGTCGGCGCGAAGTCGCAGAAGCTGTTCACCGCCCAGTGGCGCAACACGGGCCGGCTGAACGGCCACGTCGAGGAATCCTTCACCGGGCACGATCTGGTCACCGTCTTCGACCGCCAGGACGCGATGCGCGAGACCTTCGATGAGCGCAACGAGGAGCTGTTCGAGGCCTCCTTCAAGGCGCAGTTCTACTCCGGCATGATCATGCCGATCATGCAGTGGGTGACCTACCTCGGCTACGTCGGCATCGCCGTGGTCGGCGGCCTGCGGATCGCCGGCGGCCAGATGAGTCTCGGCCAGGTCGTCGCCTTCATCCAGTACTCCCGCGAGTTCAACGCACCGCTGGGCGAGGTGGCCGGGATGGCGAACATGCTGATCTCCGGCGTGGCGTCGGCCGAGCGGATCTTCGAGCTGCTGGACGCCGAGGAGCAGGAGGCCGACGGGGAGATCACCGTGGCCTCGTCCGGGCCCGACGGGGAGGCCGCGGAGCGCCGCATCGAGCGCGCCGAGCTCACCGGACCCACCCGCGGTCACATCGAGTTCGACCATGTCGCCTTCTCCTACAGCCCGGACAAACCGCTGATCACCGATCTCTCGCTCGTCGCGGAACCCGGGCAGACGGTCGCGATCGTCGGGCCCACCGGGGCCGGCAAGACCACCCTGGTCAACCTGATCATGCGCTTCTACGAGATCGACGCCGGCGAGATCCGCCTGGATGGTGTGGACATCCGTGCGCTGGACCGCGGCGCGGTGCGCAGCCAGATCGGCATGGTGCTGCAGGATGCGGTGCTGTTCGGCGGGACCATCGTCGAGAACATCCGCTACGGCCGGCTCGAGGCGAGCGACGACGAGGTGATCGCCGCCGCCAGGGCCACCTTCGTGGACCGTTTCGTGCGCACCCTGCCTGATGGCTACGACACCGTGATCGAGGACGAGGGCGCGAACATCTCCGCCGGCGAGCGCCAGCTGATCACCATCGCCCGCGCCTTCCTCGCCGACCCGGCGCTGCTGATCCTCGACGAGGCCACCTCCTCCGTGGACACCCGCACCGAGGTCCTCGTCCAGGAGGCCATGGCCGCGCTGCGCACCGACCGCACCAGCTTCGTCATCGCCCATCGCCTGTCCACCATCCGCGACGCCGACGTGATCCTGGTGATGGAGCACGGTGACATCGTCGAGCAGGGCGACCATGATGCCCTGTTGGACGCCGAGGGCGCCTACCACCGCCTGTACTGGTCGCAGTTCGCCTCCGGCGTCGACCCCGACGAGGAGGAGGCCGTGCTCGAGGGGTCGGTCGCCGTCACCGGGGAGGTGGCCGCGGTGACCGGGGAGATGGCGGCCGTGACGGGGGAGACGGCTGCGGTGGCCGGCGAGCCGACGGCCGTGGAGAGAGGAACGCCTCCGACCGGAGGCTGACGGACCAGACCTGCCTCTGCCGCCCGCGCCGCCGGGTCGAGCTCTGCGTCGTCGGTGCCACAGGGCGCGGTGGCACCTGGAACGTAGATCTCGGCGAGGGTGCCGGGTGATGGGGCGGCTCTGTTGCCTGACAGGGCTGCGTTCGGGGGATACCAGGGATGCGCCGCCGGCACCTGCCGCGTAGCGTCGGGCCATGGACATCACCATCGTCGGCGGCGGCATCGCCGGCCTCGCCGTGGCCCACGAACTCGCCCCCGACCACGACGTCACCGTGCTCGAGTCGTCCCCGGGCCCGCGCGGCGGCGGCTACATGATCGACTTCTTCGGCCCCGGCTTCGTCGCCGCGGAACGGATGGGCGTGATCGACGAGCTGCGGTCCCGGGGCCACGTGTTCGACGGCGTCCGCTACGGCCTGCCCGATGGCAGTCAGAGCGGGACGATCGATGCCGCGCCGCTGGTGGAGGCCGCCGGTGGGCGCTACTTCTCGATCCTGCGCCCCGAGGTCGAGCTCGGCCTGCTCGCGCAGCTGCCGTCGACCGTGGATCTCCGCTACGACGTGCGCGTCGTGGGAACGCGCGACATCAGTCCCGAGCGGGCCGCAGTCTCGACCGCCGACGGCGACGTCCTCGAGTCCGACCTGGTGATCGCCTGCGACGGCGTGAGGTCCCCGATCCGCGAGCACGTCGCCCCCGGTCATGGAGAGATCCTGCCGATGGGGTATCGCGCGGCGAGCTATCTCTTCGAGGATCCGCAGCTGGCAAGCGAGCTGGGGGAGCGGTTGCTCATGACCGACACGATCCAGCGTGTGGGCTGGTTGTATGCGGCCGACGCGGCACGGGTCGGGGTGATGCTCTCCGAACGCGTGGACCGCACCGACACGGACAGGCCCGTTCCGGATCCGATGCGATTGCAGCGGGAGTTCGCGGGTCTTCACCCGCAGATCGACCAGGCGCTCACCCATGCTCCGGATTCCTTCTACGACGACCTCGTCGCCCAGAGCTATGCGCCCCGCTGGAGCCGGGGCCGTGTGGTGCTGGCCGGGGATGCCGCCCACGCCCCGTCGCTGCTCGCCGGGCAGGGCACCTCCCTGGCGATCGCCGGCGCCGAGGCGCTGGCCAGGGGCCTGCGGGCCGCGGGTCCGCACGTCGAGGTGGGCCTTGCCGAGTACGAGCGCAGCTGGCGGCCGACGGCGGAGAAGGTGCGTCGCTCGGGCCGACTCAGCGCCTCCGCCTTCATCCCCGCCACGACGTTCCAGCTGCGGCTCCAGCAGCTGGGGCGCCGCGCGATCGGTCTGCCCGGTGTGAGCCACCTGGTCACCCGCCAGTTCATCGCGGCCTGAGGCGGGGCACCGACGCGCTCTGCTCCTCGGCGCGGGGCCGACGTGCGGTATTCCCCGGCGCAGGGCCGACGGGCCCGATGTTCACCGTCGCAGGGCCGACCTCACCAGCGGAGGGCCGACGCGCCCGTGCTCACAGATGCAGCGTGCCTCCGTGGCGACGAAAGGCGCCGGGTGGCTGGCCGTAGTGGCGCCGGAATGCGGTGATGAACGCCCGCGCTTCGGGGTAGCCGCAGGCCCGGGCCACCTGCGCTATCGGCTCGTCGGACTCCAGCAGCAGCTGCACACCGCGTTCCAGCCGGAGCCGTCGCAGCGTCTCCATCAGGGAGGATCCCGTCTCTCGGGAGAACAGCCGTGCCGCGTGACGGGACGAGAGGTGCCCGTTCGCGGCGACGTCGCGCACGTGGATCGTGCGGGTGAGGTTGTCGGACAGGTAGCGCTCCATGGCAGAGACCGCCGAGGTGGTGCGTGCCGTCGGATCGAGCGTGACCGTCAGATCATCGGCGGTGGCGAAGGCGCGCGCGGTCTCGATGACGAGGGCGGCGCCGAGCGCCCTGACCTGCCCGGAGACCCCGGAACGGGGTGTGGCGGCCTCCGCGGCGAGGGCGCAGATCAGCATCGGCAGGGAGCCGAGCGCGGGGGAGACCAGCGGACGGTCGACGCGGACCAGGCCGTTCCACCAGCCGGGCAGGGAGGAGGGCATCGCGTCGGTCGGCTGCAGGGTGAAGCCCCAGAACGCGATCCCGAGTCCCTCAGCGGGGTCGGCGATGATCTCGTGCACCTCGCCCGGGCGCGCGATGAACACGTCACCGGTCTGCACCCGATGCTCCGCCTCCTCGACGGTGAAGGTGCCCGACCCGGAGTAGGCCAGGCACACCTCGTAGAACGAGTGCGTGTGGGGGTGATTGCGCCAGATGGACGGCTCGTAGAAGCCCCAGCTGAGGTAATCGACCGTGAACTCGTCGACCTCGCCGGTCACGAGCAGACCGGCGAGGTCGACGAAGGCGGTCGCTCCGGCGACCTGGTCGAGGCTCACCCCAGCATCATGCCTGGCCTGCACGCCCGGTGGGGTCGCTGCCGGCGAGGATGAGGCCCTGGCCGAGGGAGTGGTCGTGCTGGTCGGTCAGCGGCGGATCGGCCGGGTCGCGGAACTGGACCAACCAGGTGGTGCGGGCCTCGTCGCTGACGTTGATGCCGGAGCTGTGCACCGTGAAGTAGGTGAAGAACAGGACGTCCCCCGCCTCGGCCTCCATCGGGACGAGCCGGTCGGTGGGGAAGTCGGGCAGGTGGAAGCTGCCCTGCGGATCGTGCTCGCGTGGTCCTTCCCTGTGGCTTCCCGGGGCGACGCGCACGCAGCCTTTGGCGTCCGGGGCGTCATCGAAGTGGAAGATCGCCGCAGCCACCTTGTGGTTCGTGTGCGGGAAGAAGGGGTAGTCCTGGTGGGGAGGGAACGGGGAGCCGTTCTCCGGCGGCTTGATGAACATCTTGGTGTGGTGCAGCTGCACGTTCGGGGTGCGCAGAACGGCCGCGGCGACCGACGTGAAGCGCGGGTCGGTGAGCAACCGGGTGTACGCGGCGTCGTAGAACTGGGCGTCGTGCAGATGCTGCAGGCTGGTCTTCTGTCCCATGGCGACGTCGGACGCGGCGTCCCAGGTGGGGTCGTCGCCACGATTCAGGGCGGCGATCAGCTCGTGGCTGCGAGTGCGGTACTCGGCCGCTTCCTCCTTGCTGAGCAGGCCTTTGACCAGGACGTAACCCTGCTCGTCGTAGGTATCGGCCAGGGCGTCGAGGTTCGCGGGGGCGGTGGAGAGAGTGGTCATCATCGACTCTTCCTGTGGGGGTGGAGCGTTCAACGGGGTGTGCTCCTCGAGCCTATGAAGGGTGCGTCGAGCCGACCAGGCCACACCCGGACGCGGATGTTCGCAGGACGGACATCCGCGGCACAGTCGAGTACTCAGCCTCGGGGCACGTAGTGCGTGATCGAGACCCCAGAATCGTAGTCCTGTGCGCTGACCCGATCGAATCTCACCGGGTCGTAGTCGCTCGGCGCGAACAGCGGGATGCCGCTGCCGAACAGCAGCGGCTGGCGCTTGAGCACGAGCCGGTCGATCTCCCCGCGCAGCTGAGCGGCGAGGTTCGCGCCGCCGCACAGCCAGATGTCGCCCCCGTCGTGACGTTTCATCTCCCGCACCACCTCGACGGGGTCCGCATCGGTGACGGTGAGGTTCTCCTCGGGCTCGAGGTCGCGATGGGTGAACACGACTTGCTCCAGGTGACGGTAGGGACTGGGCATGTCCGGCAGGCCCATGGAGTGGGTTCTCGCCCCCATCACCACGGAGCTGAAGCGGCCGCCGCTCTGGTCGATGCCGAGCCGGGCGGCGATGTCGGTGGGGATCGCGTCGGGGAAATCCTCGGTGATGCCGGCCATGTGATCGCCGTCGACGAGGAAGGTCTCGAATTGGTCCTGAGGACCGGAGATGTAGCCGTCCAGGCTCACGGCCACGTAGTACACCAGGTCACGCATGGTCTCTCCTTTATCCGTCCGAGTGTGGCGGGCCTCGGGCGGCCGACGGGACCGCCCTGACCCACTATGCGGGGGACGGACGCTCCAGCGCGACCGGTGGCGGCCACCAGCACGATCGCTGCCGCCTGTTCTCGGGGCCGGTCGAGATGACCCTGACCGTCCGTGTCTGGGGACTGATCCTGTCCACCGGGTGCTGGCTGGGCATCGTGCTGACCCTCGGACTGATCCGCCCGTGGGCAGAGGTGTTCCCCCGCTGGGTGCCCCTCGTGGCGGGACGTCCGGTGCCGGTCGCGGTCGCGGCGGTGCCCGGCGGGACGGCCGCCGCCCTGCTGTGCTTCGCGGCGGTGCCCGTGCTGCACAGCGCCGCGCTGCTGGGCCCGACCACCTTCGTATCCTTCGCGATCGCCTTCCCGTGCTGGTTCTGGGGGCCTGCGCTCGCGCTCGCGGTCTGGGGGTACGTCGGCCACCGCCGCGCGCACGGCGCGGATCGGCCGGATGCGAGGGGCGCCGAGCTCTTCTCAGACCCGCACGGCGCGGAGCTTTCCGGGATTGCGGATCATGTCGATCCGGGTCACCATCGTCTCGGCGCCTGCTGTCTCGCCCTCGACCCAGACCACGCAGTCCACCCGCGGACCGTCGTGTCCGACCAGCGCCGGTCGTCCGTTGATGTCGGCGACCTGCCACGACAGGATCACGATCTCGGGCTTGGCCAGCACCCCGGCGGCGAAACGCAGCACGTTGTCCGTGCCGCGGACGGGTCGGCGGGCAGCCTTGGCGTGCCCGCCGCCGTCCGTGGTCAGGACGACATCGGGGGACAGCACCGAGATCATGTCCTCGAGCGCCGCCGTGCCGCGCACCGCCTCGAGGAATGCCTCGGTCAGGGCGCGATGGGTGCTCTCGTCGACCGGATGACGCGGGGTGCGCTCGCGGACGTGCGCACGGGCGCGACGGACCAGCTGCCGCACGGCGGCCTCGGAGCGCTCGAGGGTCTCGGCGATCTCGGCGTACGGGGCGGCGAACACCTCGTGGAGCACGAAGGCCGCGCGTTCGAGCGGGGAGAGCGATTCGAGCACGACCAGCAGGGCCAAGGACACGTCATCGGCGATCTCCGCGGCACGCCCCGGATCCGCGTCGGCATCCGTCGAGACCGGCTCGGGCAGCCACGGGCCGACGTACTCCTCCCGCAGTCGGCTGCGCGTGCGCACCGTGTTCAGCGCCGTGCGGGTGACGGCCGTGAGCAGGAAGGCGCGGGGCTCGCGCACGGACGCCAGGTCCACGTCCTGCCAGCGCAACCACGTCTCCTGGACGGCGTCCTCGCTGTCCTGGACCGTGCCCAGCACCCGGTACGCGGCCCCGAGGAGGGCCCTGCGGTGGGATTCGAATGCTGCCTCGTGGGTCGTGGTCATGGGGCTCCCGTGGTCAGTGCGCCGTGCTCGAGGGTACCTCGCAGTCGTCCGCGAACCCCTGGCTGGTCAGGCCCAGTCCCGCGTTGGTGCGCGAGCGGTAGTTCTCCAACGAGACCAGCGCGGCCAGCTCGACCACCTGGCCGTCGCTGAGATCCGCGCGGAGCGCGGCCACCATCTCGTCGGTCACGGCCGACGGGGTCGCCGTGGCGGCCACCGCGTACTCCAGCACAGCCCGCTCCAGCGGGGAGTAGACCGAGCTGGTGCGCCATGCGCCGATGTCGCGGAGCTTGCGGGGATCCACCCCTCGGTGGTGGTACTCCCAGTACCCGAAGTCCATGCACCAGGAGCAGCCGATCTCGCGTGCCGGGGCCATCACGGCCAGCGCGTGGAGCGTGGGTGGGAGCTTCTTCCAGAACGAGGCGGTGGCCTCGAGGGCCAGCATCGATGCGAGCGCCGGGCGGTGATGGAACGAGGCCTCCAGCGGATCCAGGACCTTCCCGTACACGCGACGGACCACCCAGCGCGCGACCTTCTCGAACCGTCCGTCGCGGCCCAGGGGCACCCGCGGCGCCGGGCGCGAGGGGCTCAGGCTGTGCAATGGCGTGATGGCGGACATGACATCCCCTTCTCTCCGCGGACCCGTCGGAAGAGCCCGTCAGGAGGAGGACACCGGTCGGCGCTCGCCTGTGACATCGGCGCCGCGACGGGCCCGTCGCGATCACGGCGGCGCTATCACGGCGGCGCTGAGTTCCCTGCGCGGGGGAGCGTCAGCCGCGCGCGCCGGCCGACGCCGACTGCTCGCCGGGCAGGCGGGTGTCCAGCCGCTGGCGCGCTGCTTTTCCGCGGGCGGTCAGCGGCACGGTGCCGACGGCCTTCGCCAGGCCCACCGCCGCCCCGTTGCCGTAGAGCGTCTCGATGCCGGAGGAGGGGACGTCGTAGGTCTCGTGCCAGATCCCGACCGCGCCCGGGTGCTGCCGAGCGAGCCGGTTGAACCTCTGCCAGGCGGGCAGATGCGCCTTCTCGCCCATCCGGGCGTAGGCGTACAGGTGCTCGACGCTCTTCCAGTACTGCACGACCCAGGGTCCGGTGCCGCCGAACATCGAGTGCGCCTCGAGGAAGCCGAGGTCCTCGCCCTCGCCGCGCTCGTGCGCCGCCTTGGCCCGGTAGAGCTCGGCGAGCATGCGCGGCATCGCGGCGAAGACGGGCCCCCACAGGTCGGGACGGAGCGGCCGGTGGACCGTCATGCCGATGTGGAAGACGACGATGCCGTCGACCGGAGCGTGGGTGAGGCTGGGTGGGCGGATCTTCGCGGGCCGCGTCCCGCCGGGATGCGGGGGCGGTGCGGGGTGCGGGTCGGGATCCATGACTGGCCCTCCATGTCTAGAAAGTGATACTTTCTAAGGGTGTGCTCGCGGAGGTCCGCTGTCAAGGGATATCCGGAGGGCCGAGGACGAGGGCGAGAAGGTTCCGCACGGCGGGAGAGGGCGGCATGAGGATCTCGGAGCTGTCGGCGACGACCGACGTGCCGATCGGCACCATCAAGTACTACCTGCGCGAAGGTCTGCTGCCCGCGGGGCATCGCAGCTCGCGCACCACCGCCGACTACGACGACGATCATGTGGAGCGTCTGCGCCTGATCCGTGCTCTGGTGCGGACCGGCGGGCTGGGCATCGCCGCCGTCCGCCGGGTGCTCGCGGTGATCGATGACCCCGATCCGCAGCGGCTCGACGTGCTCTCCACGGCGCAGGACGCCCTGACCGGCGGGAAGGGCGCCGAGGAGGCGGGCGGTGCGGAGACGAGTCGGGCGCCCGAGGCGCGGCCCGTCGGCCCCGTGCACGCCTGGGTCGCCGCACGCGGCTGGCCGACGGGGCCGGGAGACCCGGTCCTCGAGCAGCTGGAGAAGGCGTGGGCCGCGTGCGAGGCGGCTGGGATCCACGTCGACGACGCGATGATGGCGGATTACGCCGATGCGATCGAGCAGGTGGCCCGGGTGGACGTCGCGGCCGTGCCCCAGGGGGCAGACGACGCGGTGCGCCGCGTCGTCATCGGCACGATCATGATGGAGCCGGTGCTGTCCGCGCTGCGCCTGCTCGCCCAGCGGCACGTGTCCGTGCGGCAGGCCGGGAAGGCTGCAGGCGTCGCTCCGTGCTCTGCCAGCCATCGGTGAAGCACCACGATCCGCCGTTCGGCACGCCGGACGCGCTCGCGGTTTCTCGGCATGGTGTCGAGCCCGTCGGTTCATGGCGGTGGGCGGACTCCGCAGCATCATGGTGCCTCGCTGTCCTCCAGGAGACGTCTCAGAGCCGGAGCCGCCCCCAGGAGCGCAACGTCAACGCCGCGAACAGCGCGGCAGTTGCCACGACCAGCGTCAGCTGGATCGGCGAGACGTTCAGCTCGTCCGGGACGCCGGCCGATCCCGCCCAGGCCCCGGGCGCGGCGAAGGGATACCAGGCGCCGATCTCCGACAGCATCGCGATCTGTGCGCTGACCAACAGCGCCACGGCGGTTCCGATCGGAGCCAGCAGGCCACGGGAGAGCGTCGCGGCCCATGCGCACGGAATCGCGCCGAGGCCCGTCAGGGCGGTGACGGCGACGACCCGTCCGACATGCCCCAGGTCCGCCGGGTGGGGCGTGGGCAGGCCGAGCGCGAAACCGGTCCCGAGCACTCCCACCCCGAGCAGGATCGCCACGGTGGCGATGATTGCCGCGAAGACGAGCAGCTTCGCCGTGGCGACCGCACGCGGTCCCACCGGCGCCGCGAAGAGCCCGCCGATGGTGCGGTCGATGAACTCGCGACCGAAGAACCAGGCGAGCAGTATGCCGAAACCGAGCAGGCCGCCGGCGGCTGTCACGATCGCCACCAGGGTGGAGAGATCCCGCCAGGGGTCACCGGTCGCGAAGGGTGCGAGCTGTGCAGCGATCGCCGGGTCGTCCTTGCCGGCCAGCAGACCGGCGGCCAGCGTGAGGGGTCCGAGCACCAGCGCCGCGACCACGATCCGCGGCACCAGCGCGCGACGGGTCTTGAGCACCTCGGCCCACAGCGCCGTCCTCATGACTCGCGTTCCCTCGAGCTGCCGGGGTCGACGGGAGCAGCGCCGGGGATCACGGGCGGATCCGCCCCTGGTGCGAAGGGTGCGGGCGTGCCGCCGTCGCCACCCTGGCACGTTGCGGTGTCGGCGTGCACGAGGTGAAAGAACGCGCGTTCGAGGTCCGCACCCCTCGGGTCGAGTCGTCCGATGGCACGGCCTCTGCTCACGACCGTGATGACGTCGGCCACTCGGGCGACCTCGTCGAGATGATGGCTCGAGACCAGCACCCCGGCGCCGCGAACGGCACGCTCGGTCAGGAGGCCGCGCACCAGCAGCACGCCGGCGGGGTCGAGGCTCGCGGTGGGCTCGTCGAGCACGATCAGGTCAGGGTCATGGACAACTGCTGCGGCGATCCGTGCCCGCAGCCGGTTTCCGGCCGACAGGTCTCGTGCGCGTCGGCCGCGCAGTGGGCTCAGGTCGAGGTCGGCGAGGCTGCGGTCCGTCGCCCGAACGGCCTCCGTGCGCACGAGGCCGTGCATCCGAGCTGCGAGCGTCAGATTCTCCGCGACCGTGAGTTCGGGGTAGCTCTCGACCCCGTCGACGGCCTGCCCGGCCCGACGCCAGCGGGCGGTGTCGATCTTGTCGATCGAGAGGCCGAGGACCGTCACCTCTCCACTGTCGCGGGCAGTCATACCGAGTGCGATGCGCATCAGCGTGGACTTGCCCGCACCGTTCATCCCCACGATCGCATGGACCTGGCCGGCGCGGACCTCGAGGTCCATTCCCCGCAGACCGTCCCCGGACGGATAGCGCTTGGCCACCCCGTCGAAGGCCAGCAGGACATCGCGGGAGTTCACGAGTCGTCTCCGATCAGGACCGACAGGGCGGCGCGGAGTCGCTCGTCCACACTGGCGGGAGCATCGACCCCGGCCATCCCCCGGATCGGCCGGGCGGCGTCCTCGGCCACTGCATCGAGGAGGGCCGTGTGCAGGGCGGCGAGGCACGCGACGGTCGCGACGCGCGCACTGGAGTCGGGGACACCGCCGGTCACCAGGGTCGCAACGATCGCATCGCGCGTGCCCTCGGTGGCTCGCCAGCTCGCCTGACTCAGCTCGGGTGATCGGGCGATGATCCGAACTCGGCGTGCGGTACTGGCATCGATGCTGCTGTCCTGACCCGCCCAGGCGTCGCGCAGACCGGCGGCGACACGCGCGAGCGGGGCTTCGGTCGGTGGTCGAGCGGCGACGGCTGCTGCGATCACTGGGTCGAAGGGGTCCTCGACCACGGCCGCGGCCTTCGAGCCGCAGAGACGGAAGAACGTCATCTCCGTCACCCCGGCTCGAGCCGCGATGTGTGAGACGGGCGTAGCCGCGAAGCCATCGCGCTCGAACAGATCGAGGGCGATGGCGACGAGGCGATCGCGGGTGGTACTCACCTGCTCGATGTTAGTGACTAACATCTGCAGTGCGCAATGGTGCGGCCTCCGCACCGGTCGGCCGGATGCGATGGGCGATGGCGACCGCGCTGGTGGCCTTCCTCGGCTCCGGCGGGTTGTTGACGGTCCTGGGCGTGGCCCTGATGCTGACCGCCCAGGATGTCGAGGGGCTGCTCCCGCTCACCCTGTCGCTGGTTTCCGCGGTCTGGGTGCTGATCGGGATCGCCATGCTGTGCCTGGGGTTCATACCGCGGGCCGCGGCCGCGGTCGCCTGGTGCGCTCTGGGCGTGGGCATCGCCGGTGAACTCCTGGTCAAGGCGGGACTTCCCGACCTGGTCTACCTGGCGCTGTCGCCGATCGCCCACGTGAGCCCCTACTACTCCACGGCGCACTCCTGGCTCGTCCTGGTGCTGGTCGCAGTCGTGACCACCGCGACCGGCCTGTTCGGGATCCTGCGACGGGACCTCTCACGGTGAGCATCACGACGTACCGAGCGACGACAGCAGACGGCATCCGACGTGATCCTGCCGATCATCGCGACCTCGCCCCGCGTCAGGCCGACCGAGTTCGACGCGGCCCACGCTCTGACGGGGAAGCTCCCACCGGCGCTCGCACGAAGAGCGGAACGGAAGCCGCCGGGTGTCAGGCGAGCAGGCGTGACCTGGTCAGGAACCTCTTGCCGTCGGGCGATTCGAGGCTGAAGCCGCCGCCGCGCCCGTCGACCAGATCGATCGTCAGGTGCGTGTGGCGCCAATAGGCGAACTGCTCCTGGCTCATCCAGAAGTCCAGCGGCGAGGTGGTCCCGTCCGGCAGCGGCACCTCGACGTGGCCCATCCTCACGTCGGCGTCACCGGTGATGAAGTCCCCCTCGGGGAAGCACATGGGGGAGGAGCCGTCGCAGCAGCCGCCGGACTGGTGGAACATCAGCGGGCCGTTGCGATCGACCAGGCGCTGCAGCTGGGTGACCGCGGCGGGGGTGAACGCGACGCGCGAGAAGTCCTCGCCCTCGATGGTGGGGTCCGCCTCGAGCACGTCGTCGGCCGCTGTCGGCTCCGGCAGATCCGGGGCGGGCGGCTGCCCCGGCTGCGAGGCGGGGACGCCGACAGCAGGAGAGGAGCCCGGGACCGACAGCTGCGCGTCGTACAGCCGTGCCGTCCGCGGGGGAGCCCCGGGCGGCGGCTGGTCCGGCGGCGGCTGCTCGGGCTCCGGCTCCGGTTCCGGCGGCTCGGGGAGCGGCTCGGGCGGCTGGCCCGGGATCGGGGCCGGTTCCGGGGCCGGCCCGGGCGGTCCGGTGGGCGGCGCACCCGGAGGATCGGTCGGCGGCGCCGTGGGCGGTTCGACGGGCGGCCGCCCCGGAGGGGACATGGGTGGCTCGCTGGGCGGCGGGATCGTCGCGTCGTCAGCGGTGGAGGGATCGGTCATGGTCGTTCCTTCCGTGAGCGGCCGATGGGGGAGTTCTGGGTGGGGCCGACGGGACGGGCCGCGGAGCCGGAACCCCGCGACCCGCCCGTCGGGCGAGCACCGAGCCGGAGCTGCGCCGCCCGTCCGTCGGCGGTCCCGATCAGAAGAAGCCGAGCTTCTTCTCCGAGTAGCTGACCAGCATGTTCTTCGTCTGCTGGTAGTGGTCGAGCATCATCAGGTGGTTCTCCCGCCCGAAGCCCGAGGACTTGTACCCGCCGAACGCGGCGTGCGCCGGGTAGGAGTGGTAGTTGTTCACCCACACGCGACCGGCCTGGATGGCGCGGCCGGCGCGGTAGATGGTGTTCTGCTGACGGCTCCACACGCCCGCGCCGAGACCGTAGAGGGTGTCGTTCGCGATCGAGATGGCGTCGTCATACCCGTCGAAGCGGGTCAGCGCGAGCACCGGTCCGAAGATCTCCTCCTGGAAGATCCGCATCGAGTTGTCGCCCTCGAAGATCGTCGGGGTGACGTAGTAGCCGCCGGAGAGGTCCCCGCCCAGGTCGGCTCGATCGCCGCCGGTGAGCAGCTTCGCGCCCTCCTGCTTGCCGATGTCGAGATAGGACAGGATCTTCTCGAGCTGATCGTTGCTGGCCTGGGCGCCGATCATGGTGTCCGTGTCCAGCGGATCGCCCTGCTTCGTGGCCTCCACCCGGGCGATCCCGTCGGCCACGAAGGAGTCGTAGATCGAGCCCTGCACCAGCGCCCGGGAGGGACAGGTGCACACCTCGCCCTGATTCAACGAGAACATCGCGAAGCCCTCGAGGGCCTTGTCGTAGTAGTCGTCGTTCGCGGAGGCGACGTCCTCGAAGAACAGGTTCGGGCTCTTGCCGCCCAGCTCCAGGGTCACCGGGATCAGGTTCTGCGAGGCGTACTGCATGATCAGGCGCCCGGTGGTGGTCTCGCCGGTGAAGGCGATCTTCTTGATCCGCTTGTTCGTGGCCAGCGGCTTGCCGGCCTCTGCGCCGAAACCGTTGACGATGTTCAGCACGCCGTCCGGCAGCAGGTCCCCGATGAGCTCGGCGAGCACCAGGATCGAGGCCGGGGTCTGCTCGGCGGGCTTGAGCACCACGGCGTTGCCGGCCGCCAGCGCCGGGGCGAGCTTCCAGGTGGCCATGAGGATCGGGAAGTTCCAGGGGATGATCTGCCCGACCACGCCGAGCGGCTCGTGGAAGTGATAGGCGACGGTGTCCTCGTCGATCTGCGAGAGCGAGCCCTCCTGCGCCCGGATCGCCCCGGCGAAGTAGCGGAAGTGGTCCACCACCAGCGGCATGTCCGCGTTCAGGCACTCGCGGACGGGCTTGCCGTTGTCCCAGGTCTCGGCGACGGCCAGCATCTCGAGGTTCTCCTCGATGCGGTCGGCGATCTTGTTCAGGATCACGGCTCGCTCGGCGACCGCGGTCGTCCCCCAGACGGGGGCGGCGGCATGGGCGGCGTCCAGGGCCAGCTCGATGTCCTCCGCCGTGGAGCGCGCCACCTCGGTGAAGATCTGGCCGGTCACCGGCGTGGGGTTCTCGAAGTACTCGCCCTTGACGGGGGCGACCCATCCGCCGCCGATGTAGTTCTCGTAGCGGGGCTTGAAGGAGACCTTCGCGCCCTCGGTCCCGGGTCGTGCGTAGATGCTCATGTGCTCTCCTCGGTGCTCGTCGTCGAGTCGGGAGCGCGGGCCCCGGCCATCGCTCGGATCGGGGGTCTGCCGCGCTATGACGTGGATCACCAGGATAGGCCCTCGGTCGCGGGCATGGGTGCGCGACCCCGGGGGTGCGGTCATAAGGTTCTCGGTATGGAACATCGTCACCTCGGCCGCAGCGGCCTGAAGATCAGCGAGCTCATCTACGGCAACTGGCTCACCCACGCCTCTCAGGTGGAGGACGAGCGGGCCCGCGCCTGCGTGCGCGCCGCGCTCGACGCCGGCATCTCCACCTTCGACACCGCCGACACCTATGCCAACACCGCCGCCGAGGTCGTCCTCGGCGAGGCCCTGAAGGGCGAGCGGCGCGAGTCGCTGGAGATCTTCACCAAGGTCTACTTCCCCACCGGCCCCCAGGGGCACAACGACACCGGCCTGTCCCGCAAGCACATCCGCGAGTCGATCGACGCCTCGCTGACCCGGCTGCAGACCGACTACGTGGACCTCTACCAGGCCCACCGCTACGACTATGCGACCCCGCTCGAGGAGACGATGCAGGCGTTCGCCGACGTCGTCCACTCCGGCAAGGCCCTGTACATCGGGGTCTCCGAGTGGAACGCGGACCAGATCCGCGCCGGCCACCAGCTGGCCCGCGAGCTCGGCATCCAGCTGGTCTCCAACCAGCCGCAGTACTCGATGCTGTGGCGCGTGATCGAGGAGCGCGTGGTGCCCACCTCGCGCGAGCTCGGCGTCTCCCAGGTCGTGTGGTCCCCGGTCGCCCAGGGCATCCTCACCGGCAAGTACGCGCCGGGCACCCCGGCGCCGGAGGGCTCGCGCGCCCGGGACGAGAAGGGCGGCGCCGACATGATCAAGCGCTTCCTGGACGACCCGGTGCTCGAGGCCGTCCAGGGTCTCGCCCCGATCGCCGAGGAGCTCGGGCTGTCCATGGCTCAGCTCGCCGTGGCCTGGGTGCTGTCCAACGACAACGTCGCCGGCGCGATCATCGGCGCCTCCCGCCCCGAGCAGATCACCGAGAACGTGAAGGCCGCGGGCGTCACGCTCGACGGCGACGTGAAGGCGCGCATCGACGAGGTGCTCGGCGACATCCCCGAGATCGATCCCGCCAAGACCGTCTCCCCGGCGCAGCGCCTGGCCTGACCAGCGGGCCTGCTGGACCACGGTGGGCGGGCCTGCTGGACCACGGTGAGCCTGCTGGACCACGGTGAGCCTGCTGGACCACGGTGAGCCTGCTGACTTTCGTCTCCAGGCGTGAGCTCAACGCCTGTGTGGCCGTGAGGTCACGGTGAGCGACGAAAGTCAGCAGGGCCGCCCGGCACCCCAGGCCGCCCGGCACCCCAGGTCGCCCGGCACCCGAGGCCGCCCGGCACACCACAGCACGGCGCCCGGTGTCCCGTGGAGATCTCCACGCGGCACCGGGCGCCGTGCTGTGCGGTCGGGATCCGGTCGGCCTGTCAGGAGGTCGGCCATCCGGACGTCAGAGGCTCACTTCGCAGCGCCTTCGTCCTCCAGCTCGCCGCCGGAGCGACCCTGGAGAGCACGGCCGTCGGCCCGCATCTCCCAGAACTCCGCGTTCTCGATGCCCAGCTCTCGGGGATCGAACTGCGGGTCCAGGCCCTGCTTCTTCTGCCGGCGGTAGTCCTTCAGCGCCTTCAGGGCGGGCACCTGCAGGAACAGGATGCCGATGACGTTCAACCAGGCCATCGAACCCACGCCGATGTCGCCGAGTCCCCAGGCGGCGCCGGCGGTGGTCACCGCGCCGTAGAACACCGAGATCAGCACCAGGGCCTGCAGGATGCGGAACAGCGCGCGGGCGAGCGTGCGGTTCTTCATCTTGCGGGTGAGGTAGGTCAGGTTGACCTCTGCCATGTAGTAGTACGCCACGATCGTGGTGAACACGAAGAACGCGAGCGTGATGGCGATGAACGTCGGGCCCAATCCGGGGAAGGCCGCGTCCAGGCCCTGCTGGACGTAGCCCGGACCGGGCTCGACCTGCAGGCTGAGATCCCCGATGCCGCTGCCGACGACGTCGCCCTCGCTGACGGCGTCCGCGCCCGGGTAGTCCTCGTTGGTGAAGGTGTTGAACATTCCGGTCGAGATGATGATGAACGCGGTGGCGGTGCACACCAGCAGGGTGTCGACGTAGACGGAGAACGACTGGGCGAAGCCCTGCTTGGCCGGGTGGGAGACCTCGGCGGCCGCGGCCGCGTGCGGGCCTGTGCCCTGACCGGCCTCGTTGGAGTAGATGCCACGCTGCACACCCCACTTGACGGCCGTGCCGATGATCGCGCCGAAGACCGGCTGGACGCCGAAGGCGCTGCCGAAGATCAGCGCGAACACGCGCGGGATCTCCTCGAAGTTCATGAAGAACACGATGATCGCGACGAGGATGTACGCGATCGCCATCACCGGCACCGCGATCATCGCGAAGTGCGCGATGCGCTTGACGCCGCCGATGATGATGATGCCCAGCAGGATCACCAGGCCGATGGCGGTGACCCAGGTGGGGATGCCCCAGGCGTTGTCGATCGCGGAGGCCATGCCGTTGGCCTGCACGCCCGGCAGGAAGAAGCTCATGGCCAGGATGGTGACGATCGAGAAGAGGATCCCGTAGAACAGCGACAGGCGGGGTGCCTTGTGCTTGTAGGCCTTCTCGAAGTAGAAGGCGGGGCCGCCGCGGTACTCGCCGGTGTCCGGGTCCTTCTCCTTGTAGATCTGGCCGAGGATGCACTCGATGAACGAGGTGGAGGCGCCGAGGAAGCCGGAGACCCACATCCAGAACACGGCGCCGGGGCCGCCGAAGGCGATCGCGGTGGCGACGCCGCCGATGTTGCCCATGCCGACGCGACCGGCCAGCGACATCATCAGCGACTGGAAGGAGGAGGTGCCGTCCGGGGAGATCTCGCCCTTCTTGAGCTGGTCGATCATGTCGGGGAGGTTGCGGATCTGGAGCAGGCCGGTGCGGATGGTGAAGTACAGGCCGACGACAAGAAGACCGGCGATGAGCGGGATCGACCAGATCAGGTTGTTCGCGCCCTCGATGAGATAGGCGGTCATAGGAGCTCCTGGATGGGGAAACTGAGATTCGCATCCCGGTGGTGACCGGGGCATCCGCGTCCATGAACCGCTCTGATGGCGTCCTTGCCAGCGGGCGGCTTGTGAGGGCGGTCACGGACACGTGCTGACGGCACTGTAATCGGTCAGAGAGTGTGATGCACACTCTGAAGCTCTCGTGACGAACTCGTGATGTGCCCGGGAGCCCTCGCCGGCGGCGGGCCCCCAGCACACGGTTCGCCGGATCGGACTCCGGGATCCGACGGGCCGGCCGGCCGCGGCACCGCACCGCGGCACCGTCGTCGTGATCTGCGCCCTCCCGGTTGGAACCGAGGTCCTCCCGCCTCTACACTGGGCAGCGACCCCTCGTGCGGTGTCATCTTGCTGAACTCCCCCAGGGCTTGACGGCAGCAAGGGCAGGTGAGCTCTGGCAGGTGCACGAGGGGTCGCTTCATGCCCCGGGGGTTTTCCCCACCCCGGCGCGGCGGACATCCCCGTTCCGCCCTCCGGAGGGCGTTCCTACGGTGGATGACGAGGTGGAGCAGCACTCGGCGCTCCCCGACGGATCCCAGGAGCGCTCGATGTCGCCGTCCCTCGCCCCGCACTCCTCGCCCCTCGTGCCGGACGGGCCCGATCCCGCCGCGACCCTGCACGAGGTCGACGCCCCGCCGCCCCGGCAGGCCCCGCCGCCCCGGCAGGCCCCGCCGCCCCGGCCGGCCCCGCCGCCCCGGCAGGCCTCGTCGGCCCCACAGACTTCGCCCGCCCCGCAGACCCCGCCCGCCGACGCCGTCCCGTCGCGCCCGACGATCGCCCCGGACCTGCGCCGGGTGGCGCTGTTCCTGGTCCTGGCGATCGCTGTCACCGTCGCCCTGTCGGCACCCTTCGCGCTCGGAGCGCTGCCGCCCGCGGCCGTCGGCGTCGTGGTGCCCCTCGCGCAGCTGTCCCCGCTGCTCGCCGCTCTCCTCGTGCGCCGTCGGGACGAACCCTGGTGGCGCGCGCTCTCCCTCGGCGTGCCGTCCTGGTCGCTGCTGCTGATCGCCGCTCTCGGCGCGGTCGCCGCCTTCGCCCTGGTGCCGCTCGGGCGGGTGCTCATCGGCCTCGGAGCCGGTGCCCCGCTGGCCACGGACGCTGCTCCGGTGCTCGCGCTCGCGACGACGGTGCCCCTGGTGTTCGCCCTCCAGGCCGCGTTCGCCATCGGGGAGGAAGCGGGCTGGCGGGGCTGGTTGCACCGCGAGCTCGCGCCCCTCGGATTCTGGCCGTCCGCCCTGGGCATCGGGGCGATGTGGGCGTTGTGGCACCTGCCGATCGTGCTCGCCCTCGGGCTCTCCCCGCGCGAGGCCGTCGGCTATCTGGGCACCATCGTCGCCGTCGCCCCGCTGCTGTCGGTGCTGCGCGAGATCTCCGGCACGGCCTGGGCCGCCGTCATCGGGCACGGGCTGTTCTCCAGCCTCCGCGTCGCCATCGCGCAGAATCTGCTGGGCCCCGTCGACCCGGGCATGGCCTGGGCGCTCGACGTGTCCTCCTGGGCGCTGTGGATCGCCGTGGCCTGGATGGTGCTGCGCGTCGCCGGAGGTCTCGCGCCCGGCGTCGGGACCGAAAGGGCGGCGCCGGGGCTACCCCGACGTCGCCGCGATGCGTAGCGTGGCGGGACACCATCGTCGAGGCAGGGAGCTCCCGTGAGGATCGAGACCACCCATCGCGTGCCCTTCCCGCTGGCCGACGTCCTGGCCTGGCACGATCGGCCCGGCGCGGTCGTGCGCCTGACGCCGCCGGGGCTCGGCGGTGTCGAGGACCCCGCGGCGGGCGGGCTGCGCGTCGGCCGGGTGGTCAGCGCCCGCCTCGGCCCCTCGATACTCCCGAATCCGGTGCGACCGCGCTGGGTGCTGCGCCATCGCGAGCACGAGGTCGAGGCCGACGCCGGCCGGTTCGTCGACCAGCAGATCCACGGCCCCTGGCGCGACTGGCGGCACGAGCACCACTTCGCCGCCGATGACCACGGCACCCTCGTCCGCGATGCCGTCGACCTCGAGCTGCCGCGTCGTCTCGAGAGCATCGCCGGCCCGGTTCGGTCGCAGGTGCGCCGCCTGCTCGCCTTCCGCGACCGCCAGCTGCGCGAGGACCTGCACTTCCACGTCCGCTACGCCGACACCCCGCGGCGCACCATCGCCATCACCGGCTCCTCCGGGCTGATCGGCACCCAGCTCGCCGCGCTGCTCGAGACCGGCGGGCACACGGTGCGCCGGGTGGTCCGGGAGGCGAGCGTGCGCCCCGACGAGATCGCCTGGGACCCGCAGGCGGGGGCGCTGGACCCTGCCGACCTCGAGGGCGTCGACGTCGTGGTCAACCTCGCCGGGCGCTCCATCGCCACCCGCTGGACCGATGGGGTGCGCCACGAGATCCGCTCCTCCCGCATCCACGGCACGGCGCTGATCGCCCGCACCCTGGCCGGGATGTCCGATGGCCCGACGGCGCTCGTGCAGGCCAGCGCCATCGGCTTCTACGGCCCGCGGCGCCCCGGTGAGCTGCTCACCGAGGCCGACCCGGGAGGGGAGGGGGTCCTCGCCGACCTCGTGCGGGACTGGGAGCGCGCCGCCCATGCGGCGCGCGAGGCCGGGATCCGCACCGTCTCCCTGCGCACCGGTCTGGCGCTGTCCGACGGTGGAGGGCCGCTGCAGCCCCAGCTGCCGCTGTTCCTCGCGGGCCTCGGCGGGCGGTTGACCGATCCCGAGGCCATGACCTCCTGGATCACGCTGGACGACGTGGTGCGAGCCTTCGCCCACGCCGCGCTGAACGCCGATGTGGACGGGCCGATCAACGCCGTCGGCCCCCAGCCGGTCAGCGCCCGGGAGTTCGCCCGGACCCTCGGCGCGGTGCTGCACCGTCCCGCTCTCGTGCCGGTGCCCGGATTCGGCCCGCGGCTGCTGCTCGGGTCCGACGCGGCCGACGAGCTGGTGCGCACCGACCAGAACGTCTCCGACGCCCGGCTCGAGGCGAGCGGCTACGAGGCGACCCACCGCACGCTGGAGACGGCGCTGCGCCACGTGCTGCGGCGGTAGCCCTGGCGACGCCCGGCGGCGACCCATCCGGGGATCATGAGGCGGGCCCCGCGACCGCACGCCGTCGATCGCGACGGCGGGGCCGCGGGGCGCGATCCTCTCAGTCGGCCCGGCCGAGGTCCTCGACGCGCAGGTCGTCGATCGTCAGGTTCGCCTGGCGACCGCCGCCGAGCTTCTCGATGCCGACCCATGTGGTGTCTGCGTCCGTCGAGGCGGCGAACTCGACGCTCACCCGTTCCGTCTCCCGGGCCTGCGGCAGGGGCACGCGGGTCACCTGCTCCGAGACGACGCTGTCCCCGACCGTGTCCTCGCCCACCACGATCCGGTAGGTGTCGGCGAAGGCGGTCTGATGGTCGAAGGAGACCCGGTAGCGATGCCCCGGAGTCAGGGGCAGGGACGCCTGGGTGGTGCTCAGGATCAATCCCTCGTTCTCCTCGTTGGCCATCAGCGACCACGTCCCGCGCAGCACGTTGTCGGTGAGCTTGCCGCCCTCGACGGCGTCGCCGTCCTGGTCCAGGCCGTACCAGCCGGCCTGCGAATACGGCTCGTGCCGCTCCGCGAGCTGCGTGCGGGCGTCGCCGCCGATGTTGTCGGCGCCGGTCACGAACGGCCAGTACCCGGTGTCGACGTTCTCGAAGTCCTCGAACAGGACCGTCTCGTCCGTCGGCGCGGGGTCCTGCGGCGCGGTGAAGGGCACCACGCGGACGTCGTCGACGCGCACGTCGACGTCCCCCTCGGCGGCGGAGACCGTGAAGACCACCGGGGAGCCGTCGGACGTGAAGGTCACGCGCACCCGCTGGAAGTGCCGGCCGTGCTTCGAGTCCGAGGCGGTGGCGTTGACGACGGTCGAGGCGGTGATGGTGCTCGCCACCCCGCGGCCCCGAGTCCTCTGGTGCGCGGTCGGCTCCACCCTCGCACCGGTGGCGGAGACCGTCACCTGCCGGGTGCCGGTGGGGTCGACCTCGATCCACGCCCAGGCGGACCAGGTGCCCGCCGGCAAGTGCCGGGCCGGGCGCGCAGGGTCGTGCAGGTGCTGCGCGATCGATGCCCCCGCCCCCGACGCGAACAGAGCCTGGCGGTTGCGGAAGTCGTCCGTCTCGATGGAGACATCGCCCTCCACGCGCCACGCGTCCAGCGTGCCCGAGAAGAATCCGGGGTCCGCCACCGGCGTGCCGAAGCCCCATCGGGGATCGAGCGGCTCGGGAAGCTGGTCGCCCGGGTGGAGGACATAGGCGGTGTCTGCCTCGGCATCGAGCGTGACCTGGCCGTCCTGGACGGGCACGGTCACCTCGTCGGTGCGCCCCGAATCGGTCAGTCGGTACATGACCAGCGAGCTCGGCCCGGACCAGCTGTCCGTCAGCGTCCAGGTGGAGGTGCCGCCGTCGGGGTTCCAGTGGTACAGCCTCTCGTCGCCGTCGGACCAGGGGAGCAGGTATCTCCCGTCCTCGTAGACGGTCGCGCCGTCGCTGGTGATGAGGCGGTCGGTGGGGATCTCGGTGCCGGAGACCGACTCGACCGACGAGGTCACCTCGGTGCCGTCGGCCAGAACGATCCGGCCCGGGGCGTCCTTCGTCGGGGTGGCCCAGGAGACGATCTCGGAGCGCTGCAGGAACTTGGTGGGCAGGTTCCGTTCCCAGATCGCGGCGAAGAAGGCGTTCGCGTCCTGGTGTCCGGTCCAGCCCTCGAACTCCTGGACGTTGGCGTTGCACAGCAGCGGGTCCGGGTTCCACACGTCTTTTCGGGCGTTGTCGAGGAATCGGAGCACCTGCGAGTTCAGGCCCTTGTTGCTGGTGCCGCCGTAGTTCTCGTCATTGGCCCAGTGCGACCAGATCGATTCCCGCGGCATCTTGTTCGCCCACTCGGTGGAGATCACCCAGTCCTGCTGCTGCAGCTCCTGGGACAGCCGCTGCCCCTCCCAGCCGCTGGGGTAGTACACGTCCATGTACAGGAACGACAGATTGTCCGGGACGTCGTCGCGCAGCTTCTGGAAGCGCTGCAGCACCGCGGTGGTCCCGAGGTCCTTCGGGCCGTCGATCTTGTAGGACTGGTTCATCCAGCCCCAGCCGGGCTCGATCGGGTCGCGCAGCAGGTCCTCGCTGAAGGCGTGCGCCTCGGAGTAGGCCTCGGTGGCGTTGACATGCACACCGAAGGTGGCGTTCCACGCCGAGCCCTCGGTGACCAGGGTGTCGAGATCCTTCTTCCCGCCGGCGCGCGTGTTGCAGTGTCCCGCGTAGTCCGGATGTGCGGAGTCGTGCCCCTCGGCCTGATACCCCTTGAGCATGACGGATTGGCCGAGCCCGTCGGTCGCCAGGCAGATGCGCTTGGTGTCGTCGAGGGTGCGCAGGAACGGGTGTGTGGCCTGGGAGACGATGTTGAAGGGGATGCGCTTGATCACCTGCGCGGGCACCGCTTCGGAGCCGGCGATCGGCTCGGCGACGTCGCGCGCGGCGATCGCGGCGTCCTGCCAGTCGACGACGCCGTCGCCGTTCGCGTCGCCCACCACCCGCACCCGCACGAAGGGATCCGCATCCGCCCCCAGACCGTGATCTGCGGTGGAGCCGCGCACCACGAAGGTGCCGGGGGAGACGGTGCCGTAGACGGCGCCGTCTCCCTGCGCGAGCGTGGCGACATAGCGCGAGTTGTCGGTCTGCACGCGGTCGGCCGTCGCGCCCCCGGCGGTGTTGTCCTCGACCGCGTTGGTCTCGAAGCCCGCGGCGAGCTCGGACCCGTGCAGCAGTGCGACGTGAGTGGGATCGGAGACGGCGGTGCCCGCCTCCTGGGATGCCAGGTCGTAGAAACGGTCGCCGCTCGTGGCGCGATCCACGGACAGATCGGCGGTGATCACCCGTGCGCTCACATCGGTGCCGTCGGCGGAGACCAGGTCCAGGCGCGGCACCGAGACGCGATGGACTGCACGGCCGGGATCGACGATGTTCGTCAGGCACCACGTGAACACGCCGCCTCCGACCGAGAGCACGGCGTCGAAGGTGACGCCGGGAAGATCCGGCACGGCCAGGCGGTACGTCGCGCTGGAGGCGTCCTCGGCGAGCTGCGGCTGCTCCACGTCGACGGCACGCTCGACGTCATCGATCATGACCGTGGTGTGCGCCCCGCCGAACCGACCGGCGAGCGTCGACCCGCCCACGGCGTAGTCCACGACCTGGGGAAAATCCGGGTGCAGACGGACGCGCAGCTCGCCGTCGGTGATCTCGACGGTGCCCTCGGGCGGGTCCACCAGGATCGGGTCCCCGTGCGACGGCTGCGGTGCGGCCTGTGCCGCGCCCGGTGCAAGGCTGCCCGCGACGCCGACTCCTGCGGCGACGCCGGAGGCCCGGAGGAAACTTCGACGATCCATGTGCAACTCCATCGTGTCGGTGTGCGTCGTTGAACGGCGCTGCGCCTGGTGATCCCGCGCCGTGCCGTCCGGGTGGGATCAGCCCAGCTGAGCCGGACCGGCCAGCTCCGCGTCCGCTTCGGCGGCGGAGCGACGCTCCGAGCGCCGGTCCCGGAGCTCGTCGGCGTGGTCGGACGGCGCCGCCGGCGCGGACAGCGTCCGTGCCGCCGGCGCCAGACCGGTGAACTGGCCGCCGGTCCCGCCGCGCACACGGTTCCCGGCGCCGGTCGGTGCGGCGTCGTTGCCCTCGCCGCGGAGTTCCCCGCGGATGATGTTCCCGGTGACGTCCACCGCCCCGGTGCTGTTCTCGATCAGCACGTCCGCGCCGAAGTAGTTCATGCCCGAGCAGTCGAGCAGATCCATGCCGGTGCCGATCTGGACCCTCTGGTTCCCGTGGAAGCCGGCGTCCCCGTCGACCTCGCTCTCGCAGATCGCGGTGCCCTCCAGGCTGCCTGTGATGCTGAGGTCGCCGGCGAGGGTCGCGTCGACGATGTCGGTGTAGACCGTGCCGTCCGTGGTCAGGTCCCCGGCGATCTCCGCGGTCTCCAGGTGCACCACTCCGTGCGCGACGTCCACGGCGTCGGAGAACGTGGTGTCGTAGGAGTACAGGAACGGCTCGGCCTCCGCGGGGCCCTCTGACCGGAGGGTACCGCTGACCACGGAGTCCTCGAGGTAGATGCCGTACCCGGATGTGCTGGTCAGCGTTCCGTCGACAGCGGTTGCGGTGGCATCGACGTAGCCGTCGGGCGCGACGTCGACGTCGCCGTGGAAGGTGGTGTCGTCGACCACGAGGTCGGCGTCGGACTCGACGCGGGTGGTGCCGTCGACCGTCACGCCGTCGAGGACGCACGAGGTGCCCTCGGCGACCACGAGATCCCCGGGCACGGTCACGTCAGCGGCCTCTCCGCTGCAGTAGGTGGTCAGCGCCGCCGAGGCGGGGCCGGCGCCGAGGGCGAAACCCGCGGAGGCCAGGGCGACCGTGGACAGGGCGAGGACGGATCGGGACAGGGTGGGCACGGATCGGGACAGCACGGGCACGTCGAGCTCCTTCGCTCGCTCCGCGGCGACTCGCCGGGAGGGGATCAGGTGACTGGGTCCGCCAGGGAGCGTAGCCGTGATGTGATCCCGACTGCAAACCCTTTCACCTCGGGTCGGCCTGCTCCGCGAGCAACGGTGTGCCCTGCGGGAGGTCGTCCCCGGCGGCGGAGGGCGTCGCCCCGTCCCGGCAGCCCACCGCGTTGACCAGTGCCGCGAGGACCACGAGACCGGCGGCTCCGACCGGCATCCACATGGACGCCTGCGAGCCGTCCTGCTCGGCGACCGCTCCGGTCAGGGCGGAGGCGGCGGACTGGCCGACGATCGTGGCCGAGCCCAGCATCGACATCACCGTCGCCGACCGTCCCTGCGGGCTGCGCTCCGCCGCGAGGCTGTACAGGGTCACGATGGTGGGTCCGATCCCGATGCCGGCGACGGCCATCGCCGCGATGACGCCGCCGAGTCCGCCGGCGAGACTGAAGGCGATCATCGAGGCGAGCATCAGCGCGGAGAACACCAGCCAACGGGCCCGCAGGCGGAACCGCTCGGGGAACAGCGAGATGCTGAGGGCGAGGATCGTCGAGCCCACGCCCATCACCCCGTAGACCAGACCCGCGGAATCGCCGCGCCCGGAATCGGACAGGAAGGCCGTCAGCGAGGTGAGGACGGTGCCGAAGAAGAGCCCCACGCCGAGGGCGCCCGCGACGACCACCAGCACGCCGAGGGTGGCCAGCTCCCGTGCCGGCGCCTGGGCGACCGGCTCGTCGGCGCTGGGGACGCTGATCCGGGCGGTGGGGTGCAGGGCGAAGGCGGTGACGAACAGCAGCGTGAGCACCGCGGCGCCGATCATGGGGGCGGCCGGGCTCATGGTGGTCGCGAGCAGGCCCACCACGATGGGACCGAACACGAAGGCGGTCTCGTCGGCCGCAGACTCGTAGCCCATGGTGGCGTTGAGGCTGCGGGCACGGCGCCCTGCGGGCAGGCGGGTGAGGATCAGCTGCACCAGGCGGCTGCGGGAGAAGGGCCCGATCTGCGGAGAGGTGGCCCCGACGAGGAAGCCGGTGAGCAGGACGAAGGCATCGGGCAGGGAGCTGAAGGCGACCGCCGCGATCGCGAGCAGCGCCAGGGAGTTCGCGATCCCGGCGGCCAGGATCACGGTGCGCTGGCCGATGCGGTCGGCGGCGGCGCCGAGCAGGGGGCCGACGATCGCCGCACCGAGGCCGACGGCCGCGGCGTTCATGCCGCCCAGAGCGATCGAGTCGCGGGCGGCGACGACGAGGGTGAGAGTGCCGACGACCATCATGGCGAAGGGGAACCGCGCGATGAAGGCGATCGGGAAATAGGCGGTGCCCGCGGCGCGACGCAGGGTCGGGGAGGACTGCTGCGGGGCGGGGGCTGTCGTCTGCTGCGTGGACATCGAGACTCCGGACGGTGGGTGCCGCCTTGGACGGTCCACACCGTGGACCCGAGGTAGATGCACTGCGGAGGCCCGGGGATCCGGGCCGATCTGACAGGGTCACTCTAGGGTCGGTCCGCGGGCTCGGCCAGGGATCCCGGGCCGGTGGTGCGCGGATTCACCAGGCCCCTTCATCTCGCCTGCGCGGCGCCCGGCGTGCCTCCCCAGGCAGCGGGCACGGGGCACATTCCATGCAGCATGTGCGGTGTCCGGTGTGACCTCGGGGCGGGGTTACCAAGGGACCCGCGTCCCGTCCCAGGACCAGAGAGCTCCGGTCGGGCCGTCATCGGGAAGGAGCGCGAGACGGACGGCCCCTGCGGCCGCTTCGGCAGGATCGCCCCCGCCGGTGGCGCCGGCGACCAGGTTCGTCCGGCGCCGACCCGGTGCGAGCGCGTTGACCTTGACGCCATCGCCCAGGGCCTGTGCGGTGAGGAGCGTGACGGCGTTGACCGCGGTCTTGGAGCTTCGGTAGGCAAGGCCTCCGCCAGCGACCTGTGCCCAGTCGAACTGGGGGTTCGGGCTGCTGTTCCAGGTCAGTGAGCCCGTTCCGCTGGAGATGTTGACGATGCGGGGGTGCGCCGACCGGTGGAGCGCGGGGAGCGCGCTCTGCGTGACGGTGATGAGGCCGAAGACATTGGTCTCGTAGGCGACTCGCAGCTGCTCGAGGTCCGTGCCGGTGATGTCGTCGCCGCCGGGATTCACCCCCGCGTTGTTGACGAGGATGTCGAGGTCGCCGATCTGCTCCACGGCCGCGCTCACCGATGCCGGATCGGTGACGTCCAGTTCGACGACGCCCGCGACCGGACCCAGCTCTCGCGCCGCTCGGTGCCCCCTGGCGAGATCGCGCGCGCTGATCCAGACGGAGATGCCGCGGTCGGTCAGCTGTCGGGCGACCTCGAATCCGATGCCGCTGTTGCCGCCTGTCACCAGTGCTGTCACATCCGCCCCGGGTGGGACGGTCCCCTCGGGGAGACGATCGATCCGATCCATGAGAAACCTCCAACTCCAACGATGTGGTTGGAGATGTTACGCCTCGGCTCCGCGAATTCCAACCCTTCGGTTGGTAACCTGGCGGCATGGCGTGGGATACGGAGAGGACGCGGCGACGGCTCCGCGATGCGGCCCTGGTCGAGTTCGCGGCTCGCGGCTTCGACGGCACCACGGTGGCGGCCATCGCGGCCCGGGCCGGGGTGAACAAGGAGCGTCTCTACAGCTACTTCGGGGACAAGAGGGCGCTGTGGGAGCTCGTGCTGGCGACGGAGCTGGAACGGCTCGCCGCGGCCGTCGAGCTGTCCGACGTGGGCCTGGAGGACATCGGGGAGTTCGCCGGGGCGACCTTCGACTATCACGCGGCCCGGCCGGAGCTCGGGCGGCTCCTGCAGTGGGAGGGGTTGCAGGACGGCGAGCCCGCCGACGTCGCGCGACGCACCGCGCACTACCGCGAGAAGGTGGAGCGGTTCGCGGCTGCCCAGCGGGAGGGCGTCCTCGATCGCTCCCTCGATCCCGCGCATCTCGTCTTCGCACTGATCGCCCTTGCCGCCTGGTGGCAGACCGTGCCGCAGCTGGCCGAGATGATCACCGGAGGTGCGCCGGACGATCAGCAGGAGCGCGCTCGTCGCCGCCGGTTCGTCGTCGACGCGGCACGACGGATCGCCTCCCCGGTCTCACCGGATCACCACGAGTCCCCCTAGGACGGCGGCGTCGTCCGGCAGCGAGAACGCCCTGGGCCCTCGACGACGACGTCGTCGAAGGCCCAGGGCATCGTGCAGCGAGCGGTGCCGATTCCGGACTGGCGGTCGAGGTCGGTCCGGGGGCGCCGGTCACACGGAGGCGGTCTGCTTGTCGCGCTCCCCGTCGTCCGCGTTGCCGTCGGCCGGGGCGGGATCGTCCGGCGAGGCGGAATCCGCATCGGCATCCTGGGCCTGCTCGGCCTGCTCGGCCTGGATCGCCTGGAAGGACGTGCGGCGGGCGGCGTCGTAGGCCTTCTGGTCCAGGATCTTCTCGCGCTTGGCGACGATCGTGGGCACCAGGGCCTGACCGGTGACGTTCAGAGCCGTGCGGCCCATGTCGAGGATCGGGTCGACGGCCAGCAGCAGGCCGACGCCCTCGAGC
The DNA here is from genome assembly GCF_017876515.1 of Brachybacterium fresconis. NCBI lineage: Bacteria > Bacillati > Actinomycetota > Actinomycetes > Micrococcales > Dermabacteraceae > Brachybacterium > Brachybacterium fresconis. Next base: position 2,254,724 of record NZ_JAGIOC010000001.1, on the reverse strand, counting down.
GGCAGGCCCAGGGTGGACAGCGTCAGGGTGAGCATGACGACCGCGCCGGTCATGCCGGCGGTCGCGGCCGAACCCAGCACCGAGACCAGCACGATGAGCAGGTAGTCGGTGATGCCCAGCGGCACCCCGTAGAAGTTCGCGACGAAGATCGCGGCCAGCGCGGGGTAGATCGCCGCGCAGCCGTCCATCTTGGTGGTCGCGCCCAGCGGGACCGCGAAGGAGGCGTAGTGGCTCGGCACGCCCATGCGCTCGGTGACCGTCTTGGTCATCGGCATGGTGCCGAGCGAGGAGCGGGAGACGAAGCCGAGCGAGGTCGCCGGCCACACGCCGCGGAAGAAGGAGCCGATGGACAGCCCGTTGGTCTTCAGCAGGATCGGGTAGACGATCAGCAGGACGATGAGCATGCCGATGTAGACGTCGGCCACGAACACGCCGAGCTGACCGATGGCGTCCCAGCCGTAGCTGGCCACCGCGTTGCCGAGCAGGCCGGCGGTGCCGATGGGTGCCAGGCGGATGACCCACCACAGCAGCTTCTGGACGATCTCCAGGGCGGAGCCGGTGAAGCGCAGGAAGGGTTCGGCCTTGGAGCCGACGGAGAGCACGGCGATGCCGACGGCGATCGAGATGACCAGGATCTGCAGCACGTTGAAGCTCAGGGACACCGAGCCGTCGTCGCCCACGCCGCCCTCGATGCCCAGGAAGTTCGAGGGGACCAGGCCGGTGAGGAAGTCCAGCCAGCTGCCCTGGGTGTCGGAGGCCTCGGCGGCATCCTGCGAGACGCCGGAGCCGACGCCGGGATCGGTCAGGGTGCCCAGGACGAGGCCGATCGACACCGCGATGAAGGAGGTGATCGCGAACCACAGCAGGGTCTTCCAGGCCAGGCGGGCCGCGTTGGTGACGTTGCGCAGGTTGGCGATCGAGGTGACGATCGCGAGGAAGATCAGCGGCGGGACCAGGGCCTTCAGCAGCGTCACGAAGATCGTGCCGACGGTGTCCAAGGTGGTGGTCAGCCAGTTGGGGCCCTCTGCGCCGTCCTCGCCGGCGCCGGGGACCGGGCCGATCTGGGCGGCGACGAGGCCGAGGGCCACGCCGAGGACGAGGCCGATCAGGACCTGCCAGCCGAAGGGGATGCGGACGATCGCGCGCAACGGGTTGCGCCGGCGCGCCGTGCCGTTCTGGGCGGGGGCGGTGGTTGGTGTGCTCACGGAGAGGAACGCTACGCCGTTGTCAGGGCGACATCAATGGCGCGGATTCAGGGTCACATAAGTCCAGCTTGGGGGTTGTGGGATGTGTCCGCAGGTGAGGTTGGGGCGGGGTCACTCGCCCGGCGCTCTCCAGGCTGCGCGCTCGGGCTCCGAGAGCAGCACGCAGAATTGGTTCCCCTCCGGGTCCGCCAGGGTCATCCAGCCGGAGCCGGGGCCGAAGAGCCCGCGATGATCGGCCACCTCCGTCGCACCTCGGCCGAGCAGCCAGGCGATCTCCTCTGCCTGCGGGCGCTCGCGGGGGCGGACGTCGAGGTGGATCCGCTTGGCCGGCAGCTCCTGGTCGGGGACCTCGAGGAAGAGGAGCGCGTGCCCGGTGTCGGGATCGTGGATAGCGCACTCGTCGTCGCCGGGCAGGTTCGGCTCCTCCGCATCCATCTCGTAGGCGAGGACCTCGCGCCACCACTCGCTGAGGGCGTAGGCGTCGTGGCAGTCGATGCTGGTGTGGGAGACGAAGACGCTCATCGGGACAGTCTTCGCGCCGGGGCATCACGGGTCAACGGATAATTCTGTCGGGGCTGTCGGGGCTGTCGGGGCTGTCGGGGCTGTCGGGGCTGTCGGGGCTGTCGGGGCTGTCGGGGCTGCCCGGGCCGCCGGGGCTGTTTGGTCCTGGCCCGGCGGTCGGAGCTCACGGGCCGGGCCGGAGGCTCCGGCATCGGCCGATCGGCCGATGCCGGCGCGAGGATCTCCGCCGTGCGTCCGATGTGCGGGACGGGCGCCGATGACACCGTGGTCTCATGCCCGATCGCCCCGCCCCGCTCGATACCGACCCCGTGCTCGATGACCACGTCGAGGATGCCGTCGAGCCGTCCGAGGGCTCGATCGACGGCCGCAGCGGAGATCCGGCCGGTGACCAGGCCGAGGAAACGATCGCCTTCGGCGATCGGGAACCCACGCGCTTCGCCGCCGACGTCGAGTACCGCGGTCGGGCGCAGGGACACGACTACCTGGTCCGGGTGTGGCACCGGTTCCTGGACAGCACGTTCACCGTGGCCCTGGACGGGGTCGAGCACGATCCCAAGGCGGAGGAGAAGGCGGTCCGCAGAGCCGGGGAAGAGAACGATGGGGCGAAGGAGGCAGCGCAGCAGGCGGAGAACGCCGCGATCGAGGAGCGTGCTGACGGTGACCGCGCCGACTCCGCCGCGACCGACAGCGATTCGACCGACTCCGCCGCTGCCGACGACGGCCTGCGGTTCCGGCTCGAGGAGAGCTTCACCGTCGTGCGCTGCACCGTCCGGCGCCCCGATGCGGAGGGGAAGCTCGCCGATGCGGAGGTCCTCTCGGTGCGCACGACGGGCCTGGGCGGCGCGGGGGAGGTGGACGTGCGCCACGGCCTCGAGCGCACGCTGCTGGTCCCGGCCGACGACAGTCCGTCGGCCGTTCGTGATCGGAAGCGCACGGCGCACCCGACCCGCTACGCCCTGCTCGCCGCGCTGACCCGGGCGGCCGGTCTCCTGCTGCCGCTGCTGGGTTTCGGGGCCTTGTTCAGCGGCCTGCTGGACCCCGTGAAGGAGTGGGTCGGGGCGCGGATCCGGCCGATCATCGAAGCGATCACGGAGTTCTTCGACCCGGTCCGGGAGTGGATCGCGGGGGCGCTGCGCCCGATCGGGGAGTTCCTCGACGCTCTGTTCGCGCCGGTGCAGGATTTCCTCGCCGCGATCTGGAGCCCGTTCGCGCAGGCGTGGAACTGGCTGACCGATCTGCTGTTCGGCTGGATCCCGGACCTCTCGCTGCCCGTCGACATTCCCCAGTGGGTGGTCGACGTGGCGGTGCCGGCGCTCGTGGTGCTGGTCGTGTTCGCCGTGACCTTCAGCAGCCTGCGCCATCGCCACGACAAGCTCGAGGCGACGCGTCAGGCCACCGATGTGGATCCAGGGTCCGGTGATGACGAGCAGGAGTCGGACGCCGAAAAGCCTGCGTCGGACGCCGAAAAGCCCGCGTCGGACGCCGAAGAGCGCGCGTCGGTCGACGAGGACCGGGTGTCCGCCTCCACGGACAGCAGATCGACCTTGAGCGGGACGCCGCGCCGGACGAGGTAGCGGAAATGCGGCAGGGCGCTGCTGCGGATCCCGTCGTCCCCGGCGCGCAGCAGCGTGACGCCCAGGGTGCGCACGGTGCCGACGGAGGTCAGGCGGTTCCAGGTCGCGTCACGCTCAGCGCACAGGGCTGCCGGGCGTCGACGGGATCCTTCCTCCACAGGATCTCTCCGTCCCCCACGGCGGGGATCGTCGGGCGCCTCGATTAGCCTGTACGGGTGGCCATCGCTCTGTACCGTCGTTACCGTCCCGAGTCCTTCGCCGAGGTGATCGGCCAGGACCATGTCACCACGCCGCTGCGGCGTGCGCTGCGCGCGGGACGGGTCGGCCACGCATATCTGTTCTCGGGCCCGCGCGGCTGCGGCAAGACCACCTCGGCCAGGATCCTCGCGCGCTGTCTGAACTGCGAGCAGGGGCCGACGGATGTCCCGTGCGGTCAGTGCGATTCCTGCCGTGACCTGGCGCGCGGCGGATCCGGCAGCCTCGATGTGGTCGAGATCGACGCGGCCAGCCACGGCGGTGTGGACGACGCCCGCGAGCTGCGCGAGCGCGCCTCCTTCGCGCCGGTGCGGGACCGCTACAAGGTGTTCATCATCGACGAGGCCCACATGGTCACCTCGGCTGGCTTCAATGCGCTGCTCAAGCTCGTCGAAGAGCCGCCGGAGCACGTGAAGTTCGTCTTCGCGACCACCGAGCCGGACAAGGTCATCGGCACCATCCGCTCGCGCACCCACCACTACCCCTTCCGGCTGATCCCGCCGCAGGTGCTCGCCCCCTACCTCGACGAGGTCTGCGCGGCCGAGGGCGTGGACGTCGGAGAGGGCGTGATGCCGCTGGTGGTGCGTGCCGGCGGCGGATCGGCCCGTGACTCCATGTCGGTGCTGGACCAGCTCATGGCCGGAGCGGGGGAGGACGGCCTGGATTTCCAGACCGCCATCGCCCTGCTCGGTTTCACCGACACCGCGCTGCTGGACAGCGCCATCACCGCCATCGCCGAGCGGGATGCCGCCTCTCTGTACGGGGCGGTCGAGCACGTGCTGGCCACCGGGCACGAGCCGCGCCGCTTCGTCGAGGACCTGCTGGAGCGGATGCGGGACCTGATCGTGCTGGCCGCCGTGCCGGACCGCGGTGCGGATCTGCTGCCGCAGGTCCCGGCCGACGAGCTCGAGCGCATGCGCGGCCAGGCGACGATGTTCGCCCCCGCTGATCTCTCGCAGTGCGGCGACCTGGTCCACGAGACGCTGTCGACGATGAGCGGGGCGACCTCGCCGCGCCTGCATCTCGAGCTGCTCGCCGCTCGGCTGGTGCTGCGCGATGAGCGGGCCGCTCTCGCCGCCCCGACCGACGGCGGCGGTTCTCGACCGGCTCCCGCCCAGGGCGGACGCGAGGGCGCTGCGGCGCCGACGGGCCGTGGTGGCCCGGCCCAGGGTGCTCCTCCGTCGGCGCCCGGCGGTGCCGGCGGGCGCGAGGAGGCCCGCCGCATCGCGCAGGAGAAGGCCGAGTCGTCCCGCCAGGCACGCTCCGGTCGCGCGCCGGACGCGGGCGAGGCCCCGCAGGACCCGGCACCGGTGCCGGCGGCGGGTGCCGCCGGTGCGGGCATCGCCGCCGGTGCCGCTGCTGGTCAGCAGGCCGATGCTGCTGCTCCGGAGGCGTCCCCGCCGCAGCAGCCATCGCACCCCCAAGCGCCCCAGCCTCAGGCGCCGCAGCCCCAGGAACCGCAGGCTCAGGCGCCGCAGCCCCAGGCGCCGCAGGCTCAGGCGCCGCAGCCCCAGGAACCGCAGGCTCAGGCACCGCAGGAGGCTCCCGGCACAGCCGGGCCCAGCGGCGGAGCCGGCGGGTTGGATCCCGACGAGGTGCGCTCGCACTGGTCCGCGATCCTCGACGAGCTCTCCCAGATCCGTCGGCCCAGCTGGGCGCTGATCTCCCAGAACGGCCACGTCCATGGCGCGCACGGCTCGACCCTGGTGATCGGGTTCCGCACCGAGGGTCTGCTGTCCGCCTTCCACCGCGGCACGGGTGCGGAGAACCTCGCCGACGCGGTGCGCCGCATCATGCACACGGACATCACCGTCGAGGCCGTCGTGGGGGAGGACCCCGGGCCGGGCGGTGGCGGCGGCAGCGGAGGATCCGGCCCGAGCGGCCCCGGACATCCTCAGGACACTGGCTCGCCCGGCGTCGGCCAGCAGGGCGGTGGGCCGCAGAGTGCTGATCAGCGGAGCCCCGGTCAGCAGGGCGCCGGCCAACAGGGCGCTGGCCAGCAGGGTGCCGGCCCGCAGGGCGGCGGCCCACCGGACGGCGGCCCCTCGGCCGGCCCGTCGACTGCCGACCGTCGCACCGGCGGACCGCAGGGCGACGACTCGCAGAGCCCGGGGGAAGAGCCCGCACCGGCCGCCCCGGCCACGACGCCGGCACCCTGGGGCGATGCCGTCTCCCAGATGGCGCCGTCCTCGCAGCCCCCGGCAACGCCACAGGAGGAGCAGCCGCCCTCCGCGGGGCAGCGCGCCTCGGAGCGCGCGATGCGCGCCGCCGCCCGCGCGTCCCAGCAGAATCGTGGTCCTGCGGACCCCGGCCCGGACCGGGTCGAGGACTTCCCGCCGGAACCGGATGATCCCTTCCCGCCCGATCCCCGGGAATCCTTCGAGCCCGAGCCCCGCAGCAGCGAGCCCTCCGCGGCGGCTCCGCGTCCGGGCAGCGCCCAGGAGGCACCGCAGGAGCGCAGGACGGGCCCGGCGCAGCACGGCCCCGGCGGCACCGGGCGCTGGTCCGATGCGCTCGCGCCGGATGCCGGAGCGCCCGCCGCGGCTCCGGGCCGGGCCGATCGACCGGCATCGGCAGGGTCCGCCACCGGCGCAGCCCCCGCCGACGCCGCGCCGGCGGCCGCCCCGCCCGCCACCACCGGCGCTTCGACCGGGGAACCACCCGTCGTCGACGACGAGGGACGCGACGCCCTGCCGCCGGAGGAGCCGCGCACCTACGGGCAGGCGGCGCTGAAGCGAGCGATCGCCGAGGGTCGAGTGGTCCGCTCCCGTCCCGCACAGAACACCACCGCCCAGGCGGCGACCGGTGCGACCGGTGGCGCCGTCGTCGCCTCGGCCCCGGAACCCTCCGGGCTGGGGTCTGCCGTCTCCGCCGCCTCCCCGGGAATGGCCCCCTCGCCGTCCCCGGCAGCACCCACCGCGTCGGCGGCGCCTGGTGCTGCTGCCTCCCCGGCTCCGACGGCGCCGTCGGCCGCTCCCGCGGCGACCGAGGATTCCGGGTCCTCCTGGGGCGCCGCCACCGCCGCTGCTCGGCAGGATCCCGCCGAGGAGCCCGGTGCCCACCCGGCACCCGCCTCGGCGTTCTCGGGGTCCGGGAACGTCGCAGAGTCCGCCAGCGCCCGGGCGGCGGCCTCCTGGGGAACGGCCGCGGTCGCCTCGGCACCGGCCCCGGAGGACACCTCGGCGCCCACCGCGGAGACCGTCTCGACCACCGCTCCGGCACGCAGCGGAGCAGCCCTCGTGCGAGAGGCGGCGCAGGCCTCGCGCACCGCCGGTCTGCGCTCGCGCAGCGCCCAGAGCGCGGCGGATCAGGAGGCGCCGGAGGCGGACCACACCGGCGGCGCGACCCGCGATGACGACGACGCCGTGGTCGCACAGCGCAACGGTCGCGAGATCATCGAGGCGGTGCTCGGCGGCAAGGTCCTCGAAGTCATCGACGAGACCGAGAGGTACTGAACCGCGCGGTGACCGAGCTCAGCCGGCGGATCGGTCGATGCCGAGCGTCGCCACCAGGTCCTCGTGCAGCTCGAACCACACCCGATGGCAGGATTCCACCGCGCTGCCGTCGACCCAGCTCGGCTGACCCTCCCGCGCCCGCTCCAGGGCCGTCGAGAACCTCACGTCGTATCCCTCGAAGCGCTCGAGGAGGCCGCCCAGCCGGGCCGCGATCGGACCCAGGGCGCGTTCGATGCTCGTCAGCTCGTCCAGGATCCGCTCGTCCCATGCCGCATCTACATGGTCGTTCTGCGCGAACGGGTCCTGGTCGGTCGGCCGCAGCTGCCACGCGGTGCACGCCTCCACCAGGCGCGCATTCCACGGCAGGAACTCGTGGTGCACCTCCTGGAGCACCTGCCTGCCGCCGACGGTCTCGAGCTCGACGGTGAGCAGCCGTTCGTTCTCCGTGCGTCCCGCCGCCGTCAGCGACCATCCTCCGAGGTCGGCGAACCGCGCGAAGCTGACCGCCCCCCGCTGCTCGTAGCCGCTGAGACGATCCGCCGTCCGGAACGGATCCAGGCCGAAACGCTCCGCCACCTCGAGCGTGTCCGCGAAACCGCGCAGGCGCACACCGTGCAGCACGAGCAGCTCGGGGCAGGAGGCGGCGCTCATCATCCGGTCTCCCGGCGGGCGGCCAGGCGCGTGAAGTGCTGCTGGCAGGCCTGCGGCGAGTTGAACCCCATGGCGGCGGCGATCTGAGCCCAGGTGAGACCGGCGGCGCGCGCCGTGAACAGCAGGCCGGACTCCAGCCCATCCACCTCCGCACGGGCCGACGGCATCAGCGCCAGCGCGCTGAGCAGGTCCTCCGGGGCGGCCTCCTGCGACCTCCACAGCGCGAGGTGGGCGAGATCCACCGCCGAGGCCGCCGCACGATCTGGGCGCCACGGGGGAGCGGGCAGGTCCTCCCCGCCGAGTCGCAGCAGGGGCTCGCGCGCCGCCTGCTCTCGGCGCGCCTGGGGATGGTCGCCGGGAATCGGGGGCGGTGCGCCGGCCGGATCATCCTGGTGCGAAGCGTCGTCGTTCTTGCGGGGCATGGCCCGATCCTGCATACTCAACGAAACATTGTCAACAAATAGTTGAGGCTGCGTGATGCTCGTTCCTCTGCGGGAGGCCGCCCCGGGCAGCTGCGGGGCGAAGGCTGCGACCCTCGGCGCCCTGCTGCGCGCGGGCCTGCCGGTGCCCGACGGGGGCGTCGTCCCCTTCGTGATGCAGCGGCGCGAGGGCGCGAGGTTCCCGGTCGGCGCGGTCCCGGGCTCGCGGGGGCAGTCGGCCGGAGAGCGGCCGGTGCGCGATGGGCCTCGTGCGGACCTGCGCGCGATGGTGGTCGAGGACCTGGGCGCACTCGCGGACGTCCCGGTCGCCGTGCGCTCCTCCGCGAGCGGGGAGGACTCGGTGGCCTCCTCCGCCGCCGGCCGCTACGACACCGTTCTCGGCGTGCAGGGAGCGGATGCGATCGCCGACGCGATCCGTCGCTGCTGGGCCTCGCTGACCTCCGCCCGGGCCCTGGACCCCTCGGCCCCGGCCGTGCCCGACGCGGACGCCGCGTCCCCGTCGATGGCCGTGATCATCCAGCCCCTGGTCGACGCCGAGGTCGCCGGGGTCCTGTTCACGCCGTCCCGACCCGACGGCACCACGCGGATCGAGGCGTCCTGGGGGCTGGGAGCTGCCGTCGTCGGCGGCGAGGTCACCCCCGACGTCTACGAGGTCGCCTCCGCGGAGACGGTGACCGCCCGGATCGCCGACAAGCGACGCCGCATCGACCGCGTCGGGGAGCACACCATCGCGCGCGAGGTCCCCGCCGCCCAGCGGACGGCGCCCTCTCTGGAGCCGGAGGGCGCGGTCGAGCTCGCGCGGCTGGGTCAGGAGGTCGCCGCCCTTCTCGGCGGCCCCCAGGACATCGAATGGGCTCTGTCGGGCGACGGATACCAGATCCTCCAGGCCCGTCCGATCACCGCGGAGCTGCCTCCGGCGGCGGCAGGCCCTGCGTCATCCGGGATGCGCGGGCTGCCGGATGAGCACGGACCGTCCGACGAGCACGGACCGTCGGGCGAGCACGGATCGTCCGGCGAGCACGGACCCTCGGGCGAGCGCGGGCCGTCCGGCGAGCGGGGACTGCGGGGCGGGTCGGAACTGCACGGTGAGCACGGCCTGCAGGGCACCCCGGGCAGCGCAGGGTGCATCACGGGCCCGGCGCGCATCGTCCGGGGTCCGGAGGACTTCTCCCGGGTGCGCGCCGGGGACGTGCTCATCTGCCCCTGGACCGATCCGGCCTGGACCCCGCTGCTGCGCCTGGCCGCCGGTATCGTGACCGAGGTCGGCGGGGCGCTGTCGCACGCCGCCATCATCGCGCGGGAGCAGCGCATCCCCGCCGTCCTCGGGGTCACCGGCGCGACGTCGATGCTCCGCGACGGGCAGTCGATCACGATCGACGGCGCCACCGGAACCCTCGACCTCGATCCGGGAGGATCCGCACGATGACCAGGTATCTCTATCTCGCGCGGCACGGTGACGCCGACGCGTTCGGGCAGCTCACCGACACCGGTCGGTCGCAGGCCTCCCTGCTGGGGCGCCGCCTCGCCCAGCTGCCCATCGACGTCGTGTGGCACTCGCCCCTGAAGCGCGCGGTCGACAGCGCCCGGGTGATCTCCCAGGAGCTGCCCGCGACGGTGCTCGTGGACGAGGCCGAGGAGCTCATCGACCACGTCCCCTACGTCCCGCCCGCCGAAGAGCTCTCCGCCTCCTGGGCCCCGCTCTTCGACGGCTGCGACGCCGAGGAGGCTGCCACGGGGCACGACCTCGCCGGCCGCCTGAGCGAACGCTTCGGCGCGCGATCCCTTGCCCGGCGCGGCGCGGAGGTCGGCGCCCGCGACACCCATGAGGTGCTGATCACCCACGCGTTCCAGATCGCCTGGCTGATCCGGGACGCCCTCGCGGCGCCCCCGGCGCGCTGGCTCGGATTGAACAGCGCCAATGCCGCGCTGACCATGATCGAGCATCGCGAGGGCCGTGACCCGGCGATCGTCCTGGTCAACGACATGTCCCACCTGCCGCGGGAGCTGCAGTGGACCGGGTTCCCGGGGGTCCGGCGCCCCTGAGGCGTTCGGCGCCCCCGAGGGGTCAGTCCCCCCGCGGCTCGAGCAGGCTGAACAGGTCGGTGCGCAGCGACGCGGGATTCGTGTCCGGGGACGGCGGGGTCACGTAGAACTCCCAGAACGGGTAGGTCATCTGCTCCTCGGACTCCCCGACGTCCTCGGTGAACGCACCCCAGCTCTCCGCCAGCCCGCCGTAGCCGCCGACGTGGCTGATCCAGGCCACCCGGCCGGCCGGCAGGACCGACGCGGTCACGTCGTACCCGCTGGGCAGGGTGATCGGCTCGGTCAGCGGGGTGTCCACGGGGAAGCCCACCTCGACGTCCGCGGTCGAGACCGGCGCACGGTGATGGAGGGCGAATGCCGGACCGATCGGGCGGATGCCCACCTCCTCCAGCGCGGAGACGAGGTGCGAGAAGGTCCCGTCCATCAGGGTCGACATGTCGTACATCGGGAAGTCGCGCCGGGTCACCACCGCGGTGGGGACCTCGGGGGCCTCGGTCACGGTGCAGGCGGTGGCCGGTTCCGCGGTGTCATAGGGAGGGGGCATCGACGACATCGTGCTGGTTCCTGTTCGGGGTCGCGAAAGGGCCGTGCATGGCGGACGGCCCGGCCCGACGGTACCCGTCCGGCGAGTGGCCGACCAGCAGGCTCTCGGGCCGTGAGCCTACATCGGCCCGATGGTGACCTCGGCGCCGGCCAGATCCTCGTCCCATTCCACCTGGCACGTCAGCCGGGAGGTGGGCTCCCGCTCGTCCTCGATCGTGTCCAGCACGTCCTCCTCGTCCTCCTGGATCTCGCCCGCCTTCTCGAAGGTGGCCCGGTCGAGGAAGGAGTGGCAGGTGGAGCAGGACGCGTTGCCGCCGCAGGTGGCCAGGATCGGGTAGCTGTTCGCGACGAGGCACTCCATCAGCGATTCGTCGTCCTCCCACGGCACGCCCTCGGCGCGGTTGCCCTCGCGGTCGATCACAGTGATCTCGATGCTGCTCATGGAATGTCCTCTCAGGCTGTGGCGGGCCCTCTTGGGCGGTGTCTGGGGTCCTGCTGGGGCGGGCGGGCCTGCGCGCCCGATGCCGACGACTGCGCGAGTCGTGATGGGCCGACGGGCAGCGCGCTCCGGGCTCCTCCCTGCACCGTAGCGGCTGGGTGCTGGGAGCGTCGATCACGACCGCGTCCGTCTCCGTGGAGCGGCGCAGGTCGCGGAGCGGCTACGTCGGCCCGACGGTGGGGAGCGACTCACCGGGAGCCACGCCGGGAACCGGATGGTCGGGAAACACGCCGCGACCCTGCCTGCGTAGCATGGAGCCATGACTGCTTCGGACGCCCAGGACACCCCGCACACGACATGGGACGTCGCCCGGTCCCTGATCGCCGACGACCACGCCGTCGTGCTGTGGAAGACCGATTGCGAATTTTCCCTCGCGCTGCTCGAGGAGCTGCGGGACCATCCGGCGATCACCTGGGTCGATGTGCACCGGGATGAAGCGGCGAATGCCGCGGTGCGCGAGCTCAACGACGGCAATGAGCTCACCCCGACCGTGCTGGTGGGGGAGCGGGTGCTGCGCAATCCCGGCGCCGAGGAGCTGCGCGCCCTGCTGCCGGGCTGATCGCCGCGCCCGAGGCAGACCAGGCCACCGCGGGGACTCGACGCTCCGTCGGGGCCCGCTCCGGCCCGCACGGCGGACGCCCGCCCGCGCCGGGGACCACCGCGGCGGACGCCCGCCCGCGCCGCGGACCACTGCGGCGGACCCTCAGACCCGCGCGGCGGCCTCGCGATGCACCCCGGCCAGGTCCAGGGCCAGCTCGCAGAACATCGAGTTGGACCAGGAGAACCAGGCGCGGGTGAAGACCGACGGGTCGTCGACGTGGACGCCCTCGTGCATCATCCCGGTGCCGCCGTCGGTGCGGATCAGCTGCTCGAGGATGGCCCGCTTCTCCGCCGCGTCATCGCTGGTGAGCCCCTCGACGTTCTTCGCGATCGGCCACACGTGGTCCGTCGGCGTGTGTGGCGAGCCGACCCCCGCCAGCTGCGAGCCCGCGTAGTAGTACGGGTTCTGGGGCGACAGCACCGCGGCGCGGGTGGCGAGATAGGTCGGATCATCGGCGGCGACGCACTCCAGGTACGGCAGGCCCAGCAGGCTCGGCACGTTGGCGTCGTCGAGGAAGACGTGCCCGCCCAGCCCGTCCACCTCGTACGCCCAGATCCGTTCGCCGCCCGGCCCGTCGACCAGCCCGTGCTGCTCCAGCGCCGCGCGGATCTCGGCGGCGAGCCGGCGCGCCTCGGCGGCGAGCTGCGGGGCGTCGTCGGCGTCGTCCCCCGCCCCCGCCACGTGCTCGAGCAGGTCGCCCAGACGGTCCAGCGCCAGCGCCAGGAAATGATTGCCGGGGATGTTGTACCCCAGCTCGCAGGCGTCGTCGCTGGGGCGGAACCCGGACCAGACCAGGCCGTTCGGCGCGGTCAGCGAGCCCTTTCCGTCCCGGACCAGGGTGTCCTGGGCGGGGCAGTCCGTGCGGCGGAAGAAGTAGCCCGAGCGCTCCTCGTGATGCTGCTCGGTGGCCACCGTGGCGAGGATCGCGCGGGCCGCGGGAAGGAACTGCCCGTCGGCCCAGGAGGTGTCCCCGGTCGCTTGCCAGAGCCGCCAGGCCAGGTCCGGGCCGTAGGAGAGCGAATCCAGCTCGAACTTGCGCTCCCACGCCCAGGGATCATCGAGATCCGTGTCGTCGCTGTCCCAATGGGAGGCATCCGGGGTGCGGTTGAACGCGTTGGCGTACGGATCGATGACGAGGTACTGCCAGTGCCGACGCAGCAGGCCGGCCAGCAGGTCCACCAGGACCGCGCGGTCCTCCTCGGTCCCCACCTCGGCGATCACCAGGCGCAGCAGCGGTGTCAGCTGGGCGGCGGAGTCCCGCAGCCACATGGCGGGGATGTCCCCGGTGATCACGAAGGTGGACCCGTCCGCCTCGGCGCTGACGGTGGTCTCCGCGGTGTTGCGCAGGTAGGAGACCACGCGGCGGGCGACCTCCTCGCGCTGAGGGGCGTCGCCGATGCCGCTGAGCACCCGCTCGTGCACGGCGTCGAGCAGGGTGTCAGGCAGCTGGACCATGGGTCTCCTCGTCGAGGTCGGGCTGTGCTTCCTTCAGGGTAGCCGGGTTCGTCACGACGATGGACATATTATTCAGGGCTGAGACGGACGCCGTCGCAGGGGGCGCCGCAGCGGCGGAGCGGGAGAGTCCGAACCGGTGACGTGCGCGGAGGCACGTCGGATCCGGCGTCCCCCGTCGGACGCGGGAACTACAGTTGTCCCCGTGTACGAAGGCATCGTCCAGGACCTCATCGACGAGCTCGGCAAGCTGCCGGGCATCGGCCCCAAGTCGGCGCAGCGGATCGCATTCCATCTGCTGGACGCCGACGAATCCTCTGTGCGCCGGCTCGCCGACGTGCTGGTCACCGTCAAGGACACGGTGCGCTTCTGCGAGGTCTGCGGCAATGTCTCGGCCGACGAGAAGTGCCGCATCTGCACCGACACCCGCCGCAGCGACGAGGTCATCTGCGTGGTCGAGGAGTCCAAGGACATCGTCGCGATCGAGAAGATCCGCGAGTTCAAGGGCCGCTATCACGTGCTCGGCGGGGCGATCGACCCGATCGGCGGCGTCGGCCCCAACGATCTGCGCATCACCCAGCTGATGAGCCGCCTCGGCTCCGGCGAGACCACCGAGGTGATCCTGGCGCTGGATCCGAACATCGAGGGGGAGGCCACCGCCGCCTACCTCTCGCGTCTGCTGGGCCCGCTCGAGCTGACCGTGACCCGCCTCGCCTCCGGCCTGCCCGTCGGCGGCGACCTCGACTACGCCGACGAGATGACGCTCGGCCGGGCCTTCCTGGGCCGTCGCACCATCTGAGAGCCGACCCCGGAACCCCGATGACCTCCCCGCCCTCGCGCCCGCTGCCGCCGCTGACGGACCTGCCGCCGCCGCGCGAGCTTCCCCGGGAGGAGACCCACCTGGTCCCTCCCCCCGAGATCATCGCCGAGTCCAAGCGTGCCCTGACCGGCCGCCTGCTGCGGATCTTCTGGGCCCCGGGACTGGTGCTCCTGGGCCTGTGGTACGTGCTGCTGATCCTGTATGTCACCGGCGCCTCGCCGACCTTCTGGTTCCTCTCGGGGCTGGCCGCGCTCGGGGATCCGATGTTCCTGCGCTCCGCCATCTCCTCTCTCGGGTTCAGCAGCAGCGGACTGTGGACCGCGTTCGGGCTGCTCCCGGTGGCCGCGACCGCGCTGAGCCTCGCCCTGGTCCCGCTCGCGCCCAGCGCGATCGCCGGCATGGACCCCCGCCGGTTCCTCAGCGAAGCCGGGTTCCAGGCCGCGGTCTCCACGCGCCTCACGGCGATCCTGATGCTCCCCCCGGTGCTGGTGGTGACGGCGCTGCCGCTGAGCGTCGCCCTCGGGGTGCCGCAGCCCTGGAGCGGACTGGGCGCCGGCCCGCTGATGGCGCTGTCCCTCGGCCTCGGGGCGATCCTGCTGGGCTGGGTGCTGGTGCGCCGCACGGTCAGCGCCCCGCGGGTGCTCGGCGTCGAATCGGCCACGACCCTCGACACCACCGGCCGCCTGGACCGGGACCTCGAGGTGCGCAGCGCCGCCGCGCGGCGAGCCCGCGCCCAGGACCGTCGGCACCTGCCGCCGAACCTCGGCACCCCTGCCTCGTCCGCGGCCCTGACGCCCCGTGGGGCGCTGCTCGCCCTGGGCCTCATCGCTCGGGCGAGCCTGACCTGGGTGGCGCCGGCTGCCGCCGGGCTCGGATGGCTCGTCTTCGGCATCGCCGATCTCGTGACCACCTTCAGCGGCATCACCCAGAGTGACCTCACGCAGGTCAGCTCCCCGCTGCACTGGCAGCTCGTCGCGATCGGCGCCCCGGTGGCCGGCCTGGTCGCACTCGGCGTCTCCCTCGCACCCGGCCTGGCGGTCCTGGCCGCGCAGAACCAGCGCGGACTCGTCATCGACGAGCGCACCTACACCTCCTGGGCGCATCGCGCCCGGGTGAACCCCTGGGAGGCCCGGGTGGTCTCGCTGACCGGCTGGTTCAGCGCCGTCCTGGCCCTGCTCGGCCTCGCCGTCACCGCCGTGCTGCTGGCGCTGCTGGGGGCGGCCACCCCCGTGGCCTGGGTGGGGATCGTCGCCGGCGCCGTGGTGCTGACGCCGTTGCTGGGGGCAGGTGCCTCCGCGGCGATGAAGAGCGGGCTGCGGGACGTCCTCTACGGCTCGGCCGGGAACTTCATGCGCCGCGAGACCCCGTACGCGCTGGTCGCGCCCGACCTCGGCACCCGCGCGCAGCGGGCGAAGGATCCTGCCGTGCGGGCCGCGCTGCGTCAGCGTCTGCAGGTCGAGGGCGGTGACCACACGCTGGCGATCTTCGACCTCGACGCCGCGGGGGAGCGGCTCTGGGTCGACGACGACGAGCCCGGGGCGCGGGATACCGCGGTGCGCGCGGCTGACCTCGCCCAGGGCAGGCTCCCCGATTTCGGCGGCGAGGGGTCGGCGCTGACCGGCGGGGACGGGCCCGAGGGCGGGTACCCGCGCGAGGAGCCGCCGGGACGCCACGAGATCCCCGACTCGGTCACGGGCCTGCGCAAGCGCTGAGGTGGCCGGCGGGGGCAGCGGAGACGCTGCGCGCCCGTCGGCCGTGGGGACGGATCGCCCGTCGGCCACCCCGTCCGTCGGCCGTGGTGTCAGGCGATCCGCGTGCCCTTGCCCAGGCGCTTGATCGGCACGGCGAGCCGGAACACGGCCAGCAGCAGCGACCCGAGTGCCGCGATCGCCCAGATCGCCACGCCCATCGGCCACATCGGGATCTGCATCGGCGTGCCGAGATCCTCCGGGTAGTCCTGGGCGTCGGGCGGGCAGGAGACGTGGTCCGAGGGATGGGGCGGGCTCGAGACCTCACGCATCCCGATCTTCAGCAGTGTGAGGACGTCGAACCCCGAGGCGTCCGTGTCCTGCCAGAGGGTCTCGAGCTCCTGCGTGGGCGCGGTCTCGGCCAGCATGATCACGGGGTTCGGCCACAGCACGGGTTGGGCGAGGTCCATCCGCAGCACGTTCACGGTGTCGGTCTCGGTGATGCAGACACCGTGCGTATTGGTGTCGTAATTGCTGTAGTCGATGCTGTAAGTGGTGACCTCGCGCTCCTGCTGAAGGACCGTCAGGGAGGTGCCCCACAGGATCGGCCCCACCACGGTGACTCCGAACACCAGCACGTACGCCAGCACCACCGAGCCCAGCTGACGCTGCGTGATCGCTGAGAGCCCCAGCCCGATCGCGGCCACGCAGACCGTCAGGAAGCAGATCATCGCCACCACCCGGGCGAAGTAGAGGATGCCGACGTCGCCCAGCACCGCCAGCGGCAGGGCCGAGGGCATCGCCAGCACCAGGAACGCGAGACCGGTGGCCAGTCCCGCCAACAGCTTGCCGAGGACGATCTCGAGCGGGCTGAGCAGGCTGGCCTGCAACGTGGCCAGGGTACCGGCGCTGCGGTCGCCGTTGATCGACCCGGCCGACAGTGCGGGCGTGACCAGCAGCATCGCGAACAGGACCAGCAGCATGTGCAGGCTGAACATGACGCGGGCGACGGGCGCGACCGCGCCCCATCCCGAGGTGTACAGCACGGGGGCCAGGGCCATCACCCCGATCCCCAGCAGCACCAGCGTCCAGATCCCGAGGGCGACGTACCAGCGCACGGAGCGGACGCGCTGGCGCAGCTCGAGGGAGGTCACCAGCCACAGCCCGCGCGGACGCAGGGAGAGGGTGCCGTTCATCAGAGCCATCACAGCGCTCCTTCCCGGCCGGCGGCCTCGGAGGCCAGATAGGCGGCCTCCAGGCGGCCGGTGGCGGGCCCGAAGGCGACCACGGCCGCGTCCTTGCCGGTCAGATCCCGCAGCAGGCGGGCGGCAGTCGCCTCGTCGGGCAGATCCACCACCGCTTCGGCGTGCCCGGAGGCGGTGTGCGAGGGATCGAGGACCCCGTGATGGCGCACCCCGAGGTCGCCCAGGGCGCGGGAGAGGGAGGAGACCTCCAGCGACTCGATCCGCCAGGGCCGGGGTCGCGCGGCGAGATCGCGCACGCTGGAGGAGTCGACCACGTGCCCGGCGTCGAGGAACACGACGTGGTCGGCCATCTCCTCGAGCTCGGTGAGGATGTGGCTGGAGACCAGCACCGTCGCGCCGTGCTCGGCGACCTGCCGCACCACCTTCAGCAGTCGGCGCCGCGAGGCGGGATCCAGGCCGGAGGCGGGCTCGTCGAGGATCAGGATCTCGGGACCGTGCACGAGCGCCCGGGCCAGGCCCAGACGCTGCTTCTGCCCGCGCGAGAGCACGTGCGCGCTCTGCTGGGCCAGCGGCACCAGGTCCATCAGCATCAGCAGCTCGTCGACCCGGGAGCGGATCTGGGCACCGGGCAGGAAGTAGGCCCGGCCCATCACCTCGAGCACCTCGGCCACCCGCAGCGAGTCCCAGGCGCCGAACTGGTCGGGCATCCAGCCCACCGTCGCGCGCACCCCCGCCGAGTCCTGCGAGGGGTCCATGCCGTGCAGCAGCACCCGGCCGCGGTCGGGGGCGAGCAGCGAGGCGAGCATGAGCATGAGCGTGGACTTGCCGGAGCCGTTGGGACCCACCAGTGCGGTGACCTTCCCGCGCGGGGCGGTGAAGGACAGGTCCCGTACCGCGTGCACGGCACCGAAGGAGCGGTAGACGTGCTCGCACAGGATGCCGGGGCCATTCGCGGGGCCGCTCGTGGGGCCGCCGGGCGGCGGTCCGACGGTGGGGCCGGCGACGTCCTCTCCCGCCGTCGGCTCCCCCGAGCCGTACGACGCATGCTGCGGCGAGTCATAGGCGTAGCCGCCTGTGCTCGATTTCCCCTGTGGATCCCGGGCCGCACCCTCGACCGGGGATGTGCTCTCCGTCATGCGTCCAGCGTGCCATGCCCTGACCAGCACCTCGAGGGAACCTGTGCGCACGTTGCGGAGACGAATCGTGGGGGAGTGGTGAAGAGTCGCCTCAAGAAGCTCGTGGTCGTTCCGCGAGGGTCCCGGTGAGGACATTTCCTCCCGGGAAGGACCTATGGGCGGAAGGCACCCAGAGCGAGGTCAGGTAACGGGACTCGACGAGATAACGCCAGAACCCCACGGTGAGTTCGGCGATGACCTTGCCATGGATGGCCTCGTACGTCCACCGGTTCGCGGCGCCACTGCCTTGCGTTGACGTGTCCCCTCGACGCTGCAGCCTGAGAGGCGAAGACCCCGGAACGATCCCTGGCCAAGGCCATGTCGCCGGGGTTACGCCTTTCTCGGAGCCCGTCTCCAGACTCTCGGTCGGAAGTCACCGAGAGTCTGGGGACGGGCTCCGACGCTTGAGGCAGGGGACAGTCGTGTCTGATCCCCTGCCTCATCGGACCGCGCCCCTCGTCCGGCCGGCGTCACCCCGCCATCGCGGCGTTGCCTTCCTCCTGCGCCTGGGGAATACCTTCCTCCGCCGTCAGGCGGCCGATGAACACCTCCTGGAAGATCGGCATCACGGCCTCCAGCCCAGCGTTGGCGCGGGCCCCGGTGTCGGCCTCCGCGGCGTCCTTGGCGGCATCGACGAACACGCTGACGTCGATGCCCTTGTCTTCCCAGAAGTCGAGGAAGGCCTGCTGGGCATCGACGTGGGCGGGGAAGGAGACGCCCTTCTCGGCCAGCGGCAGCTGCCCGTCCACGCTGCCCAGCCAGGTCAGCAGCGCGGCGATGCCCTCCTGCTTGTCCTCGTCGGCCTTCGCATTGCCGACCGCGACCACGCCGTGCACCAGCGACTTCGCCCCCTCGGGGCCGGCGACGGGCGCCGCCAGCGCCCACTCGAAGGAGTCGGCCACGCCCTCGGAGACGGCGGTCAGGCTGTAGGGCCCGGACTGGAAGAGTCCGAGCTTGCCCTGGGTGAACAGGTCGCGGGTGAAGTCGCCGTTCTCGTTGGTGTCGGCCGCGCTGGGGGCCACGTGCTCGACGTTGATCAGGTCGGCCATGTACTGGAACGCCTCGATGCCCTCGGGGGAGGCGAAGGTGTACTTGTCGTCCTCC
This sequence comes from Brachybacterium fresconis, assembly GCF_017876515.1. Lineage (NCBI taxonomy): Bacteria > Bacillati > Actinomycetota > Actinomycetes > Micrococcales > Dermabacteraceae > Brachybacterium > Brachybacterium fresconis. Next base: position 2,235,492 of record NZ_JAGIOC010000001.1, on the reverse strand, counting down.
TGCCAGGTCGCGCCGTTCGACGCCAGCATCGGGCCGATGATCGCCTGGCGGTCCGCCTGTGAGTTGAAGCCGAACTGCTCGCGGGCGTCGACGTCGAAGTCCTCCTCGCCCGGATGCCGCCCCTCGCCGTCCATCGTCAGGGCCGTCGCGGCGTCGCGCAGCTCGTCGGTCTCGGCGGTGGGATCGAAGGCGAGGGCCGACGGGTCCACACCCGCCTCCTCGACCAGCGCCTTGTTGTAGAACAGGGCGATCGAGTCCCAGATCTGGGGCACGCCCCACAGGCCGCCGTCGCGGGTGTAGAGGTCCACGACGCTCTGCTCCCACTGGGAGGCGCCGTCGGGGATCACCTCGTGGATGTCCAGCAGGTCCTCGGAGTCCTTGTACAGGACATAGTTGGCGGAGTTCATCCAGTACACGTCGGCCGCATCGCCGCTGGCCACATCGAGCGGCAGGCGGGTCCAGTAGTCGCCCCACGGGACCACGTCGATCTCGACCTGCCAGCCGCTGTCTGCGGTGAAGGCCTTGAAGGACTCCTCGTAGGCCGCCACGGCGTTCTCGTCCCAGAGCCGGAAGGTCAACGTGGCCTTGCCGTCCTCGCCGGAGCCCCCGCCGTCGTCGCTGGAGGGGGAGCACGCGGCCGCGGTGGTCAGCAGACCGGCGGCGGCGAAGGAGGAGAGCAGGGTGCGGCGCTTGAGCATGGGGGTCCTTCCGAGGTCCGCGAGAGCGGTACAGGTGGTGAGGCCATTGTGCCGCGCCCGCGTGATCACCGACGCCGAGGACGTCGAATCGAGACCTGGGGTCGGGGTGGCCCTGGCGGTGCTGTCGTGCGTCGGCGCTGGTCTCGGCGCTGGTGCGCTGCGGCGCCCGGGTCCGTGGCCCGGCTCAGCGCAGCGTCGCGTCGCCGACCGAGCGGGTGATCTGCTTCTGGAAGACGATCATCAGGATCACCAGCGGCAGCATCGCCAGGGTGGTCCCGGCCATCACCAGCGTCCAGTTGTTGTCGTACTGCGACTGCAGCGCGGAGGTGGCCACCGTGATCGTGCGCCACTCGGGCCCGGAGGTGATCACCATCGGCCACATGAAGTTGTTCCAGTGCGTGACCACCGTGATCAGCACCAGGGTCACGATGATCGGGCGGTTCAGCGGCACCACCAGGTGCCACAGCAGGCGCAGCGTGCCCGCCCCGTCGATCCGCATCGCATCCATCAGCTCGCTGGGCACGCCGCGGAAGTTCTCCCGCAGCAGGAAGATCGCGTACGGCGAGCCCAGCACGAAGGGCAGCACCAGCGCCCAGAAGGTGTTGCGCAGGCCTGCTTCGCTCATCATCAGGTACAGCGGCACCACCACGACCACCTGCGGCACCATCAGCGTCGCCACGTACACCCAGAACAGCAGGTCACGACCGGGGAAGCGCAGCTGGGCGAACGCATAGGCGGCCAGCACCGAGAACACCATCTGCCCCACCAGGACCACGGCGACCATCTGCACGGTCACCACCACGGGGGTCACGAACCCGTCCGCCCCAGCGGACGGAGCGAAGAGGGCCATGAAACTCTCGAGCACCGGCGGCGCGGGGATCGACAGCGGGCCCTCCTGGGCAAACTGCCGCGTCGAGGTGAAGGCGGTCATCACCGAGAACAGGAACGGGCCCAGGGTGAGCACGGCCGCGACCGCGAGCACCGCGTAGGTGGCCGTGTAGCCGAGCAGGCCGCGCAGGTGCATCGAGCCGGGCCCGCTGCGGCGGCCGCGGGGCGCGGGGCCGGAGCGGCGACCGCGGGGTGCGGGGTCGTCGCGCGGGTCGCGGGGTGCGGGGCCGCGGCGCGAGGAGGTCGGATCGGTCGAGGTGGCCGCGATGGCGGCGTCGGCATCGCCCGAGGGTGGGGGCGGCGCGGTGTCTCCGGTGGGGTGCATCGTCGGCCTCCTCTCAGCTCATGTCGTAGGTGATGCGGCGGGCGAAGTAGCGCTGCTGGATCAGGGTGATGATCACCAGCAGCACGAACAGGATCACGGCGACGGCGCTCGCGCGTCCCAGGCTCGAGGAGGTGAAGGCCTCCTGGTAGATCAGGGAGGCGATGACCTCGGTGCGGTGCTGGGGGCCGCCGCCGGTGAGGGCGTAGACCATGTCGAACACCTGGAAGCTCGCCACCACCTGGGTGACGGCCAGGAAGAACGTCGTCGGGCGCAGCAGCGGGATCGTCATGTGCCACATCGAGCGCCAGGGTCCGGCGCCATCCAGCCGCGCCGCCTCGTAGATCGAGCCGGGGATGCGCGACAGGCCGGCCTGGAAGAACAGCGAGATGTAGCCGACGTTCTGCCAGATCGCCACGAAGGCCACCGCGGGCAGGGCCAGGCTCGGGTCGGTCAGCCATTCGATCCGCACCCCGAGGATCTGGTTCAGCGCGCCGACCGACGGCTGGAAGATCCACTTCCACACCACGCCGAGCGCGAGCGGAGCGCACACCCAGGGGACCACCACGATCACCCGCACCACCGCCGAACCGGGCACCGCCCGGACCAGCTGGGAGGCCAGGGCCAGGCCCAGCGCGAGGGAGACGGGCACCGAGATCAGGGTGAACAGGGCCGTGACCAGCAAGGAGTTCGCGAGCGCCCCGTCGGCCAGCAGAGAAGCGTAATTGTCCAGCCCGATGAAGTCGCGAGTGCCCAGCAGGTCCCAGTGGAACAGGGAGACGATGAAGGCCAGCAGCACCGGCAGGATCAGGAAGGCGCTGACCCCGATCAGGCTGGGGGCGATCAGCAGCCATCCCAGCAGGGGCCGACGGGCGTTCATGCCCTCCCCCTCGCACATCGCGTCCTGCTCTGTTCCACCGGGTCACGGTATAGCAGACGGGGGAGGCGCCGGGCCGTCTGCCCGGCGGTGACGGCGGAGGGGCGGGGTGCCCGCGGAGAGCCGGGCGCGACAGCCGGCCTCGCAGGCCCGACGGCGGCTCGGCGGCCCAGCGGCGGCTCGGTGGCCGCCGCCTCGATTACGCTCGGGAGCATGAACGCCGCGACGTCGCCAGCCGACCCCCACGCCTCGATCTATGACCACGGCTTCGTGCGGGTGGCGGCGGTGACATTGCCGGTCGCGCTCGCCGATCCGGCCACCAACGTCCAGCGCCACCTCGAGCAGCTGCAGGCGCTGGAGGAGCAGCAGGTGGGCCTGGCCGTGTTCCCCGAGCTGTCGCTGACCGGCTATTCGCTGGACGACCTGGTGCTGCAGGAGCCGCTGCTGGATGCCGCCGAGGCCGCGCTGGCCACCCTGATCGAGGCCAGCCGCGACCTGTTGCCGATCATCGTGGTCGGCGCCCCGCTGCGCTCCCGCGATCGCGCCCGGCTGTTCAACTGCGCCGTGATCATCCACCGCGGCGAGGTGCTGGGCATCGCCCCCAAGCAGAACCTGCCCACCTACCGCGAGTTCTACGAGCGCCGCTGGTATGCCCCGGGCGACGACGCCGACGGCGTTCTGGTGTGCATCGCCGGGCAGGACCACCGGCTGACCCCGCACGGCATCATCACGGTGCCCGACGTGCCGGGGCTGCGTCTGTTCGTCGAGATCTGCGAGGACATGTGGGTGCCGGTGCCGCCGTCGGCCCAGGCCGTGCTCGCCGGGGCGACCGTGGTCGCGAACCTGTCGGGCTCCCCGATCACCGTCGGCCGCGCGGAGGACCGCAAGCTCATGGCCCGCTCCGCCTCCGCCCGCTGCCAGAGCGCCTATGTCTACGCGGCCGCCGGCGAGGGCGAATCGACCACCGACCTGGCCTGGGACGGGCAGACCTTCGTGTACGAATGCGGTGATCTGCTGGGGGAGTCCGAGCGCTTCCCGCAGGGCCCGCGCGCCACCGTCGTCGACGTCGACCTGGACCGCATCATCGCCGAGCGCCGCCGCCAGAGCACCATGGACGACAACCGCCGCACCCACGCCACGGCGCTCGAGGGCTTCGAGGCCGGGGTCGAGACCTCGCTGTTCGCGCCTGACGGGCTTGCTCCCGATGGCAGCGGGGCCGACGGACGCGCACCGGTCGGCCGCGGGAGTTCGTCGGCCGACGGCACGGGGACGGCCCACGGCGCCGAGGGCGGAGCGCCCCGCCCCGCGACCGGCCCGCTGCGTCGGCCCCTGCACCGCTTCCCCTTCGTGCCCGACGACCCGTCGCGCCTCGCGCAGGACAGCTACGAGGCGTTCTCCATCCAGGTCGCGGGGCTGGTGCGTCGGCTCTCGGCGATCGGCGGCGACGAGCCCGGCGGTGCGCGACCCGTCATCGGGGTCTCCGGCGGTCTGGACTCGACGCACGCGCTGATCGTGTGCGCGCGGGCGATGGACCTGCTGGGTCGCGACCGCTCCGAGATCCTCGCCTACACGATGCCCGGCTTCGCGACCACCGAGCACACCCGCTCGAACGCCGAGCTGCTCTCGGAGGCGATCGGCGCGAGCTTCGCAACGATCGACATCCGTCCTGCCTCCACCCAGATGCTCGCCGACATGGGCCACCCCGTCGGCCGCGGCGAGGAGGTCTACGACGTGACCTTCGAGAACGTGCAGGCCGGCATGCGCTACGACTACCTGTTCCGCCTGGCGAACCACCACGGCGGCATCGTGGTCGGCACCGGCGACCTCTCCGAGCTGGCGCTGGGCTGGTGCACCTACGGGGTGGGCGACCAGATGTCCCACTACGGCGTCAACGCCGGTGTGCCCAAGACGCTCATCCAGCACCTGATCCGCTGGGTGATCGCCGAGGGGCTGTTCGACGCGGCGACCGGCCAGCTGCTGCAGGCAGTGCTGGACACCGAGATCTCCCCGGAGCTGATCCCCACCAGGCCGGGGGAGAAGGCGCAGTCGACCGAGGACTCCATCGGCCCGTACGCGCTGCACGACTTCACGCTCTACCACGTGCTGCGCCGCGGGTACGGTCCGGCGAAGATCGCCTACCTCGCCCACCAGGCCTGGGGTGATCTCGAAGCGGGTCAGTGGCCCGCGGGATACGCCGACGGGGACAAGCGCGCCTACACCCGCGCCGAGATCCGCGACTGGCTGACCGTGTTCACCCGGCGGTTCTTCTCCAACCAGTTCAAGCGCTCCGCCGTGCCGAACGCGCCGAAGGTGCTGGCCGGCGGCTCCCTGTCCCCGCGCGGGGACTGGCGGATGCCCTCGGACGTCACCTCCCGGGCCTGGCTGGCCGAGATCGAGCGCGAGGTGCCCGGGGACTGAGCAGGTGAGGTGCCCGGGACTGAGGTGCGAGGTGCCCCGGGTGTTGAGTGGGTGAGGTGCCCGGGGCCTAGTGGGGGAGGTGCCCCGGGGGTTGAGCGGGTGAGCCTCGGGCTGATCGGAGCGCCCCTGGCGGATGCCCCTTCCTCGTGCCGAGTTCTGCGTTGCGGGCGCTACCCACCGCCGAGCTCTGCGTTGCTGTCCCTACCTGGAGCCGAGCTCTGCGTAGCTGTTGCCACCAGCGATCTTGGCAACGACAACGTAGAGCTCGGCGGCAGAGGCGGGGTGGGGCAGCCGCCCGGCCGGCCGGCCTCCCGCCCCGGCCAGCCCGGCCGCCCAGCCAGCCAGCCCGGCCGCCCGCTCCGGCCGCCCAGCCAGCCAGCCTGGCCGCCCGCCCCGGCCAGCCCGGCCGCCCGCCCCGGCCCGTCGGCCTACTTCACCGCACCCATGGACAGGCCGCGCACCAGCTGCTTCTGCGCGATCCAGCCGGCGAGGACCACGGGCAGCGAGGCCAGCACCGAGGCGGCGGACAGCCGCGCCAGGAACAGCCCCTCCGAGGTCATGGTCGACATCAGGAAGATCGGCACCGTCGCTGCGTTCGCGGCCGTGAGGTTCAGGGCGAAGAAGAACTCGTTCCACGCGAAGATCACGCAGATCAGCGCGGTCGCCGCGACACCCGGGGCCACCATCGGCAGCAGCACAGTGCGCATGGTGCGCAGCAGCGAGGCACCGTCGATCGACGCGGCCTCGAGCACCTCGCCGGGCACCTCGAGGAAGAACGAGCGCATCATCCACACCGCGATGGGCAGGTTCATCGCCGTGTACAGGATGATCAGCGTGAGGATGTTGTCGAGCAGCTGGATCTGCCCGGCGATCACGTAGATCGGCATGATCACCGCGACGATCGGCAGCATCTTGGTGGAGATGAAGAAGAACAGGAAGTCCTGGGTCCTCTTCACCGGTCGGATGCTCACCGCGTAGGCGGCGGGCACGGCGAGCACCAGCACCAGCAGCGTCGAGCAGGCGGTGGCGATCACCGAGTTCAGCAGGTAGGACCCGGCGCCCGCGGTACCGATCACCGAGGCGTACTGCTCCAGCGTCGGGGTGAAGAAGAACGTCGGCGGGTTCGAGGCCGCCTGGGACTCCTGCTTGAAGCTGGTCAGCACCATCCACGCCACCGGGGCGAAGAACAGCAGGCCGGCGGCCCAGGCGACGACGGTCAGCACGTGTCCGCTGGTGCGTCCCTTGGGGCGACGCCGCCGGATCGCGGGCGGCGCCGTGGGGGAGGTCCGCGGGGCGTCGGCGGTCACTGTGCTCATGACTCCGTCTCCTTCCGTTCGTTCCTCACAGCTCGTCGACAAAGGATGCTCATGACTCCGTCTCCTTCCGCTGGTTCCGCACAGCTCGTCGACACAGGGTGCTCATGACTCCATCTCCTTCTGGTCGTTCCTCACGGGTCGTCGACGAAGGGCGCTCATGACTGCTCCTTGCTGTTGATGCTCGTGAAGATCAGCCGCAGCGCGAACATGGCGACGATGATCGTGGCGATCACGGTGATCACGCCCATCGCCGAGGACTGCCCGATGTCGAAGCCGAGGAACGCGCGCTGATAGATGTAGAACGGCAGGTTGGCACTGGCGGTGCCCGGGCCCCCTGCGGTCATCAGGTAGATCTGGTCGAAGGTGTTGACGACGTAGATCGCGCCCAGCAGCACCGACAGCTCGAGGTAGAACCGCAGGTGGGGCAGGGTGATGTACACGAAGGTGGTCCAGGGCCCGGCCCCGTCCATCGAGGCGGCCTCGAGCACGTCCCCGGTCTGGGACTGCAGCCCCGCCAACAGCAGCAGCATCATGAACGGCGTCCACTGCCACACCAGCGCGATGATGATCGAGAGCATCGGCAGCTGGCTGGTCCAGTCCACCGGGGAGATGCCCACGATCGAGATCAGCCAGTTCACCAGGCCGTAGGAGGGGTTGAACATCGAGATCGACCAGAGCATCGCCCCGGCCACCGGCATGATGAGGAACGGCGTGATCAGCAGCGTGCGGATGAATCCGCGGCCGAAGAACTTCCGGTCCAGCAGCAGTGCCAGCACGAGCCCGAACACCAGCGAGACCAGCACGCAGCCCAGGGTGATGAGGATCGAGTTCAGGGCCGCGGTGCGGAACGTGGAGTCGACGAAGATGTCGAGGTAGTTGCGCAGGCCCACGAACTTCTCGCCCTCGGGGCGCAGCAGGTTCCAGGAGCGCAGCGAGTACCAGATCGTCAGCAGGAAGGGGATCTGGGTGCAGATGACCACGAAGAGGAACGCGGGCATCAGGGGCAGCCGGCGCCGCCAGGCCTCGGCCTTCGAGTACTCCCCGTCGTGCGGGGCGCGTCGGCGGGATGCGTCGGCCGACGGGGTGCGCGGCGCATCCGGTCCGCGGCCGACGGGCGTGTCAGTGGCTGTGCTCATCGGTCCGTCCCCTCCCCCTCGTTCCTCGCGGTTCCTCGAGCGGACATGCTCATCGCTCAGCCCTCCCATCCGTAGGTGCGGGCGACCGATTCGGCGAAGCCCTGCGACTGCTCCAGCGCCTCGTCGACGCTCTTCTGTCCGGCGATCGCGGCGGAGAACTGCTGGCCGACGCGGGTGCCGAGGTCCTGGAACTCGGGGATCACCACGTTCTGCAGACCGTCGTAGGGGACCTCGACGGTCATCGAGTTCTCCTGGGTGGAGTTCTCCATCGAGTCCAACGTCGGCTCGGCGTAGTTCTTGGAGAGTTCGGCGTACTCGGGGATCTCGTAGGTCGACAGCCGCGAGCCGGGCGGCAGCGCCTCCCAGCCGATCTCCTCGCCCACCAGCTGGAAGTAGTCCGGATGGGTCATCCAGGCGATGAACTCCCAGGCCGCGTCCTTCTTCTCGCTGGTCTGCGGAATGGCCAGGGCCCAGGAGTACAGCCAGCCGGCGTACTCGGTCAGCTGCGTCGGCCCCAGCGCGTAGCCGGTCTTGCCGACCACGGTGGAGGAGTCGGGGTTCTCGACCCCGGAGACCATCGAGGACGCGTCGAACCACATGGCGGCGTTGCCCTGGCTGAAGTGGGTCAGGCATTCGCCGAAGCCGGAGGTCGCGGCGCCGGGCTGCCCATAGGAGCGCAGCGTGTCGACGTACATCGAGATCGCCTCCCGCACCTCGGGGGACGTCAGCTGCGGCGCCCATTCCATGTCGAACCAGCAGCCGCCGTAGGTGTTCAGGACGGTGCTCATCGGCGCGATGTTCTCGCCCCAGCCGGCCAGCCCGCGCAGGGCGATGCCGCTCATCCCGCTGTCGGGGTCGTGCAGGGTGGAGGCGAAGGAGCGCAGGTCCTCCCAGCTGGGGCGCTTCGGCATCTCGAGTCCGGCCTCGTCGAACAGGTCCTGGCGGTAGACCAGGAACGCGCTCTCGCCGTAGAAGGGGACCGAGTACATCGAGCCGTCCACGGTCAGGGCGTCCTTGATCGTCGGCACGAAGTCCTCCGGCTCGTAGCCGTCGGTCTTCGCGATGTAGGGCTCGAGGTCGGTGAGCCAGCCGTTGGGCGCCCACAGCGGGGTCTCGTAGTTGGAGATCATCACGACGTCGAACTCGCCGCCACCGGTGGCGACCGACGCGGTGATTTTCGCGCGCGCCTCGTTCTCCGGCAACGACACGAACTGCACGTCGATGTCGGGGTGATTCTGCGAGAAGTCGTCGATCAGGCTGATCGCGTCCTGCATCTGCGGGTTCGACACGATCGCGACGACGATCGATTCGCGGGCACTTCCCCCGGAGCCGCAGCCGGCCAGGGCGGTGGCCCCGAGCCCGGCGGTCAGTCCGGCGCCCAGCACGCTGCGGCGACGGGGTCGCAGCAGGGAACGGGGTGGGCGCGCCGGTGGGGGCGCAGTCGTGTCGGGGGTCGCCGGGACCGAGGAGGACGGTGGGGGAGCGGCTGCGCTCGAGGTCGACGGATTCGGCGCGGCCGCGCCCGGGTCGGCCGGTCCCGAGGCCCGCCTCGGATGTGGTCTGGGGTGTCCCATGCGCTGTTCTCCTCTGAACGGCTCGAAGCCCGACGTCCGGGGACCCTCTCGTGATCCGGAGATGGACCGCGGCGCCGCAGTGGGGATCGGCGGGGGTCCGACGGATCTCGGGGTGGTCCGGTGTCGTGGCCGCTGGTGACGGGATGCCGGCGGGTCCGCCGCAGGTGCTGACGGTGGTCCCGCTGGGGGAGGTGGGCGGCGACATCGCAGCCCGCTCATGTGATGAGTGCTTGTGCTCACCTGTGAGTGAGCGTAGTCATATACTCTCAGTTGAGCAATAGGCGAGTCGCAGATGTTCGCGATGCGCACGAGATGGGGAGGGACGACCATGGCGCGCAACGGCACGATGCCCGGCCGCGAGGACCGGCCCGATGGGCAGGTCGGATCGACCTCGCTCGACGCGGACGGCGCGCGCGGGCGCGCGAGCTCGGCGAGCGCGCTCTCGGGTCAACCAGGGTCGGACGAGGGGGGTGCGAGCGCATCTGAGGGCGCCGTCGGCGAGGATCCGTCGGGCGGCGCGGGGCCGTCGGGCGGTGCGATTCCGTCGGGTGGCGCGGGGTCGACGGGTGGTGCGGGCCGATCGGATGGGGCGCCCTCGGGAGGGGTCGCTGGTTCCGGCGACGGCTCGCTCAAGGCGACCCTTGCGAGCGAGTACTTCCTCGACGGGCTCTCCAAGGTCGAGATCGGTCGCCGTCACGCCCTGTCCCGCTTCCAGGTCGCCCGCCTGCTCGACGAGGCGCGCGACGAGGGCATCGTGCGCATCCAGATCGTCGACCCCAGCGCCGCCGGCCGCGACTACGCCACCCTCGCGCAGCAGCTCGGCATCTCCTCGGTCACGGTCGCCGCCGCGCGGCCGGGCGAATCGATGCGCGCGGCCATCGCCCGCCAGGCCGCCCACCTGCTGACGACGCGGCTGCGTGAGGGCGGGCGGCTCGGCGTCGCCTGGTCCCGCACCCTCATGCACCTGCCGGACACCCTCGAGGTCCTTCCTGCGGTCGACATCGTCCAGCTCGTCGGCCCCCTGAGCGCCGCCGGCTACTCGACGGCCGAGTCCTCGGCCCTGGTCCATACCCTCGGCGCTCGGTCCGGCGGCCGGGTCTGGGCGCTGCCCACCCCGCTCGTGGTCGACTCGCCGCAGGTCGCCGCCTCGCTGCGGTCGATGGAGGAGGTGCGCACGACGCTCGACGCGGCCGACGCCCTCGATGTCGCCGTGGTCTCCCTCGGGGCCTGGTCCGCCGGCGCCTCGACCCTGTGGGCCCGCCTGGGGGCCGACGAGCAGCGTCGTGCCCAGGAGGCCGGGATCGTCGCCGAGATCTGCGGCATCATGCTGGGCGGCACGGGCGCGGTCTGGCATTCGGCGCTCGAGGATCGTGTGATCGGAGTGCGGGCGGACCAGCTGCGACGGGCACGGGTGATCGCCGCGGCCCCGGCCGTCGGACGACCCGAGGCGGTCATCGCCGCCGCCCGCTCCGGACTGGTCGACGACATCGTGCTCGCTCCGGAGCTCGCCGACCAGGTCGCCGCGCTGCTGGAGTGAGGGGGCGGGGTGTCGAGGAGGCAGGGCGCATCCTGTGTTCCCGCGCCGGATCGTTGCCCGCTCGCGCCTGCCAGCCCTGATCACGTGAGCGCGAACCCCTGCTCATCTGGCGAGGAGGTGTGTATCGTCGGCCTCAGCAGAACTCGCCGACGAAGGATGAGCCATGACCGCCCTGAACGCTTCCGCCCTCCCCGACATCTCTGCGCGAGGCGAGGTGGCGGTACCTCAGTACCCGCTCGACCAGCGCGCCATCGGCATCGTCCACTTCGGCGTCGGAGGCTTCCACCGCGCCCACCAGGCCATGTTCCTGGACCGTCTGATGAATGCCGGGCGCGACCGCGACTGGGCGATCTGCGGCGTCGGCCTGCTGCCGGGGGACGCCCGCATGCGCGATGCCCTCACCGCGCAGGACGGCATGTACACCCTGGTCACCAAGAACCCCGACGGTGAGCGCGACCCGCGCGTGATCGGCTCCATCGCGAAGTACCTCTTCGCGCCCGATGATCCCGAGGCCGTGCTCGCCCAGATGACCGATCCGGCGGTGCGCATCGTCTCGCTGACCGTCACCGAGGGCGGATACAACTACAACCCGTCCACGGGCGAGTTCCAGTACGAGACCGAGGCCGTCGCCGCGGACCTCTCCACCCGCTTCGATTCCGCCGGGGCCGCCGACGTCGGCCGGGCCGGAGAGGACGGGGGCGGCGCGAACACCGCCCACGGCGCGGGTCATCCCCGCACCATGTTCGGTTTCGTGGTCGAGGCGCTGCGCCGCCGCCGCGAGGCCGGAACCGAGCCGTTCACGGTCATGTCCTGCGACAACGTGCGCGGAAACGGTGACCTGGCCCAGCGCATGATCCTCGCCTACGCGCGGCGCCGCGACGAGAACGGACTGCACGGGCAGGAGCTGATGACGGACTGGATCGAGCAGCACGTCGCCTTCCCCAACTGCATGGTCGACCGCATCACCCCGGCCACCGTGCCCGAGGACATCGAGATGATCTCCGCCGACTACGGCATCGACGACGCCTGGCCGGTGGTCGCCGAGGACTTCGTGCAGTGGGTCCTGGAGGACGAGTTCCCCGCCGGCCGCCCCGCCTACGAGGAGGCCGGGGTGCAGATGGTCGAGGACGTCGAGCCCTACGAGCTGATGAAGCTGCGCCTGCTGAACTGCTCCCATCAGTCCATCGCCTACTTCGGCCTGCTGCTGGGCCTGACCTACGCCGACGAGGCCGCCGTGGACGAGCACCTCGCCCCCTTCGCCCGCACGCTCTACATGGACGTCGAGGGCACTCCGACCGTCCCGGAGGTGCCGGGCATCGACCTGACCGCTTACAAGGACGAGCTCATGGCGCGCTTCGCCAACGAGGCCATCAAGGACACGCTGGCCCGTCTCGCCGCCGAGTCCTCCGACCGCATCCCCACCTGGATGATGCCCGTGATCCGCGAGAACCTCGAGGCCGAGCGCTCCGTCACCGCGACTGCCGCGATCGTGGCCTCCTGGGCGCGGTACGCCGAGGGCACCGGCGAGAACGGCGAGGAATGGCCCGTCGTCGACCGTCTCCACGATCGTGTGATGGCCGCCGCCGCGAAGCACGACGAGGATCCGCTCGCCTTCCTCCGCGACGAGGAGCTGTTCGGCGACCTGGTCGAGCACGAGGCGTTCACCGCGCCCTACCTCCACGCCTTGGAGGTGCTGCGCACCGACGGCGCCCGCGCCCTGCTGAAGGAGCTGGTCGGGGCCACGGCCTGACGCGCCCTGCTGGAGGAGCTGGTCGGGACCACGGCCTGATGCCGCCCTGCTCCGGTCCCGAGTCCCGCCGATCAGCGGTGCCGGCCCGGCGGCCCGCCCAGCCCGGCAGCTCTGTCCATCAAGGTGAGTTCTGCGTTCTCGGTGCTTCCGGCGGGGCCGCTTCAGTTGGTGAGTGCGACTGTGGTTATCAGTTCGTCGAGTGTCTCACTGGGGGTGGCGCCTTCGAGGATCACGCGGGGACGGGCGTTGAGCATGTCTTGGACGGCTTCGAGCTCTGCGTCGGTGACGAGGTTGAAGTCGGTGCCTTTGGGGTATTCCCAGCGCAGCTGACCGTTGAGGTTCTCGTTCGTCGGCCGCTGCCACGGAGAGTGCGGGTCACAGAAGAACACCGGGCAGCCGGTCTCCACGGTGAACCTCGCGTGCTGAGCCATCTCCATGCCCTGGTCCCAGGTGATCGAGCGCTGAACCGCGCCGGGCAGGTCCTCGACCATCTCGGCGAGCATGTCGATCACCGTGGTCGAGTCGCGCGTTCCGGGCAGGCGCCCCAGCAGCGTGAACCGTGAGGCCCGCTCGACCAGCGTGATGATGCCTGAGTTGTTCGGCCCCACCACCAGGTCACCCTCCCAATGCCCAGGGATTTTCCGCCCAGCGTGCTCTGCAGCGGTGATGTCGTCGCGATCCGCGAGCCGGTGTCCTTCCAGCCAGCTGCGGTTCGAGCGCGGCGGCAGCTTCGAGGCCGGTTTGCGGGTCTTGCGGCCCGAACGGATCGCGCCTTCGACCTTCAGCTCGTGACGCAGCGCGCCAGCACCCTGGACGTAGAGGGTCTGATAGAGGGTCTCGTGACTGATCTGCATGTTCTCATCGTCGGGGAACTCTCGTCGCAGCCGCACGCTGATCTGCTGCGGGGAGATCTTGTGGTTGAGCATGTCGATGACCATCCGGCGCAGCAGCGGCAGCGTCTCGAGCTTGAAGGCCTTCGGGCGCACGCGTGCTTCGTCGGCCCACAGCTGGGCCAAGGCGGCGCTGTAATGCGCGTCATCCCTGTTCCAGCGGCCGTCGTGAGCGATCAGGCTATGGCGAGAGAGCTCACGAAAGACCGTGGAACGGTGCACGCCGAGGCTGGAGGCGATCCGATCGGGATCATCTCCCTGGGCAATGCCCATCTCGATCCAGATCCGGTCGGCAAGCTGCAGTCGCCTGCCATGACCGGCAGGCGCGCCGAAGCTCTTGGCCGGTGGCGGTCGGACCACCGAAGACAGCTGGTCTGGAGATGGCCTTCCCGTGCGCAACATGACTCCAGCTTCTCGCAACCAGTCCGTCAGCACTCTCGCGCTGACACCCGCCGCCACGGCCGCGTCCCATGCCGTCGCGCCTTCCAGCACGTCCTCAATGACTCCAGCACGAAACGAAGCAGGCAACATCCGCGACTCCCTCCTCAGGAGTCGCACTCACCACTGGAAGCGGCCCGGTTTTGGGACCGACTGTGCAGAGGTAGATCTGGGGTAGGGCTCAGTAGTCGGGCCCGCCTCGATCGAGCTCTGCGTTCGTGGTGCTTCCGGCGGTTTTGGGACCGATTGCGCAGAGGTGGATCTGGGTGCCTGACGGTGGCGACCCTGAGTGCACCGGGGTTCTGAATGGGACCGGGGCGCCGGATCATCCTCGCCAGCCATGTCGGCGCAGCGCGGTGGCGATCCGCTCCACCCCGCGGGCGCAGGAGTTCCGGAGGTCCTTGGCGACCGTTCGCACCTCGATCCAGCCTTCCTCGTTGCGGAGCTCGGTGCGTTGGATGTCCTCTTCCTGCTGCTGCTTGGTGAGGTGGGTCGGCCCTTCGTGCTCGACGCACACCTTCCACTCCGGCCACGAGAGATCCGGTTCGCCGAGCCAGATTCCGTCATCGCGGATGGCAGTGTTCAGCGCAGGCGCGGGCAGGCCCGCCCGCAGCACGCCCAGGCGGAGGCGGGTCTCGGCGGGGGAGTCGCTGCCGATCCGGATGTCCTCCAGCGAATGCCGAAGGTGAAGGGCGCCGCGACCGCGGTGGCGGAGCGCCGCCTGCCGGAGCTGGTCGGGCGTCGCATGCGGTGCGCCGCGGCCCTCGAACATGCCTCGCGGCTTCCGCACCAGGTGATCACCGATCGCCGTGAGGTCATCCGTCGACAGTGTGGCGGCGAGGTCCACCCAGGTACGCACGCGAGACGTGAGCCGAGCACCGCCGACCTCGACGAGGTCCGAGGCGGTCAGGTCGAGATTGCGCCATCGGAGCTTCTTCGTGTTCCGGCGCCGCACGACGGAGTTCGTGAGGTGGATCCGCGACGCCGAGTCCTTGAATGTCCAGGCACTCGCCCCGGACTTCTGGGGAACCCCCACAGGCGCGATGCCGTCGGTCCGCAGGCGGCCACCCGGGGATCGTTCCTGGTGAGGGCCGCGACGATGTCTCTCTCCAGGATCTCCGGGCCGGCCCGTGCGTGGAACCCTCGCACCACGATGCGGATGTCGGGCGCCCGGAGACGCTCGTCGGTGACACCGGCTGCCGCTGCCTCGGCCCGGGAGAAAACAGCAGGGAGCAGGCCATCGGCGAGAGGTGTGCGAAGGCGAGGCATGGGCCAAGGGTGCGCGAAGGTGAGCTGCCCTCCCCCCGGGGATCCACAACGGCCTGCTCAGCGCCCTGTCGGCATCATCCTCCCCATCGGGGCCGATCGTCCGAGAACGTGCACCGTCCCCGCCACGACCCAGCCCCAGCAACGCCGGCCGAGCTCTGCGCTGTCGTTGCCACGGCGAGCTATGGGAACGACAGTGCAGAGCTCGGCGGAGGGGGAGGGGGTAGGGAACGACAGTGCAGAGGGGAGGGGTAGGGAACGACAGGACAGCGCCGGGGATTGTTGTGTCGGACACGTGGACAAAGTTCCATGACCAGCGGCCTCGTCTCGAATGTCGAGGTCACGGGCGCTACAGGGGCAGGTCTCGTAGACTGGCGACCGGGTCCGTGAGCTCGGCAGAGCCCGGAACCGGAACATCCGGTGCCCCGGGGTCGGCTCGTCCGGCACCGCGGGAGTCGGGTGCCCGGTACCCCGGAGCCGGGCCGACCGGCACCGCGGGAGTCGGGAACCGGTGCCCCGGAGCTGGATCATCCGGCACCGCGGGAGCCGGGCCATCCGGTCCCCGGGGAGCTGGTCCATCCGGCACCCCGGACGGCTCCGCGGAGCGTCGTGCCGGCGAGAACCGTGCCGCCACCAGGCATCGTGACCGTCGCCGCCGCCCCGCGCCACCCACGGCCCACTGCAGGAACACCCCTGTCCCCAGCCCGCAACCGTGAAGGAACTCGTCTCATGAGCCTGGTCGTCCAGAAGTTCGGAGGATCCTCCGTCGCCGACGCCGACTCCATCAAGCGTGTCGCCCAGAGGATCTCGAAGTACGCGAAGGCGGGCCACAAGGTGGTCGTCGTGGTCTCCGCGATGGGCGATACGACCGATGATCTTCTCGATCTCGCCGAGCAGGTCTCGCCCAACCCGCCGCCGCGCGAGCTGGACATGCTGGTGACCGCCGGCGAGCGGATCTCGATGGCGGTGCTGTCGATGGCGCTGAACGACGTCGGCATCGACGCCCGCGCCTACACCGGCTCGCAGGCCGGCCTGATCACCGACGAGGTGCACGGCAAGGCCCACATCCTGCGCGTGACCCCCGGCCGCGTCCAGGAGGCGGTCGACGAGGGCTCGGTGGCGATCGTCGCCGGCTTCCAGGGCGTCTCGCAGTCCACGAAGGACATCACCACCCTGGGCCGCGGCGGCTCGGACACCACCGCCGTGGCGCTGGCCGCCGCGCTCGAGGCCGACGTCTGCGAGATCTACTCCGACGTCGACGGCGTGTTCACCTCGGATCCGCGCGTCGTGCCCGCCGCCCGTCGGGTCCCCTACATCTCCTGCGAGGAGATGCTGGACCTGGCCGCCAACGGCGCGAAGATCCTGATGGTGCGCAGCGTGGAGTACGCCCGCCGCTACGGCGTGCCGCTGCACGTGCGCTCCTCGTACTCCGGGCGTCTGGGGACGATCGTCTCCGACGACCCCGATCGCGTGATCCCCATCGACCCCGACGTCACCATCCGCACCGCGGACGTCGCCCGTCGCGACGCCGCCGACCCGACCAAGGAGCTCCCCATGGACGACCACTCGGACCCCGGCCTCGAGGCGCCGATCATCTCGGGCGTCGCGCACGACCGCAGCGAAGGCAAGATCACCGTCGTCGAGGTCCCGGACACGCCGGGCAAGGCGGCGCTGCTGTTCGACGTCGTCGCCGGCTCCGGCGCGAACATCGACATGATCGTGCAGAACTCCTCGACCGTCGACGACACCGTCGCGATCTCCCTGACCCTGCCCGAGGACGACGTCCCCGCGGCTCTGGCGGCGATCGAGGCCTCGCGCGAGGCGATCGGCTACTCCGAGGTGCGCTACAACGACCAGATCGGCAAGGTCAGCATCGTCGGCGCCGGCATGCGCTCGCACCCGGGCGTATCGGCGACCCTGTTCCGCTCCCTCGGCGAGGCGGGCATCAACATCGACATAATCTCCACCTCGGAGATCCGCATCTCGGTGGTCACCGAGCAGGCCAAGCTCGATGACGCCGTGCGCGTCATCCACAGCGCCTTCGGCCTGGATGCCGAGCAGACCGAAGCCGTCGTGTACGGAGGAACCGGACGATGACCAGCAGCACCCCCAGCAGCACTCCCAGCGGCAGCACCTCCAGCAGCAGCGGCACCGCCGGTGCCACCCCCGGCGCGGACGCCTTCGACGTCACCACCACTCCCGGGTACACGCCCGACGGTCCGGTCATCGCCCTGGTGGGCGCGACCGGCCAGGTCGGCCAGGTCATGCTCGCCCTGCTCGCGGACCGCGCCGTGCCCCACGCCGGGGTGCGCGCCTTCGCGTCGGCCCGCAGCGCCGGCAGGACCGTGCCGTACGCCGGCCAGTCCCTGCTGGTCGAGGATGCCGAGACCGCGGACATCACCTCCGAGGGCAGCACGATCGACATCGCGATCTTCTCCGCCGGCGGCTCCACCTCGAAGGCGCTGTCCCCGCGGTTCGCCGACGCCGGCGCGACCGTCGTGGACAACTCCTCCGCCTTCCGCCGCGACGACCAGGTGCCGCTGGTCGTCTCGGAGGTGAACCCGCAGGCGATCGACGCCCCGCCGCGCGGGATCATCGCCAACCCCAACTGCACCACCATGGCCGCGATGCCGACGCTGAAGCCGCTGCACGACGCGGCCGGTCTGGCGCGGCTGAAGGTCGCCACCTACCAGGCCGTCTCCGGCTCCGGCGTCGCCGGGGTCGCGGAGCTGGCCGGCCAGGTGCGGGCGGGCGCCGACGAGGTGGAGAAGCTGGCGCTGGACGGGTCCTCGGTCGACCTCGGCGAGCCGTCCACCTACGTCAAGCCGATCGCGTTCAACGTGCTGGCCATGGCCGGAAGCATCGTCGAGGACGGGTCGAACGAGACCGACGAGGAGCAGAAGCTCCGCCACGAGTCCCGCAAGATCCTCGACCTGCCTCAGCTGCCGGTGGCGGGCACCTGCGTGCGGGTGCCGGTGATGACCGGCCACGCGGTCGCGATCCACGCCGAGTTCGACCAGCCGATCACCCCCGAGCAGGCGCGTGAGCTGCTGGAAGCGGCCGACGGGGTCACCGTCGTGGACCTGCCGACCCCGCTGGATGCGGCCGGCAGGGACGGCACCTTCGTCGGCCGGATCCGACAGGATCAGTCGGTTCCGGACGGAAAGGGTCTTGTGCTGTTCGCGGTAGCGGATAATCTTCGCAAGGGCGCCGCCCTGAACGCCATCCAGATCGCCGAACTGATTGCCGCGAGGTAACGACCATGACACTGCCCGCCACGGGAGGCCCTCCGGGCACGAGGACAGGGCCCGCCCCGCTCTCCCTCTCGTTCTCTGATCGAGCCGGCGAGGAGACCTTCGACGGGAGCTCGGTGACCATGAGCGCGGACCCCCTGACCAACGTGCTGCGCACGCTGGATACGATCGCGGCCGCCGAGTCGGAGGTCGGCGACGACCTCCCGCCCGTCGTCGGCGCTCCCGCGGAGGGGGCCGCCGTGCCCTCGCCCGCCCCGGCGGCGGATCCGGCGGCTCCCGGCGTCCCGACCGGCGCGGTGGACTCCGACGAGCCGCGCACCGTGGTCGCCCCCGAGACGGCGGCTCCGGAGTCCACGGGCCCGGGCCAGGCGCGGCGCGAGGCCATCCTCGACGGTGCCTCGGCGCTGTTCGCCGAGCGGGGCTACCACGGGGCGAGCCTGCGGGACATCTCGCGCCGGGTCGGCATCTCCCACCCGGGGATGCTGCACCACTTCGCCTCGAAGGACGCCCTGCTCGGCGCGGTCATCGACCGGCTCGAGGCGCACGCGCAGGGGTTGCTGGACTCGGTCGAGTCGCTGCAGGGGTCCCCCGCGACCCTGCTGGCCGCCCTGTCCGGGCCGTGGAATCCCACTCAGCACTCGATGGCTCTGCTGGCGACCCTGTCCGCCGAGATCGTGAACCCGTCCCATCCGGGCCGCTACCGCATCGCGCGGCTGCGCCTCGTCCACGAGCACGTGCTCGACGAGGTCCTCACGGGCCTCGCGGACAAGGGGATGCTGGTCCCGGGGGCGGATCCCGCGTTCGTCGCCCGCACCCTGTTCTCCCTGCTGCTGAGCCTGACGGTGCGCGAGCATTCGGTGCGCGAGCTGCAGCAGAACGGCTCCGGTGACCCCACCCGCGATGTGCGAGACTTCGTGCACCTGTGCGTGATCGACTGAGGAGGATCGGGTCTGCGTGACCGAGACGTCGGGGGGCGAGACCCCCGCTGAGCATCCCGAGGGGGACGGCTTCGCCGTCTCTGCGGGCGCGACGCCGCAGCTCGGGGCCGAGGACGCCCGCACTTCCGGCTCAGGGGCCGTGAGCTCCGACGCCGACGAGGCAACCGGCCCGGGCGACGGCATCACGGACGGGGAGGCCGAAGAGGGATCGTCCGACGCAGGCCGCCTGGCCCGTCGCGCACGTCTCCAGGCCCTCGCCGGCGTGACCGTGCTGGGCAGCGACGGTGCACAGGTGGGGCGGGTGCGGGACATCTACGTGCACGACGCCACCGGCGAGCTCGCCGGGATCACCGTCGTGCGCCGTCAGCTCAGCTCCCGCAGCGTGCTGATCCCCACCGCGGCGATCGCCGTGCTGCCTGCGCCGCATACGGAGCCGGAGGAACCCGACGGCCGCCGCCGAGCCGATGCCCAGATCGCGGCCGCGCGCCGCGGGGGTGACAGCGCGGGACCCGACGGGGCCGACGGCTCCGACAGCCCTGACGGCTCCGACGCCTCCGACGGTCGAGCCACCGCGCGTCGGACGTCCGATCGGCAGCATCGGCGGGCCGCCGTCGACCGCGATGCCGATCCCGCCCACCCGCAGGCGCTGTGGCTCTTCGTGGACGCCGCGTCCGCCCGGGCCGGCCTGCGCCCGCCGGACACCCTCCACGCCTCCCCGCAGACGCTGCGGGAGGCCGCCCGTGCCGTGGGCCTCGAGGAGACCTCCGGCGACGGCGGCCCCCGGGTGACCGCTGACGGCGGCCCCGGGGTGATCGCAGCCGGAACCGCCGGTCCGGAGGAGGCCGCCGCCGGATGAGGATCCTGCTGCTGACCCATTACTACGCCCCGGAGTTCGGGGCGCCGCAGCGGCGCTGGTCGGCGCTGATCGAGCGCTTCGAAGCCGCAGGTCACCGCGTGACCGTCGCGACGCCCGTGCCGCACTATCCCGGCGGACGCCCCACCCGCGCGCAGCTGCGCACGCACCCTGTCGGCGCCGTCGAGCGCGGACGCCACGGGGAGACCGTGCTGCGCACCGCCTACCTCCCGCACCGCGCGGACATCACCTCCCGCACCGCCGATCACCTGGTCTCGGCGCTGGACGCCCTGCGTCGGCTGCGGCGGCGCTTCAGCCGTCCCGGCACCCGACCCGACGTCGTCGTCGCCACCGCACCCGCGATTCCCACGCTCCTGGTGGGTCGCACGCTCGCGGCCCTGTGGGGCGTCCCGCTGGTCGTGGAGATGCGTGATGCCTGGCCCGATCTGGTCACGCACGTCGGCCCCGTCGGCGCCCTGCCCGCCGAGGCGGTGCACGCCCCGCAGCCCGGAGCGCTGCGCCGCAGCCTGCGCTGGGCGGTGGCGCTGGCGAAGGGGCAGGTGCATGCGCAGGTCACCAGCTGGCAGAGCGGCGCGCAGGCCGTCGTCACCACCACCGACCGCTTCGCCGACGTGCTCGAGGAGCGCGGGGTGTCCCCGGTCGAGGTGGTCCGCAACGGCACCGACCTGGCGAAGGTCACCCCGCAGCGCGATCACCTCGAGAGCGACCACACCGCCCTGCGCTGCCTGTACCTGGGCAATATGGGGCGCTCGCAGGGCCTGGACATCGTCGTGCGGGCGGCGGCGCAGCTGCACGAGGAGGGGGTCCCCGTGCAGGTCAAAATGATCGGCCACGGGATCGAGGCCCCTGCCCTGGCGGCGCTGGCCGAAGAGCTCGACGCCCCCGTCGAGGTGCTGCCGCGCATCCCGCATCGCGAGGTCGGCGCCCACTACCGCTGGGCGGACACCGTCGTGGTCTCGCTGCGGGACTGGGCGCCGTTCCAGTGGACCGTCCCCTCCAAGCTGTACGAGATGCTCGCCACCGGCCGTCACATCACGGCGCTGCTGGACGGGGAGGCGGCCGACGTGGTCCGCGCCGCGGACGCCGGCGATGTGCTGCCCCCGGGCGACGTCGACGCGCTGACGGCACTGTGGCGCGAGCTGGCCGCCGACCGCGACCGGGCCGGGGTGCGCGCCAGCGGCCGCGCCTGGGTCGGCGAGCATGCCGACGACGACGTCCTGGCCCGCCGCTACCTGGAGATCCTGATAGGTGTGGCCGCCCTGGATTGATGCCGCGAAATGCGTCGTCCGATGCTCGTGCGTGCTGGTTAGACTCCACGGGACGTCCCGCCCGTCGGGAAGGAGAGCACGTGACTGCCGTCGGTGAGAGCACCTCTGCCGCCCCTGCGGCCAAGAAGTCCGGTTTCCGCCCGGACGTGCAGGGACTGCGCGCGATCGCGGTCCTGTTCGTCGTGCTCTACCACTCCGGGGTGACCTGGCTCTCCGGCGGGTTCGTCGGCGTCGACGTCTTCTTCGTCATCTCCGGATTCCTCATCACCACCCACCTGCTCGAATCGCTCGAGCGCGACGGCCGGATCTCCTTCGGCAGCTTCTACGCCAAGCGCGCCCGACGCATCCTGCCGGCCTCCCTGCTGGTGGGCATCGCGACCGTGCTGGCCGCCTGGATCTGGATGCCGCCGCTGCTGATGAACGAGGTCGCCAAGGGTGCGGTGGCCGTGGCGCTGTACGTGCCGAACATGCTGTTCGCCGTCGAGGGCACCAACTATCTGGCCGAGACCAGCCCGTCGGTGTTCCAGCACTACTGGTCCCTCGGCGTCGAGGAGCAGTTCTACCTGTTCTGGCCGGCGATCCTCGCGGTCGGCTTCTGGCTGTGCCGGCGCAGCGAGCGCCGTCTGCTGGTCGTGTCGGCCGTTCTGGTGGCGGTCTCCTTCGCGCTGTGCGTGGCGCTGATGAGCGTCTCCCAGCCCTGGGTGTTCTTCTCCCTGCCGACGCGGGCCTGGGAGCTGGGGGCCGGCGCGCTGGTGGCGTTCCTGCTGCGCTCCGGCGCCCGGTGGCCGCGGGCGGCGGGGACCGGGGCGCTGTCCTGGGTGGGGCTGGCGCTGCTGGCCGTGGTGGGCCTGGTGTACACCGAGCAGACCCCGTTCCCCGGCTACACCGCCGCGCTGCCGGTGCTGGCCACGGTGCTGCTGATCATCGGCGGCGCCGCGCCCGGGCGAGGCAGCGCGAACCGGATCCTCGGGCTGCGGCCCTTCCAGTTCGTCGGGGCGATCTCCTATTCGCTGTACCTGGTGCACTGGCCGCTGCAGGTGATCCCGCAGGTCGCCGTCGGCGAGGACAACCCGCTGCCGCTGTGGCTGCGTCTGGCTCTCGGAGCGGTGGCGATCCCGCTGGCCTGGCTGCTGTTCCGCTTCGTCGAGCGGCCCGTCATCGCCTGGCCCACGTTGCGCAAGCGGTCCCGGCTGTGGACCGGCGCGGCGGCGCTGGCCACCTCCGCGGCGCTGATCGCGACCGCCGGCGGCAGCTACTACCTGACCTCGGCACGGGGCGAGACGGCCACGAATCAGACGGCGGGGGAGGAGACGCAGCTGCAGAAGGACCCGGCCGGAACCGGCTTCGTCCCGGAGAACCTCACCCCGCCTCTGGAGGAGGCCGAGGCGGACAACCCCTCCATCTACGCCAGCGACTGCCACCGCCCGCAGGACAGCACCGACTCCAGCGGCTGTCGGGTGGGGGAGAACGAGGACGCCCCGCTGGTGTTCCTGTTCGGCGACTCCCACGCGGCCAGCTGGTACCCGGCGCTCGCCGAGCTCGCCGAGCAGGGCAAGATCCGCCTGGACACCAACACCAAGAGCTCCTGCCCCAGCGTCGACGTGCCGCTGGTGCTCGAGGGCGTGACGTACACCGAGTGCGACACCTGGCGTCAGGGCGTGATCGACCGGATCAACGAGGAGCAGCCCGACCTGGTGCTGCTGGCGAACTACGGCGCCGAACGCCCCGAGCTCGAGGGCGGGGGTGACTTCGCGACGCGCTGGCAGCAGGGGATGGAGTCCACGATCGACGCGATCGAAGGGCCCGGCGGTGACGGCTCGGGCTCGGGCTCCGACGAGGCGGGGGCCGACGGTTCAGGGGCGGGGGCCGACGGTTCAGGAGACGGGTCGAGCGATGGGGCGGCCGACGGGTCATCGTCCGACGGGCCCGTGGTCGACGTGCTCGCCGACGTCCCCGACCAGGGCGAGACCTCCGCCGTGTGCCTGTCGAAGAACCTCGAGGACACCGCCCAGTGCGCCGTCCCCCGCGGGGAGGCCTTCGATCCTGCCGTGACCGAGGCGGAACAGTCCGCGGCCGAGACGACCGGGGCACGGTACGTGGACCTGACCGCGTACCTCTGCAACGAGTCGATGTGTCCGCCGATCATCGGCAACGTCCTGGTCTACCGCGACGGCCACCACCTCACCACTCACTTCAGCCGCCTCATGGCCGAGCCATTGTGGGAGGAGATCGAAGCCTCGCTGGGATGAGCTGCCTGGACGGCCCTCCCACCGCGGCCTGCCAACCACCCCGGCCGGCCGTCCCCGCCGTCCCGACCTGCCCCACCACCCCGCGGGCCGCACCACCCCGCGGGCCCCACCACCCCGCGGGCCCCACCACCCCGCGGGCCCCACCACCCCGCCGAGCTCTGCGGAATCGTTGCCAAGCAGCCGGGATGGCCCGGCAACGTAGAGCTCGGCGGTGATGCCGGCCTGTGGCTCGGTCGAGCTCTGCGGTGTTGTTGCCACACGGCCGGGATGGCCCGGCAACGTAGAGCTCGGCGGTGATGCCGGCCTGTGGTTCGGTCGAGTTCTGCGGTGTTGTTGCCTCACGGCCGGGATGGCCCGGCAACGTAGAGCTCGGCAGGTCGGCCGGTGCGGGAATCGGCAGATCGGCGAGGTCGGGAGCGCCGTCGCCAGGATCCACACCGGACATTGTCCTTGTGTTCGGGGCTGACGGAGCTTAAGCTCCTTCGCTCTCCCCTCCAGCACCATCGGTCGATCCCGCGCGCCAGCACGCGCAGAGACGGAGCCCCTGCATGCCCGAATCCGGTCGCCCCATCAGCACGCCTCCGAACGCCGACCAATCCGCCAGCACCGACGTCGCCGAAGGCGCCTCCACAGGGCACCCCGCGAACGGCGACTCCACGACCGGCCACGCCTCCACCGACCACGCCTCCACCGACCACGCCTCCACCGACCACTCCGCCGCCGACCGCGCCCACACCGACCCCTCCGCCACCGAGCAGCAGCACGTCGACCGCGCCTATGCGCGTCTGGACGCCGAGCTCGCCCAGCTCCTCGAGCGCCAGGAGGACGCTCTGGCCCGGCCGGCCCACGACGGGGTCGCCCTGAACGAGCGCGATGCCGAGGTGCGCCGCCTCGGAGCCCGGCGGACAGCCCTGCAGCACGCCGAGCACGCGGCGGTCTTCGGGCGCCTGGACCGGGAGGACGGACTGCGCCTGCACATCGGCCCCGCCGGGATCCGCGACGGCGACCAGCGTCTGGTCATCGATTGGCGTGCCCCCGCCGCCGAGCCGTTCTACACCGCCACCGCTCGGGCACCGCAGGGACTGCGGCGCCGCCGGCACCTCTCGATCGAGGATCGCACCGTCGTCCACGTCGATGACGACCTCTTCGGGGACGCCGATGATGCGGCCGACGCCGAAGGGGTCGCCGGCGAGGGGGCTCTGCTGCGTGCGCTGAGCCGCTCGCGCGACGGGCGCATGCACGAGGCCGTGGCCACTCTGCAGGCCGAGCAGGACGCGATCGTGCGCGCCCCGCGCTCCGGGGTGCTGGTCGTCCAGGGCGCCCCCGGCACCGGCAAGACCGTCGTGGCCCTCCACCGCGCCGCCTACCTGCTGTACAGCGCGCCGGAGGTGCTGCGCCGCGGCGTGCTGGTCATCGGCCCGTCGGCCCGGTTCCTGCACTACATCGGCGACGTGCTGCCCGCCCTCGGAGAGACCAACGTCGTCACCAGCACCATCGCGTCCCTGCTGCCGGGCCTGGACGACGTCGGCCCCGCCGCCCCGGAGGTGACCCGCCTGCTGGGGGATGCCGCCATGGCCGAGACCGTCGGCGCCTTCCTCACCTCGCTGCAGGGGGCGAGCTCCCCAGAGGGCCGCACCCTGGTCTGGGACGGCGACGAGATGCAGATCCCGCGGGAGATGATCGAACGCGCCACCGACCGGGCGCGGAAGCAGCACGAGCACCACAACGACGCCCGCGAGGTCTTCGTCGAGACTCTCCTCGGCGAACTCACCACCCTGGTCGGCGAGGCCGACGCGACCCTGCTCGCCGACGTCGAGACCGGCTTCGAGGCGGAGGTCGGGCGCCTGGATATCGCCCTGGACCGGAACCCCGACGCCGTCGGCCCGCGCCAGGACGAGGATGATCGTGCAGACCAGGAGGCGCTCACCGAGGCGCAGCTGCGCGCCGAGCTGGCGGCCGACGAGGGCGTTCGCGAGGTGCTCGACGAGCTGTGGCCGCACCTGACTGCGGAGCAGGCCATCACTTGGATGCTGCGCGAAGGGCTCGACGAGCGGACCGCCCCGCAGCTGAGCGTCGAGCAGCGCGAGCTCCTGGCCGCCACGGCGGAGGAGCCCTGGACCGTGGCGCACGTGCCGCTGCTGGACGAGGCCGCCGAACTGCTCGGGGAGGAGGACGCCGACGAGACGGCGGCCGCCGAGACCGCCCGACGCCGACGGGTCGACCACGCCCGACGGGTGATCGCCTCCACCCCGGACCTCGCCGGGCTGGTCTCCGCCGAGGACCTCGCCGAACGCTCCGCCGAGGCCGACACCCGCGACCTCGCCACCCGGGCGCTCGCCGACCGCACCTGGGTGTACGGGCACGTGATCGTCGACGAGGCCCAGGAGCTCACGCCGATGCAGTGGCGGATGCTCGCCCGGCGCTGCCCCGTGAAGTCCATGACCGTGGTCGGCGACATCGCCCAGACCTCCGCCGACCTCGCCACCACCACCTGGACCGAGCGCCTCGCCGAGCTGCGCACCACGCCGCGCCTGGAGGAGCTGAGCATCTGCTACCGCTCCCCGCGCGAGCTGGTCGAAGCCGTCGAACCGCTGCTGCGCAAGCTGCGGCCCGACGCACGCCGTCTGGACGCCGTGCGTTCGACGGGGAACCGCCCGGTGATCGCCGACGGGTCCGCCGTGGAGAGTGCGGCCACGGGCGTCGACCGGGACGAGGGCTCGGCCGCCGACGGCGGTCCCGACCAGAGCGCGAGCTCGGCCGGGGACGCCGGTTCCGACCAGAGCGCGAGCTCGGCCGGGGACGCCGGTTCCGACCAGCGCGCGAACTCGGGCGCCGACGCCGGCCCCGGCGGGCGCGTGGGGAAGAACAGGGGTCCGGCCTTCGA
Source organism: Brachybacterium fresconis (assembly GCF_017876515.1). NCBI lineage: Bacteria > Bacillati > Actinomycetota > Actinomycetes > Micrococcales > Dermabacteraceae > Brachybacterium > Brachybacterium fresconis. Next base: position 2,208,915 of record NZ_JAGIOC010000001.1, on the reverse strand, counting down.
CGAGGACGAGCAGGTCACGGCATGGGCCCGGGCCGAGCGCGGCGGCGACCGCTGCGCGCTGCTGACCCCCGACGTGCCGGGGATGCTCGGCGTGCTCGAGGCCGCCGGGATCGACGCATCGGCCGACGACCTGCGGGCCCGTCTCGTGGTCCTCGCGCCGGAGGCCGCCAAGGGGCTCGAGTTCGATCACGTGCTGGTCCACGCCCCGGACCGCATCGTCGAGGAATCGGGCCTCGCCACGCTCTACGTCGCTCTGACCCGCGCGACGGCGACTCTGGCCGTGATGCAGGCCGGACCGATCGGGACCGACCTCGGCGACGCGTGGGAGCGGAGGTCGCTGCGCGCTGCTCGGCCCTGAGGTCATCGCTCACCACGGCGAGCTCTGCGCAGTCGTTGCCACAGGGCAGCTTGGCAACAACTGTGCAGAACTCGGCGCGGCTGGGGGCGACAGGGCTGGTGATGAGCCGGGTCGTGCGGCGGCTGTGCTCGCTGGTGGGAGAACGGATCGAGCTCTGCGCTGTCGTCCCCAAGATCAGTCTTGGCAACAACTGTGCAGAGCTCGGCGGGGTGGGGGTGACTCCAACTGCGCAGAGCTCCGCGGAGCGGGGGTGGCCCCGCCGGCGGCCAGTCCACCTGGCCGCCGGCGGGTCAGTTCTCCCGGGCTGCCCGGAACGCGGGCAGGACGACCTCTTCGCGCAGCGCGGCCCGAGCCTCCGCCGGGGCGAAGCCCGCGTCGAGCCCGGTGAGCACGACCTGCTCGAGATCTGCGAGGTCCCAATCGAAGGCCTCGGCGACCAGCGTCATCTCCCGCGAGGTGCCGGTGCGACTCATGAGGCGGTTATCGCTGCTCAGCGCGATGGCGAACCCGCCGCGGCGCAGGGCTCCGGCGGCGTGGGTCGCGAGATCCTGTGCGGCGCCGGTCTGCAGGTTCGAGCTCGGGCACACCTCCAGGCAGATCTGCTCGCGGTGCACGCGCGCGGCGACGGGGCCGAAGCCCGACGGGGTGCCCGCTCCCGTACTGGCATCCGCACCAGCGGTGCCTGCTTCGGCACCGCCACCGCCTCCGGCACCGCTACCGGCATCCGGGCCACCGGCATCCGCTCCCGCGGAGGCATCGGCTCCTGCCGTCCCACTCGCCCGGGCCGCGACGTCGACGTCCTCGAGCAGACGCACCCCGTGCCCGATCCGCTCGGCCCCGCAGTCCAGGGCATCCGCGATCGAGGCGGGACCGTCGGCCTCCCCGGCGTGGATCGTCACGTGCACCCCGTGGCGGCGCGCCCGCTCGAACTGCGAGCGGAACCGGGAGGCAGGGAAGCCCGCCTCGGGCCCGGCGAGATCCAGCCCCACCACCCCGGTCCCGCGCCGGGTGATCGCGAGGTCGACGAGGTCCTCGGTGGGCTCGTTCTGGCGCAGATAGGCCAGCAGCTGGCCCACCACGATGCGCTTGCCGGCCCGCTCGGCGTCGGCCGCGCCCTCGTCGAGCCCGTCCTGGACGGCCTGGATCGCCTCGTCGAGGCTGAGCCCGCCATCCGTGTGCTGATGCGGTGCCCAGCGGGTCTCGGCATAGACGACGCCGTCGGCCACCATGTCCTCGACGAACTCGCGGGCGATGCGGCGCAGCGCGGGTGCGGTCTGCATCAGGGCGAGGGTGCGCTCGAAGGTGGAGAGGTAGGAGGGCAGGGAGCCGGAGTCCGCGGCGGCGTGGAACCAGTCGGCCACGTCCTGGGAGGTGGGGACCATGGCGCCGCCGGGCACGTCGGCGGAGCCGTCGGCTTCGCGGGCGGGCACGATCGGGGGCGGGGCGATGTCGAGCTCGGCGCACAGCTCGAGCACGGTGGCCGGGCGCAGCCCGCCGTCGAGGTGATCGTGCAGGGCGACCTTGGGCAGGGAGTGCACGAGCGCGGGGGAGAGGTGCATCCGGGCAGGATACGGCGTGGCGGTGGAACCGCGCCTCCCCCGCGCCCCTGCGAGCAGGCGTGCGCTCGGTGGTCATCGGGTCCCTTCGGGGGAAGTCGGTGATGTCGCGGGCGCCGTAGCGGGTCGCCGGCGAGCGCAGGGGTGGGCTCCGGCTGGTGGGAAGCGGCGGTGGCCGCGTGATGCCGCCCCCACCCCCGCGCAGTCACCCGTCCCGGTCACCCCGCCCCGGTCGCGCCGCTCGGTAACCCCGTCCCGCCCCGATGGCTCCGACGATTTTCCGGAAGTTCATGTGATCGCTACCAGAACTGACTAGGGTCGCCGACGACCACCCCTCCATCCCGGGAGCTCCTCCATGCCGGCATCCGCCGCCCCGTCCGCCGCCCCATCCGCCCTCAGCCGTCGCCGTCTGCTCCAGGCCGGCGGTGCCTCCGCCGCCGTGATCGCCCTGGGCATCAATGCCCCGGACGCGGTCGCCGACCCTCCCCAGCAGGCGGAGAACCTCTTCGGCCTCGGCATCGCCAGCGGTGCTCCACGACCGGACGGGGCGGTGCTCTGGACCCGCCTGGCGTCGGAGCCCTTGGCCGAGGACGGCCACGGCGGCATCGATCCGCACCCGGTCAGCGTGCGCTGGCAGGTCGCCGCCGACGCCGAGTTCTCGCAGGTCCTCCGGCACGGTCAGGCGCTCGCTCAGCCGGAGCTCGCCCATGCCGTGCACCCGCGGGTGGAGGGCCTGGAGCCGGCCACCGAGTACTTCTACCGGTTCCTGGTGGGGCCGCAGACCAGCCCCGTCGGCCGCTTCCGCACCCTGCCCGCAGACGGCGCCGAGGTCGAGTCTTTCGCGTTCGGAGTGGTCTCCTGCCAGGCCTGGTACCACGGGAACTTCACCGCCCACCGTCACCTGGCCGCGGAGGAGGAGCTGGACCTGGTCGTCTTCGCCGGCGACTACATCTACGAGTACGGCATCACGGAGGCGAACCTGTGGCGCCAGGGCGCCGAGGTCACGGCCGCGCACGCCGTCGAGACCGAGACGCTCGAGCAGTACCGCCTGCGCTACTCCCTGTTCAAGTCCGATCCCCACCTGCAGGCCCTCCACGCCCGGGTGCCGGCGGTCGCCATCTGGGACGACCACGAGGTGCAGAACGACTATTCCGGCACCGGCTCCAGCACCGGCATCCCCGAGGACCTGTTCGCCCACCGCATCGCGGTCGCCTATCGCGCCTTCTACGAGAACATGCCGCTGGACGTCGAGGCCCTCCCCGACGGGCCGGACACCGACATCACCACCGGCTTCGACGTCGGCTCCCTGGCACGGTTCTCCCTGCTGGACACCCGGCAGTTCCGCGACCCGGAGCCGGTGGACGAGGCGGATCGGCAGGACGAGCAGCGCACCATGCTCGGCACGGAGCAGGAGGCGTGGATCAGCCAGCGGCTCGAGAGCTCGCCGACCACCTGGAACGTCCTGGCCAGCGGCGTGGTCCTCGCAGCGGTGAGCGACGACCGGGTGGACATGTGGGACGGCTACCCGGCCGCCCGCCGACGCCTGCTGGAGGCGATGGGCACCGCCTCGAACCCCGTCGTGGTCTCCGGCGACATCCATAAGCATGTCGCCGCCGAGGTCCGCGCGGACTACGCCGACCCCGAGTCCGCGACGATCGGGGTGGAGCTGGTATGCACCTCGGTGGCCTCCGACGGCGACGGCGCGAAGACCGACAAATACACCGAGGACTGGCTGCGCCACGAGTACGTGACGCATTACGACGGCCGACGCGGCTACCTGCACGTCCGGCTGAGCCCGGAGGAGATGGTCTCCAGCTTCCACGTCGTGGACTGGATCGAGGCCGACGACACCGCCCCGAAGCAGCTCTCGGTCCGGTACACCACCCCGGTCGACGATCCCGGCCTGATCCAGGCCTGACAGGAGCCCCGCATGAGCCCCCGCCCACAGACCGTGACCGGCCTCGAGGCCGAGCCCGCCCTCGCCTCGACCACCCTGACCTGGCAGCCGCTGGGCTGGAACCCGCTGATCGACCACTACCGGGTCTATGCCGCCCGCGGCGAGTCCACACCCGACGGGAAGAACGAATCCGAGCTCCTGGCCAAGACGGTCTACCCCCGCTTCGTCCACGCCGATCTCGATCCGGCGGGGGAGACGTGGACCTACGTCGTCCTCGCCGTCTCCGACGCCGGCCGACGCGGGAAGCCCGGCGCACCGGTGACCGCCACCTCGCAGCCCTCTGTGACCGCCACCGGGGACGAGGTCGCCACGATCGGCGTCTTCGACGGCCGCACCCTGGAATTCCTCCATGCCCCCAGCGGATACGCGAACATCCCCGAGGAGTTCCCGGACGCGCTGATCGAATACACCCAGGGCACCGACGAGCCGGGCACCGCCTGGCCCTACCTGCTGCCGGGCCCGGGCGACGCGTGGGCGGGCCGGACGGCCTATCGCGCCCGCTGGACGGTGACGCTCGACGAGGCGCCCGCCGCGGACCACGATCTCGCGGTCTGGCTCGTGGACACCACCCGCCTCGGTGGGATCCTGCGGGTCGGCGTGAACGAGGAGCACGTGATCGACATCGAGCTGCCCGCGGGTGCCACGAGAGGGTCCCGGGAAGGGGACGCGACGGTGCCCGGATCCACGCTGCAGCGGTCCTTCCACGAGCACGCCGTCCCGGCAGAGCTGCTGCGCGCCGGGGAGAACGTTCTCGAGCTGGAGCTCGTCGAAGGCGGTTGGATGGCCTGGGACGCGGTGGGACTGTTCGCTCGGTCCTGAGCCCGCGCAGCCGACGACCGACCGGTTGGCCGAGCGATCCTCGCGGGGTGTGGGCACGGGGCTGATCGTCCGTCGGCCGACGATCCCGTCGCTGGTGAGCGAGCCCCGTCGCTGGTGAGGACGCCGGCCCCGGGGTTCGCACCGGTGCGACGACGGTCCACGGCGACCAATCCCCGGCTGAGCGCGTTCAGCGCTGCGCTCAACCGACGCCGGGACTTGGCGTACCTGCGCAGATGTGATGCCCTCGAGACATGACGAGAACAACGATGCCCCTGAACACCATCCGCAAGATCGCCGACGCCGACGGTCCGTTCGCGACCGTGTACCTTGAGGGCCGCTCCCCGGCAGAGGACGCCGCCCAGCAGGTCCGGCTGCGCTGGGAGGAGCTGCGCCGCCGCCTCACCGACGCCGGGGCCGACGACGCCCAGCTCACCGCGCTGGAGGACGCGATCCTGGTCGAGGAGGTCGGAGAGGTGATGACCGACGGCCGCGTGCTGGTCGCGGGCGCGTCCGGCCTGCTGCTGGACGCTCCGTGGGATGCCGCCCTCGGCGCCGGGGACGCCGCCCACGTGGAGCAGGAGGCCCAGCTCGGCCCCTACCTGCGCGAGCGCTCCCTCTCGGTGCGGATGCTGGTCGCGATCGCCGACCAGCAGGGCGCCGTGGTCCGACAGCTCGTGGTCGCGGCGCAGCACGCGCTCGCCGAGCAGGACGAGCAGGAGGTCACCGCCTCCTCCGACGAGTCGGTGCACAAGCCCCGTCAGGGCGCCCTGTCCCACAACCAGATCCAGCGTCGGGCCGATGAGGCCGTGAAGCAGAACGCCCGGGGCGTCGTCGAGCACCTGGAGAAGGTCGCCGGCCGCTGGACCCCGGATGTGCTGGTGCTGGCCGGCGAGGTCCAGGGTCGCACCGCCCTGCGGGACGAGCTGCCGGTGGCGCTGTCGGAGATCACCACCGAGGTCGAGGCCGGCGGGACCGACGACGACGGCGCCGAGCAGGCCCTGGCCGACGCCCTGCGGGAGACGGCCACCGAGATCGGCGCACAGCGCACCCAGGAGCTGACCGAGCGCTTCGAGCACGGCCGTGCCCACGGTCTGGCCGCCGAGGGCGTCGGTGCCGTGCGGCGCGCGATCGAGCACGGCGCGGTGGAGACGCTCCTGCTGGAGAGCGAGCGGCATACGACCGACGAGGCCGCTCTGGTCGCCGCGAGCGCTCGCATCGATGCCCAGGTCGGCGTGATCGACGAGTCGGTCCAGGATGCCGTGGCCGCGCTGCTGCGCTTCGAGATCACCGAGGACGCCACCGACTGCCCCGCGACGGGCCGGCCCGCCGCGTGGTGAGCGCGGCGGGTCGTTCCGCCGCCTGGCGAGCGCGGCGGGTCGTTCCGCCGCCTGGCGAGCGCACGATCGGCCGCGCCGACCTCGGCGCATCGCATCCACCGGCGCTATGCCAGCAACCACCCCCTGGAGAGGGCTTGCCTGCTGGTATCGCGCCGATGGATGCGTTCTCCTCCCGCGCCTCCGGGGCCCGCCGCTGGAATGCCGCCAGTGGATGCGTTCGAGCCCGGCACGAGCCCAGCTCAGCGCCGTTGAACGCTCGGCACGGAGCTCCGCCGTGCACATGTCGTGCGCACGCTGTGGTGCAAAACGGACATATGAGACATACTGGGGTGTATGCGTGGCATCATCCTGGCGGGCGGCACCGGCTCGCGACTGCACCCCCTGACCATCGGCGTCTCGAAGCAGCTGATGCCTGTCTACGACAAGCCGATGATCTACTACCCCCTGAGCACCCTCATGCTCGCTGGGATCCGCGAGATCCTCATCATCACCACGCCCGAGGACCAGGCCGCCTTCCAGCGGGTCCTGGGCGACGGGCGGCGCTTCGGCGTCCGGCTGGAGTACGTCACGCAGCCCAGCCCGGACGGTCTCGCCCAGGCGTTCGTGCTCGGGGAGGACTTCCTGGACGGTCAGCATGCCGCGCTGGTGCTGGGGGACAACCTCTTCTACGGCCACGGCATGGGCACCCAGCTGCGCCGCTTCCGCGACCAGGAGGGAGCGGCAGTGTTCGGGTACTGGGTGAAGGATCCCAGCGCCTACGGCGTGGTCGAGATGGGTGATGACGGCATCGCCCTCTCGCTGGAGGAGAAGCCGGCCCGGCCTCGCTCGAACCTCGCCGTGCCCGGGCTGTACTTCTACGACGCCACCGTCGTCGAGCGCGCGAAGGCGCTGCAGCCTTCCGCCCGGGGCGAGCTGGAGATCACCGATCTGAACCTGTCCTATCTCGCGGACGGCATGCTGCAGGTCGAGGTGCTCAATCGCGGAAGCGCCTGGTTGGACACCGGAACCTTCGCCGATCTCAACGCCGCCGGCGACTTCATCCGCACCGTCCAGGAGCGCCAGGGCCTGTCCATCGGCGCCCCCGAGGAGGTCGCCTGGCGCATGGGCTTCCTCGATGACGAGGAGCTGCGCGAGCGCGCCGAGCCGCTGCTGAAATCCGGCTACGGCCGCTACCTGCTGGACGTGCTGGCCCGCGAGCGTGCGGACCGTCCCGTCTGACCGACCCCGGCGCGACAGCATCGTCACGCCCTCACCCCGGTGCGGCACTGCCGCGCCCCACCTGCGAAGGAGCCCCCGATGTCCCGTCACCTCCTGGTCACCGGTGGAGCCGGCTTCATCGGCTCCAACTTCGTCCACCACGTCCTGACCCACACCGATGACACCATCACCGTGCTGGACAAGCTCACCTACGCCGGTGACGGCACCTCGTTGAAGGGCCTGCTCGAGGACCGCGTGCAGCTCGTGGTCGCCGACGTCGCCGATGCCGCCACGGTGGGCCCGCTGGTCGCCGAGGCCGACGCGGTGATCCACTTCGCCGCCGAGTCCCACAACGACAACTCGCTGCACGATCCGACCCCGTTCCTGCAGGCAAACCTCGTCGGCACCTTCACGCTGCTGGAGGCCGCCCGCAAGCACGGCACCCGCTTCCACCACATCTCGACCGACGAGGTCTACGGCGACCTGCCGCTGGATGACCCGGTGCGCTTCACGGAGACCACGCCCTACAACCCCTCCAGCCCGTATTCGGCGACCAAGGCGGGCTCGGACCTGCTGGTGCGCGCCTGGGTGCGCTCCTTCGGCGTGGCCGCGACGATCTCGAACTGCTCGAACAACTACGGTCCGCGCCAGCACGTGGAGAAGTTCATCCCCCGTCAGATCACCAACCTGATCGACGGGATCCGGCCCCGGCTGTACGGGGCGGGACAGAACGTGCGCGACTGGATCCACGTCGATGACCACTCCAGCGCCGTGCTCGCGATCCTGGACCGCGGGACGATCGGGGAGACCTACCTGATCGGGGCCGACGGGGAGAAGTCCAATCAGCAGGTCGTCGAGCTGATCCTGACGATGATGGGCCGCGAGGGAACCGACTACGACCACGTCGCCGACCGGGCCGGCCACGACCTGCGCTACGCGATCGACGCGACCCGTCTGCGCACCGAGCTGGGCTGGCAGCCCGTCTTCCGCGACTTCGAGACGGGGCTGGGCGCGACGATCGACTGGTACCGCGACAACGAGTCCTGGTGGCGCCCGCAGAAGGCCGCCACCGAAGCGAAGTACGCCCAGGCCGGGCAGTGAGCACGGCCCGCCCCGGCACCGCAGGGAGCGGAGCGCGCTCCGGACTCGCAGAGCGTGGAGCGGGGTCCGGCACCGCAGTGAGAGGACGCCCATGAACCAGCCTCAGGTCCACTCCACCGACATCCCGGGCCTGCTGGTCATCGACCTGCCGGTGCCGGGAGATGCCCGCGGCTGGTTCAAGGAGAACTGGCAGCGGGCGAAGCTGCTCGCGGCCGGGCTGCCGGACTTCGGCCCGGTCCAGAACAACATCTCCTTCAACCAGGCCGTCGGCGTCACCCGCGGCATCCACGCCGAGCCCTGGGACAAGTACATCTCGGTGGCCACCGGGCGTGTGTTCGGCGCCTGGGTGGACCTGCGCGAGGGGCCGACTTTCGGCACCGCCTTCTGGCACGAGATCACCCCCGAGGTCGCGGTCTTCGTGCCCCGCGGGGTGGGCAACGCCTTCCAGACCCTGGAGGCGCCTGCGGCGTACACGTACCTGGTGAACGACCACTGGTCCGAGGCGGCCCAGTCGCAGTACACGTTCTTGAGCCTGGCCGACGAGACTGCGGCCATCCCCTGGCCGATCCCGCTGGAGCAGGCGGAGCTGTCCGCCAAGGACCAGGCCCACCCGCGTCTGGCGGACGTGGTCCCGGTGCCCCCGCGGCGCACCCTGGTGGTCGGCGGGGGAGGACAGCTCGGCCGCGCGCTCGCCGCCCGCTGGTCCGAGCGGGCCGACGTCGACGTCGTCGCCCGCGACCGGCTCGACATCGCCGACCCCGTGTCCATCGCAGCCTTCGACTTCTCCGGGTACGGCGTGATCGTCAACGCCGCCGCGTACACGGCGGTCGATGCCGCCCAGAGTGCGGAGGGCCGACGAGAGGCGTGGGCCGCGAACGTCACCGGCGTCGGCCGCCTGGTCGAGGCCGCCCGCACCCACCGCGCCACGTTCGTGCACATCTCCAGCGACTACGTCTTCGACGGCACCCGCACCCTGCACGACGAGACCGAGCCGCCGAGCCCCCTGGGCGTGTACGGGCAGACCAAGGCCGCCGGCGACCAGCTGGTGGCCACCCTCGATGACCACTACATCGTGCGCACCTCCTGGGTGATCGGCCAGGGCGCCAACTTCGTGGCCACCATGGCCTCCCTCGCCGAGCGCGGCATCGACCCGAGCGTGGTCGACGACCAGATCGGCCGGCTCACCTTCACCGAGGACCTCGCCGCTGCGATCGAGCATCTGATCACCGCCCGCCCCGCTCCCGGCACCTACAACGTCACCAATGAGGGTGAGCCCGTCAGCTGGGCACGGATCGCCGCCGAGGTGTTCACCCTGACCGGGCACGACCCCGCGCGCGTCACCCCGGTCAGCACCACGGCGTACTACGCCGGCAAGGACGGCATCGCCCCGCGCCCGTCCCGCTCCGCGCTGGATCTGTCAAAACTGCACGCGACGGGCTTCGCGCCGCGGGAGCAGTTCGCGGCGCTGGGGGAGTGGCTGGTGGAGTGAGGCCCTTCCGGGCCGCCGCTTCACGGCCGGCCTGCTTGATCCTGCGACCTGATCTGTGCGCCAATGGGCGAGCGACCACCTCGAAGGAGAGCGCACATGCAGACGATCGACCTGCTGGTGATCGCGGCCTACCTGGTCGCCACCGCCTGGCTGGGGCTGAAGCTCAGCGGCCGCCAGACCAGCGTGAAGGGCTACTTCCTGGGCGGGCGCGACCTGCCGTGGTGGGCGGTGTGCCTGTCCGTGGTCGCCACCGAGACCAGCGCCCTGACCGTCATCGGCATCCCCGTGATGAGCTACCTGGGCAATATCGCCTACCTCCAGCTGGGACTCGGCTACATCCTCGGCCGCATCGTCGTCGCCTTCTTCCTGCTGCCGCGCTACTACGACGGCGAGATGGTCACCGCCTACGCCTACCTGGGCAAACGCTTCGGCTCCAGCACCCAGACCACCGCGGGCGTGACCTTCCTGATCACGCGTCTGCTGGCCGACGGGATCCGCGTGCTGGCCGCCGCGATCCCGCTGAAGGTGATCCTCGACGGCCTGGGCGTGGACCTCAGCTACTTCGCGATCACCGTGATCCTGGCGGTGGTGACGATCCTGTACACCTTCATCGGCGGCATCACCGCCGTGGTCTGGGTCGACGTGGTCCAGATGCTGCTGTACGTCGCCGGCGGCATCCTCGCGATCATCGTCGTGGTGACCACGATCGGCACCGGCTGGCTGGGCGAGGCCGCCGCAGCCGGCAAGACGCAGATGTTCGTCTTCGCCGACAATCCGATCAGCGGACCCAACTCCTTCATCGCCTCGCTCCTGGGCGGCGCCGTGTACGCGATGGCCTCCCACGGCTCCGACCAGCTCGTCGTCCAGCGCCTGCTGTCCTGCCGCTCGAAGGTCGAGGCGCAGAAGGCGATCATCGTCTCCGGCGTGATCGTCACCGTGCAGTTCGCGATCTTCCTGGCCGTGGGCCTCGCCCTGTGGGGCTACTACCAGCAGGCCACCCCGGCCGAGCTGGGGCTGACCCGGGACGACGAGATCTTCCCACTGTTCATCGTCGAGGCGCTGCCCCCGGGGCTGTCCGGGCTGCTGCTGGCCGGCATCCTGGCTGCGGCGATGTCCACGCTGTCCTCCTCCCTGTCGGCGCTGTCCTCCTCGACCGTCACCGACGTGGTGGGCAGGCTGAAGAAGACCCCGATCACCGACCGACAGGGCCTCCGGATCGGTCGCTGGGCGACGATCGGCTGGGGCCTGGCGTTCATCGCCCCGGCGACCATCTTCCGCTCCGACGAGGGCAACATCGTCATCCTCGCCCTGGGCGTCGCCGGCATCACCTACGGCGGGCTGCTCGGCGCGTTCGTCTTCGGCATCGTCAACAAGCGCGCCCGCGCACTGGATGCCAATATCGCTTTCGTCCTCGCCGTCGCCGTCAACGCCTTCTTCTTCGTGATGGAGAAGTACGTCGTCGGCGAGGTGTGGGTCGCCTGGCAGTGGTACCCGCTGCTGGGCGTGATCGTCACCTTCGTCGTGGGCGGGTCGCTATCGCTGCGGCACAAGGAGCCCGTCGGGATCGCGGAGGGCAATTCGGTGGACAGCAGGATCAGCTGAGCGGGACGCTGGCCCGGCAGGCACCGGAGAGCACGCACAGGAAGCGAGAGCGCGATGACCGAACCCGCACCCTTCGAGGTCTTCGAGGAGGGGGTCTACCTCCACGGCACCAAGGCCGTGCTGGCCCCGGGGGACCTCCTGACCGCGGCGAACCCCTCCAACTACCGCGAGGACGCCGTGCTGAGCCACGTCTACGTCACCGAGACGCTGCATGCCGCGGCCTGGGGCGCCCAGATGGCTCGGGGCGAGGCGCCGCCCCGAATCTACGTGGTGGAGCCGACGGGGGAGCTCGAGGACGATCCCAACGTCACCGACAAGAAGCTCCCGGGCAACCCCACCCGGTCCTACCGCACCCGGGAGCCGGTCCGCGTGGTCCGGGAGCTCGAGGACTGGCCGCGGCACAGCCCCGCGAGCGTGGCGGCCATGGAGGAGGGGCTCGCCGAGCTGCGGCGGAAGGGTGAGGACGTGATCATCGACTGATCTGAGCCTCCTCTGGGCATCGATCTCGCTGGCAGCGGGGCTTCAGGCATTGAGGTAGGTACTGACCACGCGGGTCCACGGCGATTGCTCCTCCGCGAACTCTGTGAGGTAGATCCGACGTTCCAGGTCGCCAGGCACCGGGATTCCGGCAAGCGTGAAGGCGGCAGCGAGAACGGTGTGGTGCATGAATTGCGCGGCCAGGTCGAGCGAGGCGCGGTCGTCGTCGGCGATCGTTGCCCGCGCATCGCTCTCGCCCCCCGAGAGCTCGACGTGCTTGATTTTGAGATACGTGTTCCAACACAGCTCGATCATCTGCTCGGTGTGGCCGCTCGTGTCGTCGCCGTCGCGGAGCAGATTGGCGATCTCCCGCCATGCGGCAGCTGCGGCCGCGCCTCGCGAGCGAGCTGCGAGGTGCTCCCAGCCGACCGCGAGTGAGAGGACGGAAGCGCGCGAATCGACGGTCAGCCCACGATGATGGGAGTCCAAGACCGACAGCAGGTGGGGGACGGTCTCACATAGCAGGACCCAGCGCTGGAGCGCCAAGAGCCCGCCGAGCTCATCGAGTCCGATCCCTGTGAGCTCGTCGCCGCGCGTGCGAGGGATTCGCGGGGACTCGGGCCCGGTGTCATGGAGTGCGCCTCGATGCCTGAGTAGCGAGCTCGCCCACCAGTCGGCCGGGATATCGGATCCGCCGTCGGGGTCAGCGAGCAGAAGAGAGAGTTCGCGAAGGTATCGAGGCTGCGGGGAACCGACGGCTTCGATGAGCGTCTGCAGAGCGGAGACATGGCGACGCGACGTCGCGAGTTCCTCCGCAGTGTCGTAACGCAGTACCAGGCACAGGCGCTCTTGCGGACTGCGGGAGATCGAAGCGGCGGCATCCGCGTACAGTGCCGACTTCGTCGTGAGGCTGAGCCCCCAGTGCGTCCCTGGGACTGCGGAAGGCTGGTAGTGATCGATCAGATCCAGGTTCGTCGACGCGAGACCCTCTCCGTCGATACTCCAGGAGACCGGGCGCAGGTTCCGGAAGAACAGGTCATCCACGGCACGGGGTTCGAAGAACGCGAAGACGGCACGCACCTGCCCGTTCTCGACGGCCCTGGCCGAGTGGTCCTCCCAGGGACCGACGACAAGGTCATCCAGAGCGACCGTGACGCGACCATTCGTGCCGAACGTTGCCGAGAGCTCGGCGGTGAAGCGTTCTCCCGATCGCGTGAATCCGCTGATGGTCGGGGCGGAGACAAGGTCCATCCACTCTCGCAGGTTGAGGTCGAGGTGCAACATCGGGTGGTCGTCCTCGAAGAGAAGGAAACAACTATCTCCATGTTCCAGGCCCGGGATCGTCGAGAAAATTCCGTCGCGGATTGACTTGTCCATGTCCTAACTCTGCCTGGAGAGGCCGCTGTGAGGGAAGAGTTGATCGTGTCGTGAATCGGATGGTGCGTGATTTCGACCGGTCCCTCTCGAACACGGCCCCTCGTCGTGATCGTCGCAAGCTTCTCGATGTCCAGGAGCTCGTGAGTCACTGTGGCGAGAGGCCGGGTGAGGGACACGAGCGCCAAAGAGAGCCTCAGAGGCGGAGCGTCCCGCGGATCCGCGCGATGACCTCGGGAAGGCGCTCCGTCACGGTGCGCCAGAAGATCTCGGTGTTCATCGCGCCGTAGCCGCTGTGGGCCACGAGGTTTCTCGTCGTCGTGATCCCACGCCGCTCCTCGAGGGTGACGACGCTCAGGTGCGGGGAATATCGCTTCTCGTCCTCGAACAGCGCGGCGAGTCGGAGGATGGCGACAGTTGCCCGATCGTACGAGTCGGAGCCCTCGGCGAACGCTTCACGGCCCTGAGCGAGCACATCCTCGACGCGGTGCTGGATCCGCACGAGCTCGTGGTGCAGGACGTCGTCGGCAGGCGGGGCGTCGTGGGCCGGTTCAGTCGTCCGAGGGCGCGGCTGCCAGCGGGGCGGCGGCTCGTGCTGACCGCTCGATTCGTTCACAGGGCCACTGCCGTTCGGCGGATGTGCGGGTGGAGGTCGCGGTTGTCCACGACGACGTCCAGGGGGAAACCGAGCAGTTCAGTCGCTTCCGCGACGAACGCTGCAAACTCCAGGGGGTCCGATGTCCGCTCCAGGTCGATCAGGAGGTCGATGTCGGAGCCGTGATGATCCGAGCCGCGCGCGACCGAGCCGAACACCCGGAGGTTCCGGATCCCGTGACGTGCACCGAGCGCGATGAGTTCATCGCGCCGCGCGGCCAGCGCCAGCGAGGGACGGTAGTCGGTCGCGGCGAGCAACCGTTCCAGCAGATCTCTGGACACGGGGCGGTGCCCGGATTCGATGCCGGCAACGTGTGGCTGACGGGCGCCGACGGCATCGGCCAGTGCGCGCTGGGTCATCCCAGCATCCTCGCGCGCAGCTCTGAGGATCTGGGGTGCGTCCTGCAGGGGGACCGACATATCACGAGCATACCTGTGGTGGTATGTGGCGCGAAGGGGCGCGGGGCATGAGCCGCATCGCCCGCGACGCGGCCGTCGCCCGTTCGCCTTACGCCTCGTACACGACCTCCCCGTCCTTGATCGTCGCGAGCACCTCGACGTCCCGCAGTTCCTGCGGCACGCTGGTCAGCGGGTCGGCGGAGAGGATCACGAGGTCCGCGCGCATGCCCTCACGGAGCTGTCCCTTGGAGTCCTCCTCGCCGTACTGGTAGGCGGCGTCGGTGGTGACGGCGCGCAGCGCCTCCCAGGTGGAGATGCGCTGTTCGAGGCCGACGGGCTTGCCGGCGCGGCTGATGCGGTTCACGGCCGCCCAGATCGTCAGCAGCATGTCCGGGGGCGTGACGGGGGAGTCCTGGTGCAGGGTGACGCGCACGCCGCGGTCCAGGGCGGAGCGGGCGGGGGAGACGCGACGGCCGCGCTCGGGGCCGAAGTTGCGCAGGTGCACATCGCCCCAGAAGAAGGTGTGCACGGAGAAGATCGAGGCGATCATCCCCAGCGGGGCCATGCGCTCGAGCTGGTCATCACGCACGGTCTGCGCGTGGATCATCACCGGCCGCGCCTCCAGCAGGGCGGGGTGCTCGGCGCCGACGCGCTCGGCCGTGGACACGAACAGCTCGGCGGCCGCGTCCCCGTTGCAGTGCGCGAGGAGCTGGCGTCCCTGCGCGGCGACCGCGCGGGTGAACTCCTCGACCTCCGCGGGCGTGTGGATCGGGTAGGCGCAGCCCGGGTCCTCATCACCGGGAACCGGCGCGTAGGGCTCGCTCATCCAGGCCGAGCGGGCCTGCGGCGAGCCGTCGAGGATCATCTTGTAGCCGCCGAGGCGCAGTCGGCCGACGTACTCGCCCGCGAACTCGGGGTGAGCGTCGAAGACGCTGGTGCCGGTCTGCACGAGCGGGTAGACGACCACGTCGAGCGCGATCCCGCCGGCTCCCGCTGCGCCGACCAGGCCGTTCACGGTGGTGGGGTCGGCCGCGCCTTCCTGGGCGGTGGTGATCCCGTGGCGCAGGTAGTCCTCCGCCGCCCGCTGCACCGCCTGCGCGGGGTCCGCCGCGCCGCCGGGGAGCAGGCCCCCGCTGCCGCTGGGGTCGAGGACGCCGGCGAAGGCCGCCATCGCGGGATGCTCCTCGACGTACCCGTCGGGCGTGCCGTCGGGACTGCGACCGAAGCGTCCTCCCTCGGGATCGGGCGTCTGGGCGATGAGTCCGGCTCCATCGACCAGTACCGAGTTGCCGACGGCGACGTGCATGCTGCGGTGCAGCGCGAACACCGGGATCGCGGTGGAGATCTGGTCGAGGTCGTCCCGGGTGGGGTGGCGTCCTTCGGCCAGCAGGTTCGGGTCGTACTTCGCGCCGATCAGCGGTGAGGTGTCCGACGGGTCGCGCTGCGCCAGGCGCTCGCGGAAGGCGGCGATGATCTCGGCGACGGAGGTGGCGTGCTCGAGGTCCACCAGCGCGGCCAGCGCCCCGTGCTGGAGCAGGTGCCCGTGGGAATCGATGAACGAGGGCATCAGGGCGCGCCCGGCCAGATCCACTTCCTCGGCGCCGCCACCGAGCAGGTCGCGCGCCCGGTCCAGGTCGCCGACGAAGGCAATCAGTCCGTCGCGGACGATCACCGCCTCGGGGGAGTCGTCCTGATCGACCATCGTCAGGATGCGGCCGGAGTGGTAGAGCGTCTCCACGGTGAGGGTCCTTCGCGTCGTCGACTGGGTGCCGCCGATCGTGTCACGGGGCCGGTGCTACGCGCCTGGTGAGCCGAGGTGTGGTCGAGAGATCCCGGAGCCGCGCGTCACGAGGGGCGGCCCTCGGCGCGGAGGGGAAAGGGGGTCCGGTCCCTTGACGAGGTGAGTCGCACGCACTCATATTGGGCGTATGACCAATGCGAACGCCCAATCCATGGATGCGCCGCCGTCGACCAGCACCGAGCGCGGCCGGGCGGCCCGCGCCCGGCTGCTGGAGGCTGCCGCCGAACTGATCGCCGAGCACGGCTGGAACGCTGTGACCACGCGGCGTCTCGCCGACCACGCCGGGATCCGCTCGGGCCTGGTGCACTACCATTTCGAGTCCGTCCAGGCGCTGCTGCGGCAGGCGGCGATGTCGCGTGTGAGCCGGCTCCTCGAGGAGGCCGGCGCGCAGCTCAGCGAACAGAGGGATCCGACGGAGGAGCTCCTGTCCCTGCTCGACCACTTCGACGGCGCCGACGCCACCTCGCTCCTGGTGGTCGAGACCTACCTCGCCGCCACCCGCGATCCCGTGCTGAACGAGCAGCTGGTCGCGGAACTGGCACGCTTCCGCAGCGCGCTGGAATCGGCCCTGGCTCGAGCCGGGAACCCCGCTCCCGGCGCGACGGCCCTGGTGACCCTCGCCGCCCTGGACGGCATCGCCCTCCAGAAAGGCCTGGACCCCGAGCTCCCGACCGACGATGCCCTCGCGCTGCTGCGCGGGATCATCCACCCCGACCGGGACGGCGGGCACGCATGAAAGCCCTGATCTGCGGCGCCGGCATCGCGGGCCTGGCCCTCGCCGGACGCCTGAACCACCACGGCTGGGACGTCACCCTCGTCGAACGCGCCCCCGGGCCGCGCCGCCACGGCTACATGATCGACTTCTCCGGCCCCGGGTTCGACGCCGTCACGGCCATGGGACTGGAGCCGCAGCTGCGGCGACTGGCGAGCCCGGTGCGCGAGTTCCGGTACATCGATGACCGGGGGCGCACGACGGTCAGCCTCGACTACGAGATCTTCGTGAAAGCTCTCGAGGGGCAGATCGTGAGCATCATGCGCCCGGCGCTGGAGGAGCTGCTGCGGGAGGCGCTCGGCGCCGGGGTGGACTTGCGTTACGGGCTCAGCGTCGAACAGATCATCGACGACGCCGCGGTGCTCTCGGACGGCACGGTGATCGAGGTCGATCTGATCGTCGGCGCCGACGGCATCCACTCGCGCATCCGCTCCCAGGTGTTCGGTCCGGAGTCGGACTACTTGCGTGACCTGGGGATGCACACCAGCGCGTTCGTGGTCGAGGACCAGGAGGTCTTCGAGCAGGTCCGCGGACAGTTCGTGCTCACGGAGTCGCTCGACCGCCAGCTGGGTCTCTATGGGCTCGGCGAGGGTCGGGTCGCCGCCTTCACGGTGCACAGGACCGACGCAGAGCGCGCACCGGACGATGCTCGCGAGGAGGTGCGCGGAGAGTTCGCCGGCCTCGGTGAGCTCGCGGACCGCGTCCTGTCCCGATGCCCACCCTCGCGCGAGATGTACTACGACCAGGTCGCCCAGATCCTCATGCCGCGTTGGACCGACTCCCGCGTGGCCCTGGTGGGCGACGCGGCGTATGCGGTCTCGCTGGTCGCCGGACAGGGCGCGTCGCTGGGGATCGCCGGAGCACACCTGTTGACGGAGATGCTCGCGACGGGCGCCCTGGTGCCGGAGGCCCTGGCGGAGTACGAGCGGCGGTGGCGACCGGTCGCGACGGGTATCCAGGACGCGGCCCGCGACCGGGTGATCGAGGTGTTCCTGCCGAGATCGACCCGGACCCTCCTGCTTCGGCGCTGGGGATTCCGGGCGATGAAGCTCCCCGGCCTGCACCGGGTGATGACGGGGTCGCTCTTCCCCAAGGGGTCGCGCTCGATCACCGAGCTGAGCGACCTCGGGCGTGCCCAGCTGCGGAGCACCTGAGTCAGGGGGCACCCGCGGTCGGCCACCAGAGCCAGCACGGCGAGGTGCGCCATCCATCTCATGCAGGGGGCGGGGTCGTCGGCGATCCCGCTTCCCGGCGCAAGCCCTCCAAGAGACTCGCCAGTCCCCGGTGGAACTCGTCGTCCGGGTCCATCCCGCGGGCGATGCTCGCTGTCGCGGCCAGGTGCGGGAACTCTGCAGGCGGCAGCTCGGCCAGCGACGCGGTTCCCGCGCCGTCCAACGGGCTCAGCTGTTGAGCCTGGATGGCACCGAGAACATGATGCACGATCGCCCGCTGCGCCAGGACGCGGCCAGCGCTGTGGAAACCCGCCTCGGCGAGGACGGCGAGCATCGTCTCGATCCAACGCACGGAGTTCAGGGTGTCGTGTCGGTGCCGAAGCAGCAGGGGAACGGCCTCGGGGTGCGCTCCGGCCGCTGCACGAAGGCGGTCGGCGAGCACGGCGATCCGGTGTTGCCAGGGCCCGGCATCCACCTCTTGCACGAGTGGCTCCAGGATCCGGTCGGCGACCAGACGTTCCAGCTCGTCGCGGTCGGCGACATAGCGGTACAGCGCCATGGGGCTCACGCCGAGCTCCCGGGCGACGGCGCGCATCGACAGGGCGGCGTACCCGTCCTGGTCGAGCACGGTCAGCGCCGCCGTGGTGACGTCAGTGAGGGTGTGGGACTTCGGTCGAGGCATTGACCCTCCGGGTTGATCTGCCATAACGTACGTTACGTATACAGCGTACGCCTACGTGGTGCCGGAACCCGCCGGTGGCCGCGACCGGGAGCCGGCTTTTCGTCGGAATCGATCATGAGGAGGTGGCCGATGACGAACGGGGCCACGATGCACTTGTCCGAGTGGCTGGCCGAGCACGGCGCACCCCAGAGATACCTCGATCCCGACGCTCCCCTCGATGAGCTCGAGCCCGTCGCCGACCTCGTCGGCGACGCGCGGGTGGTGGCACTCGGCGAGAGTTCCCACCACATCTCGGAGTTCTATCGGATCCGGCACCGCCTGCTGCGATACCTCGTCGAGCGGCGCGGCTTCACGATGCTCGCGCTCGAAGCTCCTTTCACGGAGGCCGAGATCGTCGCCGACTGGGTCGCCGGCGGTCCCGGCGACGTCGAGCGAGTCGCTTCCGAGGGGATCGCGATGTCGCTGGGCGATGCGCCCGAGATGCACGAGACCCTCCGATGGATGCGGGCACGGAATGCGCGCGAGGAACTCGCGGTGCACTGCGTCGGAACGGATCTGCCCGGCTCGATCGGGTCTCCCATGCCCGCCCTGGAGCGCGTCGCGCCGTATATGCGGGAGCTGGACCCCGGATCCGCAGCGGCACTGGAGCGCGCGATCGAGCTCGTCGCGCACTACGACCTGCCGCTTGCGACCATGGCGCTGGCCGCCTACGCGACCCTCCCGGAGCACGATCGTGATGCGGTGACCGGTGCACTCAGCGAGCTGGTGGCGCGGTCACAACGGATGGCCAGCCACCACCATGCGACCGGCCAGCAGGCCGAGCACGCCGAGGTCATGCATCATTTGCGCGGTGCGTGGCTCCTCGACCAGGTGCATCGGGCATTCCTCAGCGAAGACATGGGGAACGCCTCCACCTTCCGTGACGTCTACCTGGCGGAGTCGGTGCTGCGGCTGCTCGAGTCGGACCCGTCGGCCAAGATCGTCCTCGCCGCCCACAACTGGCACATCAAGAAGACGCCGGAACGCGCCGAGGACGGCCAGCTGCTCTACCCGGCGGGGTACCACCTGGCAGCCGCCCTGGGCGATGAGTACCGGTCGATCGGACTCACGGCCCGCGGAGGGCGGACCACCGTCACCGACGGGGCGGCGCTGGATGGGTCCGGGGCGTTCCCGTTCCAGCAATCCCCGCAGCCGGGGCCGGAGCCGGACTGCGTGGAGTCCGCCTTCGCCGGTGATGCCCCGTGGACGCTGGCCGACCTGCGCAGGGCAGCTCCGTCGGTGACCGACGCTGCGCGCTTCACCCGCATGAGGATGGCCGACTACTTCCTCGAGCAGCCGGCGTTCGAGAGCTTCGACGGCCTGGCGTGTGTCGCCGAGAGCTCGGGGACGCGAGGGACGCGAAAAGCGGGTTGAGCGCGAGTGCAGGAGCGGCGGTGGGCGAGCAGCTCGGTCCGCCCCGGCACGTGCCGGGGTCGTCTCTCACTCCACCGCCGACTCCAAGGTGGAGCGCTCTTCCTCCTCCTCGGGCTGGTCGCCCGTCCCGCCCAGTGTCCAGGTGCGCTTTCCGAAGCAGCGGGTGATCAGCATGATCACGAAGTACGCAGCCGTCAGTGCGGCCATGATGCCGACGGCGCCGAGCACCCCCACCTCCCCGGCGAACGCGGCGGAGATCGTGAGCATGGCGGGGATGTAGAGCATCTCGGGCAGGTTCATCAGCCCCATCTCCGCCATGGTGGTGGTGCGCATGCGCGGGTCCAGGATCCGCACCAGAGCCAGCCCCGTCGGGGTGGTGCCGGTCAGGGTGCCGAACATGCCCATGGTGCGCTCGAAGTCGTGGTCGCTGCCGTAGCGCTGGCCGAGGAAGAACACCAGCGCCACCGTGACCACGACGACGAGCACGACGGCCGCGAGGATCGGCACCAGCCAGGCGGCGACCACGGCGGCCTGGACGGCCATGAAGGAGGCGACCACCACGTAGTCGGTGGTGACGCCGGTGATCTTGGCCTGCATCTGGCGGTCCAGCAGGTGCTCGACCTGCAGCTTCCGCATCACCCAGCGGATGAAGTAGGCGGCGAGCAGGCCGTTCATGAACATCATGCCGCTGATGGTGTCGCCGATGAATCCGGGGAGATGGCTGAAGACCCAGGCCAGCCCGTGCGCGAGGACGTAGGCCGCGCCCATCATGGCGGCGTGGACGGTGAGGGTGTCGATGTTGCCCGAGAAGGTGGTCTCGGTGCCCATCGACTCCGTCTCCTCGTCCTGGCGGAAGTAGCCCTTGCTCACGGAGTCGGAGATGCCCATCGAGTGGGTGGCGAGCCCTCGGCTCATACCCCACTTGGCCAGGGGGATGCCCACCAGCAAGGCGGCGGCGAAGCCGGCGGAGGCGAAGGCGAGGCCGACGTCGACCGCGTTCTCCCAGCCCTGCTGCTCGAAGATGCCGGCGAAGGTGACGGCCTGCCCGGGGCCCTGGGCGAAGGCGAACGGGATCATGAAGCCGTAGATCGTGTCCATGCCGCCGAAGCGCCCGGTGGTGGCGACCACGGCCACCCCCACGAGCGCTTGCACGGCGAAGACGAAGGTCCAGGTCAGTCCCATCGCCCACGCGCCGCGCAGCAGCACCTTCTGGGTCTTCCCGCCGTCGGTCTTGGTCGACGCCGGCGGCGGGGTCAGGCCGATGGAGATGAACGACAGGGTGAACAGCACCGCGGTCAGCTGCGCGAACAGGTCGCTGTCCACGCCCTCGAGCACCCCGGAGAGGCCGACGTTCATGGCGATCGCGCCGAGGAACCCGGCGATCACGAAGGCGGGGACCATGTTGGTGCGGAAGGCGGGGATCCACCGCCGCACCGCCATCCCGAGCAGGCAGAAGGCGCCGATGAGGGACAGGCCGAACAGAGCGGACACGCGGGATCTCCTCGCCGCCCCGTCGCGGGCACACCGGGGTGCCGTGGCGTGGAGCGCATTGTGGTCGTCGTCGAGGGGGACCGTACTCGCCTGATCCTTCGCCCGCGCATCCCGCCCGCTCCCTGGGAGAGAACTATCAGGTAACGATCAGCGGTCCGCGCGGGCGAAAGCGCTGTCCGTCGACGGATACTCGGGGAGGCCGCGCCGGCGAGCCCTGGGGTGGCCGGGACCGGTGCGGTACTGTCCACCCTGCGCACCGGCGAGACGATCGAGGAACGGAAGCGGTCCATGAGCAACGACGCGACGGCGACCGAGCCTGCCTCTGCGGCGACCGGTCCCGGGTCCGAGGACGACCGAGCGCATTCGCACCGGGTGGCGAAGGCCGCCCGCCGCGGCCGCTCCCGCCGCAGGATGCGCGCCCGTCTGCTGCAGGCCGGGGTGCTGGTCGGCGTGATCGCCCTGTGGTGGCTGATCACCGCGATCAAGCTCGTCGACCCGCTCTACCTGCCCAGCCCCCAGGCCGTGCTCGGCGCGTTCGTCGACGCGAACCGCTGCCAGGTCATCGACGAGAGCACCGGACGCACCGTCTGCGGCGTGCAGAACTACTATCTGTGGGAGCACCTGGTCGCCTCCCTGCAGCGCATCGGCGTGGGCGTCGCCCTCGGTGCCGTCTGCGGCATCCTGCTGGGCTTCCTCATGAGCATGTGGGAACCGGCCAACACGGCGCTGGCCCCGTACCTGAACTTCCTGCGCGCCCTGCCCCCGCTGGGCTACATCGGGCTGATCATCGTGTGGGTCGGCATCGGCGACACCTCGAAGTACCTGCTGCTGTTCCTGGCGGCGTTCCCGCCGATCGTCATCGCCACCATCGACGGGGTGCGCGGGGTGCGCGAGGACTACGTCCTTGCCGCCCGGTCCATGGGCGCCGGTCCGACGGGGATCGGCCGCTTCGTGGTGCTGCCGGCCGCGACCGCCTCGATCCTCTCCGGCGTGCGCCTGGCCATCGGCTTCGCCTGGACCACCGTGGTCGCCGCCGAGCTGAACAACGGCATCCCCGGCATCGGCGGCCTCGCCTACATCTCCGGCACCCGCTTGAACACGGACCTCACGATCGCGTGCATCATCGTCATCGGGCTGGTGGCGGTCGCCCTCGACGGCTGCATCCGACTGGTCGGGAACCGTCTGACCCCCTGGTACGGAAAGGCCTGAGCGCCATGAGCCCCACGACGAACCTCAGCGCACCCCGGCCCCGCGCGGCCGCACTGCGCCTGGCCGCCGCCACGCTCGGCCTGGTGCTGGCCCTGAGCGGATGCGTGCAGTCCGGCCGCACCAGCCACCCCGACAACTTCGAGGGCTCCGTCCCCTGCCCCGTCGAACCCGACCCCTCTATCACCACGTCGGCCCGCATCGCCTGGCAGGCCATCCCCAACGGGGACCTGGTGGTCAAGGACCTCGAACTGCTCGAGACCTGCATGCCGAATGCGGACATCACCTGGATGAAGATGAACTCCGGGGGAGACGTGATCCAGGCCTTCGGCTCCGACTCCGTGGACATCTCCCAGGTGGGCTCGAGCCCCGCGGTGAAGTCCGCCTCCCCGCCGCTGAGCAAGGACATCAAGGTGATCTGGATCAGCGACGTCATCGGCGCCGCGGAGTCCCTCATCGCCAAGGACCCCGACGTCGAGACGCTCGAGGACCTC
The DNA here is from genome assembly GCF_017876515.1 of Brachybacterium fresconis. Taxonomy (NCBI): domain Bacteria; kingdom Bacillati; phylum Actinomycetota; class Actinomycetes; order Micrococcales; family Dermabacteraceae; genus Brachybacterium; species Brachybacterium fresconis. The sequence goes on along the minus strand of NZ_JAGIOC010000001.1, from coordinate 2,185,564 downwards.
TCGGGCAAGACGATCGCCGTGCCCTTCGGCTCCACCGCCCACTACTCGCTGCTGACGGCGCTGGGGGAGGCGGGGCTCACCGGCGAGGTGCGCGTCATCAACCTCGCCACCGACGCGATCCTCGCCGCCTGGCAGCGCGACGAGATCGACGCCGCCTGGGTCTGGGAGCCCACCCTCACCCAGCTGGTCGAGACCGGCCACCCGATCCTCTCCAGCGAGGACAGCGCCGGCCTGGGCGCCCCCACCTTCGACCTGATCGCCGGCACCACCGCCTTCATCGAGGACAACCCCGACTTCCTGCGGATGTGGACCCTGGCGCAGGCCGAGGGCAATCGGATCATGAACGATGATCCGGAGGCCGCCGCCGTCTCCATCGGCGTCCAGCTCGGCATCAGCCCCGAGGAGGCGAGCAAGCTCCTGGACGGCTACGAGTTCCCCACCCTCGAGGAGCTCGCCGGCGAGGAGTTCTTCGGCGGAGACGGGCTCTCCACCGCGTTCGCCGGCACCGCAGAGTTCCTCGAGCAGCAGCGCGAGATCGACGCGCTCGCCGAGGACGAGGTGTACGAGCAGATGCCCTACGCCGACGCGATCGAGGAGGTCGCCCCGTGACCGACAGCCCCGCCCCGCAGCCCCCCGGGACCGACAGCTCGGCGCCCGACCTCACCCAGGCCGAGACCGCGACCGATTCCGCGACCGGGCCCGCCGCCAGCGAGCCCGTCGTCTCCCTCGAGGCCATCTCCCAGCGCTACATCACCGACTCCGGGGACGTGGTCCACGCCCTGGCCGAGACCGACCTGCACATCCCCGAAGGCCAGTTCGTGTGCGTGGTGGGCCCCTCCGGCTGCGGCAAGACGACCCTGCTGAAGATCATCGCCGGCTTCCTGGACCCCACCGGCGGCACGGCCCGCTACCGCGACCAGAAGATCACCGGCCCCGGCTCCGAGCGCGGCGTGGTGTTCCAGCAGCCCAACCTCTACCCCTGGTTCACGGTGCGCGAGAACGTGGCCCTGGGCATGCGGATCCGCAAGGTGGGCAAGAAGCAGCGCCGCCAGAAGGCGCAGGAGTACCTCGAGATGGTGGGACTGGGGGACTTCGGCGACACCCGCCCCTATGAGCTCTCCGGCGGCATGCAGCAGCGAGCGCAGATCGCCCGCGTGCTGGCCAACGAGACCGACGTGATCCTCATGGACGAGCCCTTCGGGGCCCTCGACGCGATCACCCGTTCCCGCCTGCAGGCCGACGTGCTCCAGCTGCAGCGCACCGAGCACCGCACCGTCTTCTTCATCACCCACGACGTGGACGAGGCCGTGTTCCTCGGCGACCGCGTGCTGGTGATGAGCGCCCGCCCCGGTCGGGTGGTGCTCGACCAGGACGTCACGCTGTCCGCCCAGGCCGGCCGCACCCTGGGTGAGGAGATGCGCCGCCTGCCGGAGTTCATCGAGCTGCGGGAGCGGGTCGCCGGGGCGATCGAGCGGTGAGGGCGCGGGAAACCGGGGGCAGAGTTACCGCCTGGCCGCACAGTTCAGGCAGACTGTTCGCTGTTCCTGACCGGTACCTGTGAAACATGGGTATCGACACCGCACGAAAGGCCTTTGATCGATCGTGAACATCACCCTCGCCGTAGCTGCGATCTCCGATCGGGGCCGCCGGCTGCTTCCCCGGGTCTGGGACGAGGCGTGCCGTCTCGGGGGCGAGGCGTACGACGTCACCAACGCATCGACCGAGGTGACCGATCGCAGAGCCGTGCTCAACGCCCGCGCCGTCGAGGGCACGTGGAATGCCCCGACGTGGCTCCACGACGAGCACGGCGTGCTCTCGCTCTCGCAGCCCCCGGTCTCCTACACGGAGGAGATCCCGGGATCGGGATGGGAACGCTGGGCGCGCTCCGCTCTGCGGGAGGACCGCGGGCGACGGACGGTGCAGCCAGGATACTTCGGGGCCTCGCTGTGGGACGACGGCGGGCTCGAGGCCTGGAACGACGTGTTCGGCTTCGGGCGGGCCTATGTCGTCCAGAACCAGGACTTCGTCGCGGTGGGTAACCACATCGGGATGCTCTCCCTCTTCTCCTCCCGCCCTCTGGAGGTGGACGTCTACGGCGCCGATCTGCTCGCCCAGGTCGGCTTCTGGCCCGAGGACCATTCCCCGGTCGCCGAGGTCCGCCGCCTCGGCCCGGCCGAGGTCATCGCCGTCGGCATCCGTGACGAGGTCTCCCGTCGACGCTATGCCTCCGACGAGGAGTTCTACGGCTACCGGGAGCAGCAGCCGGACTACGACGCGGTCGCGGCCTCGATGGCCGTCCTCACCTCGAACATCGGCGACATCGCCGTGCAGGCGCCGACGGTCCACCTCTCCGGAGGCCAGGACTCCCGCGTGACGGCCGCTGCCTGGCTCGCCGGCGGCAAACCGGCGTCGCTCCAGACGGTCGGGACGCTGCAGGGGGAGGTCGACGTCGCCGAAGAACTCCTCGCGGCGATCGATCGTGACGGTGCACTGGAGGCACGGGGCGTCACGCACCGCGTCACCTACCCCAACCCCGGTCGGGTCTCGAACTTCTCGATCGAGGACCGCCTCACCAAGGGTCTGCTCCTGTGGGACGGAGACTTCGCCCCCGGGAATCTCAAGGCTCCCATCAACCGCCCACCGGCCCGCTCCCGCCTGACGATCGGCGGGGCGAACGGCGAGGTCATGCACGGCATCTACTACTCGACGCCGAAGATGCTCGAGGCGGCCCGCGCCATGGAGCATCCGGTCGACCGGGTAGGGCGAGCCTTCGCCGGGAAGGTGAACACCCCGGAATCCCGGGTCTCGACCCTGCAGTTCATCGAGAACCAGAAGGCCTTCACCCGCTCACTCGGCCACGAGGACGCGACCGCGCTCAACGTGTTTCAGATGCACTCGAAGTTCCGCCGCTGGATCAACGCGCAGCTCAGCTCCGCCTCCTTCGTCCTCCTGCTCAACCCGGTGTTCGTGCGAGCAGGGATCGACCTGACCCCGGAACAGCGCCTCGACAAGGTGATGCAGAAAGCGATGTCGCGCGCCCTCATCCCGGAGTGGGAGAGCATCCGGTACTTCAAGGCGTCCCCGGAGGACTCCAAGAGATCGGGTCGCGTCCAGGGCATGCGAACATGGCAGACCTCGCCCGGGTCGATGGAGCATCTGATCCACGAGCGCACGGCCTGGCAGCGGTGGTTCACTCACGATGCCATGGCGGACATCGAGAAGGCGGTCGGCGCCGGGGACGGCAATGCGATGCACGAGTCCAACCTGAACAAGGCCTACCTGCTCGACGCGCTCCCGGACCACGTCGGAGCCCTTGAACGAGTCCGCTCCCAGCTGTGGAGCGCGGCTGCGTGACCGACCGCGTCCGGGACGCGTCGGGCCCGACGAGCGCGGGAGCGTCTCGCCGGCCTCGCGTCGCGTCGACGCGACGCGGCTCACGGCCCTGTGGTGGGAGACGGTCAGCGTGACAGATACCCTCGGTCCGGTGAACACGGATCATCGGCGACCTCCGGCTCCGCAGCTGACCGGGGGAAGGCGCCGCGAGCTGACGCGGAACGTCCGGCTCCTCCTGCAGGCCGGACTCCAGCATCTCGCCGACGACCCGGCCCTGTTCGCGATCCAGGTGAGCCGCCGCTTGCCCTTCTCCCTTCGGATCGGGCTGGGACGGGCCCTCCAGCAGCTCTCGGGCCGTTTCCCCGGGCTCGGCTCGCTCGGCTCGCTGATGGCCGGGCGGCACGACATCGCAGAAGCCCTCCTCGACAAGGCCGACGATGCGGACGCACGAGCGCTCTCGCGGCTCTCGGGTGAGGTCGCGGTGCTGCTGGACCGACCCGACCTGCTCTCGGCGGCCACCCCGGCGACGACCAGAGCACGCGCGGCCTGGGCGCGAGGCGATCTGCACCGGGCCGTCGACATCCTCGAGAGCTCCGGTGCGGGAGGATCTCGGTACGCCCGACGCCTGCACAGCGAGCTGCAGCTGCTCGAGCCGGGCTTCCGGATGCCGACGGACCGCTCACCCGATCCGGAGGAGCGGCCCGAGGGCCCCGGCGGCCGTCCCCTGCGGGCCCTGCACCTGCTGACCAATTCTCTGCCGCACACCCAATCCGGGTACTCCCTGCGCAGCCACCGCATCCTGACCGCTTTGCGTGAGAGCGACGTCGACTCGATCGCCCTGACCCGCACGGGCTACCCGGTGATGGTCGGGATGCTCGCGGCCCGGGACGAGGACGTCGTCGACGGGATCCGCTACCTCCGGTCGTTGCCCGCCGCTCTGCCGCAGACCCAGAGCGAGCGCCTGCAGCACGAGATCGACGTGGCGCTGCGCCTCGTGGACGAGTTCCGCCCCGATGTCCTCCACGCCACGACGAACTATCTCAACGCCCTGGTCGCACAGACCGTCGCGCGGGCGAGGGGACTGCCCTGGGTGCTCGAGGTCCGGGGACTGATGGAGCAGACCTGGGTGGCCTCGCACAGCACGCTGGAGGGTCGCCGCTCGGCCGAGAAATCCGAGAAGGCCGCCCTGATCGCGGCTCGCGAGGCCGAACTGGCGAGCGATGCCGACGCGGTCGTCACCCTCTCGCGCACCATGGCCGACGAGCTCGTCGCACGGGGCGTGGACGACCGCGAGATCACCCTGGTCCCCAACGGGGTCGACGACTCGCTCTTCGAGGACGGCGTCGACCCTGCGACGGCCAGGACATCCGTCGGGCTGGACCGGAGCGCGGGCGTCCCCGAGGACGCCTTTCTGGTCGGCGCGGCCAGCGCGCTCGTGGAGTACGAAGGCTTCGACGTCCTGCTGCGGGCTGTGGCGGTGCTCACGGGGGACGAGACGGTGCCGTGGGAGATGCGCGACAGGGTCCACGTCGTCCTCGTCGGCGACGGCACGGCGCGTCCCGGCCTGGTCTCCCTGGCTGAGGAACTCGGCATCAGCGACCGTGTCCACCTCCCCGGGCGAGTGCCGCGCGAGAGCGCGCGCCGGTGGGTGGAAGCACTCGACACGGTCATCGTTCCGCGGCAGGATCTCGCGGTATCGCGGCTGGTCACGCCGCAGAAGCCGATCGAAGCGCTGGCCCTGGGCCGGCCGCTGATCGTCTCGGACCTTCCGGCGCTGCGCGAGGTCCTCACGACGGACCAGGGCACGGCGTGCGCACGATTCGTCGAACCGGGATCGCCGGCGGATCTGGCACGTGCGATCTCCCACGCCCTGCTGGACGACGGGGACGCCGTCGCGGAGAGTGCGGTGGGCCGGACGATGGCGCGAAAGCGCTCCTGGTCCGAACAGGTGAGACGATACCGCGTGGTGTACGAGCAGATCCTGAACAGTCGCGGAGGAGGTGACGCGGATGGCCAATGATCCCAAGGCCGCCCAGCAGGTCATGAGCCGGCTCGAGGCGCGGGGGCTCCAGGCCGAGGGCCTCACTCCCGTCGGCGTCCGTCCTGACCTCGGCGAGTACCTGGCGCAGCTGTGGCAGCGTCGGCATTTCATCTGGACCGATGCTCGCCACCGGGTGTCGACGCAGAACAGTCGCAACCATCTGGGCAGCGTGTGGCTCGTTCTGCGTCCGATGCTGGATGCTGCGCTCTACTTCGTGGTCTTCGGTCTCGTCCTGAACATGTCCCGAGGCGTGGACAACTTCGCGGCGTACGTCGTGATCGGCATCCTCATGTTCCGCTCGACCATGCGGAGCGTCAGCCAGGGCACGAGCACCTTGCAGTCCGGCAGACCGATGATCCGAGCCTTCTCCTTCCCCCGGGCATCTCTGCCGCTCTCGGCGGAGCTGCGCGACATGCTGCAGATGCAGTACACGATCGGCGTCGTGCTGGTGATGATCATGCTGATCCCGCCCCATGAGCTTCCGCGGATCAGCTGGTTGCTGATCATCCCCATCTATGTGCTCCAGTTCGTCCTGAATCTGGGCATCAACCTCGTCGTTTCGCGCCTGGGCTTCCTGATCCCGGACATCAGCCAGTTCATGACCGTGGTGGGGCGGTTCCTGATGTACAGCTCCGGCGTGATCTTCCCGATCGAGCGGTTCCTGGACAACCCGACGGTGAATGCGGTCGTACAGGCCAATCCGATCTATCAGATGATCAAGATGTATCGGCAGGTGCTCATGGACGGCGGGGTGCCGCCGCTGGAATCCTGGCTGATCCTCAGCGGTTGGGCCTTCGGCTTCCTGCTCTTCGGGTTCCTCTTCTTCTGGAGAGGGGAGGCGAGCTATGGCGGCGGACAGTGACGAGAGCGCAGCCCGGATCGACGACGCCATCGCGGCCGACGACCAGCGGTGGGAGGCGCCCGCGGACTCGCCGGTGACGGTCGTCGCAGACAACGTCCGGATGCGGTACAAGGTCCTGCGCACGGACCGCACTCCCCGCTCCGGTCTCCGCGGCAAGCTCCAGCGCAAGCAGATGGTGAGCGTTGCGGCGTTGCGGGGGGTCTCCTTCGCGGCCCGCTCGGGAGAGTTCATCGGCATCATCGGGCGCAACGGCTCCGGGAAGTCGACCTTGCTGCGCACCCTGGCCGGTCTCGAGTCGCCCAGCTCGGGAACGGTCCTGACGACCTCCCGCCCGGTGCTGCTGGGCGTGAGTGCCGCCATGATCCCCGAGCTCACGGGGGCCGAGAACGTGAAGCTCGGCGCGCTGGCCATGGGTCTCACCCCGGACCAGGCGGAGGATGTCTTCGAGAACGTGGTCGAGCTCTCCGCCCTGGGCGAGGCGATCGACCTCCCCATGAAGACCTACTCCTCGGGCATGGGGTCGCGGCTGAAGTTCGCCATCTCCCTGGCGGCGGATCCGTCGATCCTCATGATCGATGAAGCGCTCGCGACCGGTGACGCCACCTTCGCGGAGCGATCGAAGAAGGCGATGGATCGGCTGCTGGAGAAGGCGGGCACCGTTTTCCTGGTCAACCATGCGGCCCAGACGATCGAGAACATGTGCTCCCGTGCGATCTGGATGGAGCGCGGCCAGGTCGTGCTCGACGGCGATGCCGTCGAGGTCGCACGCAAGTACCGCTGGTTCGCCCACAACCTGGCCCAGGGCAAGGAGGAGAAGGCCGCAGGCCTGCTCCGCGACGCCCTCCTCGAAGGAGAGGCGCAGCGCCGGGCCGAGAGGCTCTTCCCCGTCTCCTCCGAGGAGGCGGCGTCCACGGCCGGCGGCGCGTCCGCCGACGCCCTGGAGTTCGAGCCGGACCCGTTCACCCGGGTCTACGACCGAACGCATCTCTCGCCGCGCAAGACCTTCCCCTCCACGGTCCTTCCGGACGACCCGACCTGAAATCCCCCCTGCCCCCTGAAGATGGAGCTCCCCATGGCCAAGAACATCATGACGATCTATGGCACCCGGCCCGAGGCGATCAAGGTCGCCCCGATCATCAAGGCGATCGAGAACGCCGACGATCTCCAGAACATCATCGTCGTCACGGGCCAGCACCGCGAGATGCTCGACCAGGTCAACACCATGTTCGGCATCGTGCCAGATCACGACATGGACATCATGAGCGCCGGCCAGAGCCTGAACGGGATCGTGGCCAAGGTGATCTCCGGGGTCGACGAGATCCTGGAGAAGGAACAGCCCGACGCCGTGATCGTCCAGGGCGACACGTCCACCGTGATGGGTGCGGCCGTGGCGTCGTTCAACCGCCAGATCCCCGTGGTGCACCTCGAGGCGGGATTGCGCTCGGGTGACATCAACTCGCCCTTCCCCGAGGAGGCGAACCGCAAGCTCACCAGCCAGATCGCCGCTCTGCACCTGGCGCCGACCTCGACCAGCAAGGCGAACCTGACCCGGGAGGACGTCAGCGAGAACGACATCGTCATCACGGGCAACAGCGTGATCGATACCTTGCTCTTCGCGACCCGGAACGTGGACGTGACCTTCGACGACCCGCGGCTCGAGGAGCTGCAGCAGAAGAAGGCTGCTGGGAACATCGGCCCGGTCCTGCTGGTCACGGCGCACCGGCGGGAGAACCTCGGCACGGCGATGGAGGACATCGGCACGGCGGTGGCGGACCTCGCCGCGAAGTACCCGGCGCTGACGATCGTGTTCCCGATCCACAAGAACCCGAAGGTCCGCTCCGCCATCAAGCCTGCGGTGGAGGGCCTGGACAACGTCGTGCTCATCGAGCCCTTGGCCTATGCGCAGTTCACGCGGGCTCTCAGCCTGGCCGACATCGTGCTCACGGACTCCGGCGGCGTGCAGGAAGAGGCTCCCAGCCTCGGCAAGCCCGTTCTCGTGATGCGCGAGAACACCGAGCGGCCGGAGGCCGTGGTCGCCGGGACCGTCAAGCTGATCGGCACGCACCGCCAGCGCCTGGTCGACGAGGTCTCGCTCCTGCTCGATTCCCCCGAGGCGTACTCCGCGATGGCGAACGCGGTGAACCCCTACGGCGACGGGGACGCAGCACGCCGCACCGTGGAGGCGATCCGATGGAAGTTCGGCACGGCCGGTCAGCCGGAGGACTTCCGCGGGCACACGGCCTGAGACATCTGACCGGGAGGGACGACCGTGACCACTGAGAAGCCGAAAGCAGGAGGCGAGCGATGAGGTCGAAGCTGCGCAACGCGACCATCCTCGGGGGCGCGGGGGCGATACTCGTCCTCGTGCTGATGACGGTCGCGGCCGGGCTGGGCTCGTGGATCGTGGCGATCATCGCGGGCCTGCTCGGCATCGCGCTCGTGGTGGGCCTGTGCGTGGTCGTCCTGAAGGTCGTCGGCCACTTCTCGTCCGCCAACGATCGGCTGGCGACGCGCACGAAGAACCTCGAGACACGGTCCGCGGCGCTGGGAGACCGCACCGACGCGCTCGACGACGGGCTGGGGACAGCGTCCGACCGCCTCGACGAGCACACCGGGCTGTTCACCGGGCACGAGGAACGGATCTCCGGTCATGACGAGCGGATCGAGGACGGTGCGAACCGGATCTACGGTCTCTCGCGCGGCGTCGACGGGATCCGCGCCGACCTCGTGGTCGCTGCCCAGGGGCTCGACGGGGTGGGAGCCCGCCTCGATCGGGGAGAGCACGTCACCGATGAGCTCCAGAAGGATGTCCGGCGCCTCCGCTCCGGTCAGGATGCTGGCAAGACCCGCCTCGAAGCGATCCGCAAGGACCTGAGGACCCTCCGTGCACGCGTGCCGGCAGGATTCCTGGACTCCGTCGAGGCGAGCGTGAAGGAGGTGCGCATGACCACGAAGACCGCCTTGCGCACGTCCTTCGAATCGGCGATCCAGCTCGGCCGTGATCCTCGGACGCTTCTGACGAAGAGCCAGGCCGCGCGCCTCTTCACCGACTACCTCAAGCGCGAGGAGTTCCTGCAGCTCCGTCCGCTGATCGAGCACTACGACGTGGTGGACAAGCAGAGCCTGACCACCCTGCGGGCGCTCTACCGCTTCTACCGTGCGGCCGGGTACTGGGATCTCGCGTCGACGGTCGTGACCAAGGTGCACGAGAAGTCGCAGCGCGAGAACGACGCGAACGCCGTGGCGAAGATCCAGCACGAGATCGACCTGTTCTCCCAGCCCGCGCTCGTCACCACCGAACTCCCCGATGGTACGGCCCACGACCGCCAGGGCCCGATCCTCCACATGGTCGGCCGGGTGCTCCCGGAGACGCAGACCGGCTATACGCTGCGCACCCAGTACACGGCCCTCGCCCAGGCGCGTCAGGGCCTCCCGATCGCGATCGTCGGTCAGGCCGGGATCACCGATCGCACGGTCGAGAACATCGAGCAGTACACCCACCAGGGCATCGACTACTTCCTGCTGCCGGGCCCTCAGCGCAACGAGATGCTCATCGACGAATGGCTGCGCGTGAACATGGTCGGGCTCGCCGAGCTCGTCCAGCAGGTGCGCCCGAGCGTCCTCCACGCGCAGTCGGACTTCTTCAACGCGCTGATCGTCAGCGTGGTCGGCAAGAAGTACGGGATCCCCACGGTCTACGAGTCCCGCGGATTCTGGGAGGAGTCGTGGCTCTCGCGCACCGTCACCGCGAACAGCTGGACCCAGGGTGCCGAGATGATGTTCAGCATCTACGGCATGCCGGCGGCCTACGAGCTGCGCAAGCATGCGGAGGAGATGGCGAGGCTCCTTCCCGATCACGTCTTCACCCTCGCCGAGGTAATGCGTGACCACATCCTCGAGTCGGCGGGCGGTCGCATCGCCGGCGAAGAGGTCTCGATCGTCCCCAACGCCGTGGAAGCCGCGAACTTCCCCGTCCAGGACGCGGACCGGGAGCTGGCCGCGGAGATCGGGCTGCCCGAGGACGCCGTCGTGGTCGGGTACATCTCCTCGATCGTGGAGTACGAGGGCATCGACACCCTCATCGACGGCTACCACCTCGCCGCGGTGCAGTCGGCCACGCCCATGTGCCTGCTACTGGTGGGTGACGGCGACTATCTGGACACCCTCAAGGCCCACGTCGAGCGGAAGGGGATCGAGAACGTCTTCTTCACAGGGCGGGTCCCGCACGAGGACATCCTGCGGTACTACGGGCTGATCGATCTGTTCGTGGTCCCGAGGAAGGAGTCCAAGGTCGCGGATCTGGTGACGCCTCTCAAGCCCTTCGAGGCCTTCTCCACGGGGCGCTCCGTGATCCTCTCCGATGTCGGCGCCCTCCAAGAGATCGCCGACCAGTCCGGTGCGGTCGAGACCTTCCGCGCCGGTTCGGCGGACGACCTGGCCCTCAAGATCGCTGCGCTGATCGCCGATCCCGCACGACGCCAGGAGCTCGGCGAGAAGGCTGCTCGCTGGGTCCGGAACCATCGATCGTGGGACAGGAACGTGAACGAGTACTACCGCATCTACAAGAAACTGGGCTACGACGGTCCGGAGAATCTGCACCTCGAGTCCGAGCTGGCCCTCGATCAGCGCGGCATGAACCCCGGTGAGCTCCTCGAGCAGCTCTCGACCGCTGATCTGCCCGCCCTCAAGGGCTGGTTCACCATCCAGGACATCCGCCAGAGCCCCGAGTCGATCCTCGAGACCGGTTGGCGCTTCGCGAAGTTCGAGCCGGTCCCCGTCGCACGCATCGAGGACTGGGCGCACTACGGGAACGAGCACCGCTCGTGGGGCTTCCACCTGCACGCGTGGGAGTTCATGGATCCGCTGCTGCGGGCGTACGACGAGTCCGGGGACGCCCAATGGCTCCGGGAGGCGGTGCGCATCGCTGTCGGCTGGATCGAGATCCACCGGGCCGCCGAGGACGAGGACGACCCGATGGCGTGGTACGACATGTCGCAGTCCCTGCGCACACCGCGGCTCCTCGCCCTCACACTGCGCGCCGCGCGCGTCCCGGAGCTGCGCGACGATGCCGTCGTCCTCGCTCAGGCGGTCGCCTGGCATCTGGACGAGCTGCACCAGGACCGTGCCTTCAACCCCAACAACAACCACGGCTTCTACACGGCGGTCTCGCAGGTCCACGCCGCCAAGTACGCGTGGATGTTCCCGGACGCACGGGTCACAGGGACCGAGGGGAGAGCTCGCCTCGCGCAGATGGCCGAGTCGCAGTTCGCACCGGACGGTGTCCACCTCGAGCACTCTCCCGATTACCACCGGATGCTGCTGAACTCCTTCGAGCTCGCGGTCAACGACGGTCTCATCGACGACGAGGAGGTCAAGGGTCGGGTCGAGCGTGCGGCGCACGTGCTCGGGTGGATGATCCAGCCCGACGGCACTCTCGTCCAGTTCGGGGACTCCCCGGAGACCCGGATCGTCAAGGACGAGTCGCAGTCGATCGACCCCCAGACGCAGTACCTGCTCTCCGACGGAGCCGAGGGCGAACGCCCCACCCAGGAGCTGGCGGCCTACGGCGACGGCGGCTACGCCTTCGTGCGGTCCCCGCAGCCCGACGGTCCCGGAACCTTGGCGAACAGCGGGTATCTCGCTTTCAGCGCCGCCTTCCACTCGCGGGCCCACAAGCACGCCGACGACCTCAACGTCGTCTGGTACGACAAGGGCCAGCAGATCCTCACCGACGGCGGGCGCTTCGGCTACGGCGACCTGCTGCCGCCCGATTCCCCGCTGCGCCGTGAGGGCTTCTACTACGCAGCTCCCGAGCGGCAGTACGTCGAGGGCACCATGGCCCACAACACGTTGATGATGGACGGGCAGGATCAGGACCGCAGGACCCGCAAGCCCTACGGGAGCGGCCTGGGTGAATGCCTCCGGACCGAGGACGGCGTGTTCGACCTCTCCGCCCGCGTCCACCACGCGGACTACATCCACCGCCGCCGGGTGGTCTACACGCCGGGGGAGGAGCTCCTGATCAAGGACTCCGTGTTCGCGCAGTCCCCGGAGACGCGCGAGGGAACCCTCTGGTTCAACGTGGCGGGCCATTTCCAGCTCGACTCCACCAGCGAGGAGGTCGTCTTCGTCTCGACCGTGGAGGGCAGGACCGTCCGGCTCTCGATCGCCGGTCCGGGCACCCTGGTCGAACCAGTGCGCGGCCAGGACGAGCCGATGCGGGGATGGCGCTCGCGCCAGGACCGCTCCATGGAGCCGACCTGGTCGGTGGGCTTCACCTTCCCGATCGATACCCGCGCCTCCGTCGACACCCGCCTGCGCCTCGACTGAGGCCAGCCCACCCTTCAACGCCTCGATCGGGGCCGACGCTTCCCCTGCTCCAAGCGACGAAAGGACCCTTCGCCGTGAATATCAACTTCGTCTGTGCCGCCCGGAACTCGGCGGCACGCGAGCGCCTTCCCCATCTCTTCCGTGCGGTCGTCGAGGACGCTCGAACCGTCTTCGGCGAGGCCGTGGACCACCAGTTCTCCGACGGTCGCGTCGCCCTGTTCAACGCGGACCGGATGGAGGGCGCCTGGAAGCCCTCCACCTGGCACAAGGACGGCTCGGAGATCATCGCGGTCTCCCAGCCGCCCATCCCCGTCGACCACGACACCTCCGCGGAGACCTACTGGGACGAGCTCGCCCCGATGGTCCGACGCGGTGAGATGGTCCGGCTCCTGCCCAACCACTTCGGCGTCCATCGCAGCTCCGACGGCTCGGTGCGCGTCTGGGCCGATACCCTCGGGCTGGGCCGCTGCTACTACGTCATCACCGACGATTTCGTGGCCGCCTCCAACCACATCGGCATCCTCACGCATTTCCTGGACGGCCCCGCCGAGGTCGATCGGGAGGCGGTGGGACGGTATGTGCTCGCGGGATGGTTCATGCTCGACGACTCGCCGATCCGCGGCATCCGCCGCTTGCGGGAGTCCACCTGTCTCGACATCGGTCCGAGCGGCGACGTCAGCTTCCGCGAGCACACCGACCTCACCGAGCTGGTCGGTCAGCGCCCCGACCGGCCGGACTACGACGGCGTCATCGATCAGACCCGCATCATCGCCCGCAACCTCGATGCCCTGAGCGTCAAGACCCCCACGTTGTATCTCAGCGGCGGTCGCGACTCGCGGATGACGTCCTCGATCTGGTTGAGCGGTGGCAGCAGCGCGCGTGTCATGACTCTCGGAACGCTCGAGGCGGAGGCCGAGATCGCCCAGGAGCTGATGGCGACCTTCGCGGGCTCCGAGAACTCCGACCAGGAGATCCGGCACGACGTGACGATCCCGACCCCCGGCGGGATCACCATGTCCCTCGAGGAGCGCTTCGCCAACGCCTTCGCCATGTGGGACGGCGACGCCGCCCCCACCAACATCAAGTCGAACACGCGGATCCCGGGCCGATCCGCGGCCCTGAGCATCGGCGGCGTCGGCGGCGAGATCATGCACGGGTACTACTACCACCGCCCGGGTGACTACGAGCGCCTCGCCAAGCTCCCGCACCCGGTCGCCTACGCGTCGAGAGCCTTCCGCGGAAAGCTGGCCACCGAGACCTCGCACGGTGCCCTCGAGGGCGTCTTCGACCAGTACTACGAGCGAGCGAAGGCCCATGGGCGTCCCGACATCGCTTCGCTGGACTACCTCTACCTGACCGAGAAGTTCCGTCGCTGGGGCAATCAGGCGCTCGGCTCCATGGCCGCGATCATGCTGTCGGGACCGGCCTACGTCCGGGCCTGCTTCGACCTCGAGCCCGACGACAAGGTGAACAAGGTCTTCCCGGACGAGATCGTCCGGCGGGCGATGCCGCAGTGGTCCGATATCCGCTACTACAAGGCGGAGGTCGCCGACTCCAAGCGGAGCGTGAAGCGCAAGCTCGCGACCTACGACACGGACCCCGAGTACTTCCACGAGGTGTTCCGCTCCCCGCGGCTGTGGCCCGAGTTCCTGAAGCAGGACCAGATCGAGGAGTTCCTGGCGATCATCGAAACCGATGAGGCGCTGCCCGTGCACGAATCCTGGCTGAACCGGGCCCTGTGGATCGACCGCATCGACTCCCACGTCGACGACCTCAACCGGCGAGCCCAGGAGGTCCGCGCGCGATGAGCCCGATCGACCGGACGCACCTCACCTCGCGGCTGGAGACGAGCTTCTTCGCCCCACGCTCGACGGACGCCGCCCGGGCCGAGGCGCTGCGCAAGGGCCGGCTGAAGCTCGGCGACGACGTCGTCACCATCACCGACCCCGGCACCTTCGATGACACCGGTGACCTGGCGCGCAACCACGTCCTCATGCTGCAGTCGCTGCGCTGGCTCGATGTCCTGCGCCGTGTACGGGGCGAGGTCCCCGGCGCGGAGGACACCTGGTCGACGCTCTTCGAGGCCTGGGCACGCTCGAGCGCGGCGGCGAACCCGGAATCCGCGGCCTGGGGGAGCAACCCTCTCGAGCAGCGGTCGGTGGTGATCGCTCTCGGCGCTCCCGCGGGGAGCTCGGCCATCGGGGCGATCCCACGCCATCTGGAGATGCTCGAGAAGTCGGAGCAGGAGGCGGCTCCGGCAGCGCGTCGGCTGCGCGTCCTGCAGGTGCGCCTCGCGCTGCAGCATCGCCGCGGGGATTCCGACGATCAGCTGCGGGAGACCGCCGTGCGCGCGGCGATGCACACGTTCCAGGAGGACGGCTACGCGATCGCGAAGGACCTCGCGGGCATCGTGGACACGGCCCGGGAGTGGGAGCAGGAACTGCTCTCGCTCGAGATCCCGACGGATCACCCGATCTTCGACCGCCTGCGCAGCGAGGACTTCTGGATCCAGGCCATGAGCCCGGACGGGGCTCTGGTCCCCATGGGTGACGCGTCCCCGGACCCGGTCCCCGGGGCGCAGAGCTCGCAGACGCGCTACGTCGTCACCGGGGGAGAGGAGGGTACTCCGCCGGTCTCGATCCGCCACATCGACCCGGAGGGTCTCGTGTCGCTGCGCAGCGGGTGGGGCGAGACCGAGCGCGACGCCCGCGACGAGACGCACGTCAGCATGATCCTCGGCCCGGTGCGCAGCCGGGAGGCGCACCGGGACCCCTCGCGGATCACGTACCACTCCCAGGGCCGCGACTGGCTCATCGATCCGCCGTCCGCCGAAGCAGCCGGCGAGGACGCCCACTCGATCATCCACGTCGAGGGCGTGCGCTATCGGGCGATCGGAGGGGCCGAGCTGGTGCGGCACTACGCCGATGATCGGCTCGACGGGTTCGTCGTGAAGAACACTCTGCACCGAGGCGTGCAGTGGCAGCGCCACGCGATCTTCGCCCGGACCGGCAACTACTTGGTCGTCGACGACATGGTCCGCGCATCCCAGGAGTTCCGGGCCCATCAGCAGTGGATCGCCGCCCCGGACGTCCACGTCGAGGAGGTCGCGGGCGGATTCCGCCTGCATGCCGAGGGCAAGACGATCTCGCTGCTCGCCTCGACCGGCTCGGTCCACGAATCAACGGTCGAGGAGCTCACCGATTCCGAGGGGGTGCGCATCGCCTGGCGTCTTCGCGTGCCTCTCAGCGGGACCAGTGCGCGGGTCGTGACGGTCATCTCCGATGTGGTGGACCCCGAGCGGTTCAGCGCACGGAGGGTGCCCCACGCGGGCAAGGAGTTCACGGTCGATATGGCGGACAAGCAGCTCGACGAGACCTTGGTGGTCACGCCTGAGCTGTCGGCGATCGTCCCCTCCGGTCTCGACCCGGACGAGGCGATCGCTCGGACCATCGCTCTCGCCGCCACCGGCGAACTCACCGAGGCCGAGGCGCTGGAGCAGCGTTTGGAGACCAGGCGTGCCATCGAACGTGTCAAGGAGCAGATCCGTTCCGCCGGCGGAGGGCTCGACGCGCGCGAGAAGGGCCTCGACGACCTCACTGCTGCCGGCGAGGATCTGCGCATCACCGGACTGCGGGATCATGCCTTCGCCTCCGCCCTGATTGATATCGCGGGCGTCGAGCTCGCCGATCGGATCGCCGAGAATCCTGCGGTGGGCAACGTCCGGAGGTCCGCGCTCATCCGGTGGGCCGACGAGGAGCTGGTGCAGCCGGGTTATTCGGTCCCTGTCCATACCACCTTGGACGCCGGAGAGTTCCCTGAGGAGCTCGAGGAACCCGCGGTCTGGAGCGTCGACTGCGGACAACTCGTCCCGTCGGCCTACTTCGTCGACGCTCCCGGGGACGTCCTGACCGTGTACTTCCACGGGGCGACGGACCGGGCCCGCTTCAGCATGCCGCGCTACGAGCGCCTGCGGACGATGCCGACGCTCGGTCTCGGCCCGGTCATGTTCCTGTCCGATCCCTGCCTCGACCTGGACTCCCGGATGATGCTCTCCTGGTATGTCGGCAACGAGGAGCTGGATCTGCACAGGACGCTCGCCAGGATGGTCGAGTCCTATGCCCACCAGAAGGGGATCGAGAAGGTTCTTCTGGTCGGGAACTCCGGCGGCGGGTTCGCCGCCTTGCAGCTGGCGGCGTATCTCGAGGGAACGCGGGTGGTGTCGTTCAACCCGCAGATCCAGATCGACCGGTATGTTCCGCGCATCGCGACGACGGCCCACTGGGCCCTGTTCGGGCGGGACACCGTCTCCGACGACCCGGTGCAGGCCCCGCGCATGGATCTCATCGAGCGGTATCGACGGATCGGCTTCGACCAGGACGTGGTGATGATCCAGAACCCGGGCGACGACATGCACTACACCAACCACTTCCTGCCGTTCCAGGAGGCATTCCACGCCTCTGAGAACGCGGACAGGCTGACGTCCCACACGCCTTACTTGGGGCCAGGCCATCGCGTC
This sequence comes from Brachybacterium fresconis, assembly GCF_017876515.1. Classification (NCBI taxonomy): domain Bacteria; kingdom Bacillati; phylum Actinomycetota; class Actinomycetes; order Micrococcales; family Dermabacteraceae; genus Brachybacterium; species Brachybacterium fresconis. The sequence continues at coordinate 2,168,482 of NZ_JAGIOC010000001.1, read as the reverse complement.
CCGCCGCCGCACGAGTATCTCGACTACGTGCGCGAGGCCGCACAGGACCCGACTCCGGACTGGGCGCTGCGAGGGCTGCGCAGCGACCTCCTCTGAACACTCCCGATCCGACCCGAGAAGGACTGATGACGACGGATGCCGGAACGCTCTCCGCGGGCGAGGCATGGATCCAGCATGAGATCCGACGGACCTCGTTCGAGCACGCCTTCGGTGGACCGATCGACACCGGCGGTCGCGCGGCCGTCGCGCTCCGCTTCGACCATGGACTCGCGAACTTCGCACAGCACGTGCTCCCACTCGTCATCGAGCGAGGCCTCACCGTCTCCCAGGCCCACAACCCGAGGAACTGGGAGCTCCGGGAGAACGAGGGCGTCACGGTCGAGGAGATGAATGACTGGATCCGAGCGGGCCATGTCGAGGTGTGGAACCACTCGGCCTCGCACCAGGGGATCTCTACCCCGGAGGATGTCCACGACGAGATCGTCGCGTCGATCGGTGAGATCGAAGAGCAGCTTCCGGCGGCCGCCGGCAGGGTCTGGGGCTTCAATCCCCCGGGCATCCCGGGGGAGGACTACGGCGGCTTCGGAAAGGGGACCACACCTGCGGACTGGACCACGCCACCGGGGCTCGCGATCCTCGCACACCACGCGGTGGCGTCCGGACACGTCTCCGGGACGACTCAGCGGCTGCTCGACGGACGTGTTCGGGATGGTCTCGCCCACGTGACCCTCGATGCACGGCCGGTCGAGGAGATCGTCCGGAGGATCGACGCCGTGGTGCGCAAGCGCCGCGGGTTGCAGCTGATGCTGCATCCCTCGCGATTGGGCCGGGACGGGAAGATGAGCGTCGAGGAACTGACCGCCGTCCTGGACCACATCGTCGAGCTCCGGAATCAGGGTTCGTTGGTGACCCTGTCGCCGTATCAGCTGCTCCTGGCTGATTCTCGCGGTGATGCACACCCCGTGCGACCCTGACCGCCGTTGCCGGAATCGCGCCGGTCCACGGGGAGCCCGGCCGCAGACTCAGGAGCGCATGCGAATCAATGGCGCTGTCGGAGCCTCGCGACCGTGGTCTCCAAGGCATCGATGCGGGCGTAAGCCTTCTCCAGGCGCCGCGGCGACGGATCGCTCGCCCACTCCGGATGGGGCCGCGCAGGCCGAGGTGATGCAGAGGAGTAGATCTCTTCCAGGAGCCGGCCGGTGGACTCGGCGGAATGCTCGGCTTCCACGTACGCGCGCCCTGCTTCCCCGAGCACGGCGCGACGTCCGGGCGAGGCCAGGAGGTCAGCCATGACCTCGCCGAAGGTCTCGGGGTCGGCGTTCGCGACCGGCATCGATGGATGGCGCTCGAGGACCTCGCCCCGGATCCGGGCGACAGCAACTTTCCCCAGGGCCATCGCTTCCAGGGAGAGGACACCGGCGTCGCCGCCGAGGAGCTTCTCCACGACGATGTCCGCCTGGGCCATTTCCCGCAGCAGCTCGTCGTGCCCGGCCCCTTCGATGATCCGCACCTCCACATCGAACCGACGGCTCAGGCGCTCCAGCTCCTGCTCGATGATGTCGGTGCCCTTGGTGGCGCGCCGTCGCGTCGCATGGAGGACGACGGGGCGCCGTCCGTTCGGCGGGGCTGTCATCGGATAGGCCGTGAGGTCGAGGCTCTTGGGCAGATAGGCGGCCTCGGGGACGTAGACCTGGTCGAGGACGGAGGACACCGTCATCGCTTGGGCGTAGGTGCGGATGATCGCGAGCCGGGTATCGATCTTCTCCTCGTCGCAGGGGATGTCGGCGAAGCGGTAGAAGCTCCAGGGATCGTCATCGACATGGTGGCTCGCCTTGCGGACGTCGGACCCGTGGAAGGAGACGATGATCCGCTTGCCCAGGGCCCGGAGCAGAGGAAGGTCCCACATCTGGGGGAGGCTACCTCGCGCGGGGAGCAGGGAGCGCGCCGTATGGAAGTGGTAGACGTCGAAGTGCTCCTCGATGCTGGTTTCCAGCACGCGGAAGTAGTCCTCAGCCGTCTCGGGATTGAACTCGCGATCGACGCGGAAGCCGTTCGGGCTCGGCCCGTAGTTCCAGATCTGCGCGTCGTGTCCGAGCTTCCGCAGGCCCGTCGCGATCGACGTCGACTGGTCGGCCACATTGCTCGGCGCGAGAAGGATCTTCATGCGGTGCGCCCTTCAAGGTCGGAGAGTGGCAGTGGATGCTGGCCGAGCATCGTGGTCCCGGAGCACGGCGTGCAACATGCGCGAGGGGGTCTTCCGGCCGAGGGCAAGGCGGGCCTCCGACAGTACCCGGCGAGAGCGCTTCAGACGTACTCCTCGTCGACCACATGCAGGTCGACTCCACCGTCGAAAGGATCCAGCGGGGGCGTCGGGCCCGTCTCGTCCTCCAGGGCCTCACTGGTGCCCGGGCTGACGGGGGCATTGCCGCCGTCAGCCCCGCTCGTCATCGGACCGAGGTCGCAACTCATCATGCATCCACGGTAGTGTTCTGAAATCTGGGGAGCAGGTGACCGTCGGAGTCGAGATGAAGTTGTAATGGGGATCGTCGCGGTTCCACGCTCTGGCTGCACTGGCCGCCAGTGCAGTTCTCCCGAGCCTTGGACTCGCCCGCAAGCCGTTGACGGCTGATCAATCTGCTTGAGCATAATCTGCGTGTTCTTCGGTCTTGGCTCGGTCGGGGACGACGGCCCTCTCGCACGCGACCGGGCTGGTGCAGTCGATGCTGGAGTATAACCAGCGACGTGTGTAGACGTTCTCGATCCAACGAACGACCGCGTGGCGGCCGTCGGTCCGGTCCGGCCACCACGAACACTTTCAGGGGATTCCGACCGCACCGAGCCGTCTCTCGTCCTACCGCCGCTAGGTACAACCCGCGACGCGCTTCGCGGCAGGATCATGGAGAGTCGTCGCCGGCATCGACATGCCTGTGCCACGCCCTCGGCGGCAAGCTCGCACGTGATCCGTGATGCGCCAAATACGTCATCGGAGGAATAAAACGCCACGCAGACGGCCTGGTCGAGTGCTTCTCGCCGCTGAGCTCTGGGCCGGGGACTCTTCTGGCGGCGTCGCTGCCAGGCGTCGTGGCCTTGGCGGGCCACGCTCAACAACCGTGCCATTCGGCCGACCTGGACGCTCACCTACGCTGCGTCCGTCAGCTCAAAACATCCCGCCCGGGTGGCTTCGAAGCCAAGAAGGTGACTGTCTTCCCGGGGTCTCGTTGCTCGCCTCCAGCTGGTGGACTGACGCCGCAGATCCTTGAGCTCTTCCCATTCCTCAGCTAACAACGGTGCATTCGGTGCGAGTGGCGGACCCCGGCGCTCACGATCTTGCTGGGCCCAGCGTCTCAGCGGCAGCGCGCCCACGTCGACCTCCCCGACTGTATGCGGGATCAGTCGGTCCGCAGCCAGCACCAGTGCCGCAACCTCCCGCCGGTACTCTGACGTGTACTTCTTCCGCTTGCTCACGACGATAACTCTCCCGCGGTCAAGCTCGACCGCGATCCAAGGCGTCAGCATCCGCAGGGTAAGCACGGAACTGGTAAGCTCAGCGACAAGCAAGCTTGGTTTCGGCGGTGCCTTGAAATCTAGTAAAAGTTCTTTAGTTTCGACAATAGGCAAGGACAATTGATGGTCGTTCAGCCTTCCGATCTTGACCACGGCGTAGCCGACCGGCAGGCATTCGGAATATCATACGCAAAGCCCGACAATCAGGTTGATCAACTGGAAATCTACAAGGGTGGCGGACTAAGATTGCCGCCCCATCCAGTCTGGCACGGCGATCGAACTGACTGGGCAGCAGACCCCTTCGGAGACCGAAACTGGCAATTTCAACATCAAACGCTTAGATGGCTCAATCCACTTAGGTGGGCGGCATGTGAGGGCGACGAAAACGCGCGCAACGAGTGGATCAAAGTGGTCCAACATTGGGCGGAGCGAAACGTTCCCGCCTCCCGCGCAAGTTCAATATTCTCGTGGAAGGACATGGCAGACGGAAACCGTGCCATTCAACTTAGCTTGGGCGCTCAACTTGTAGGATCCTCGGACAATTGGTTTGTGGACTTGTTGAAGTACCACAGAGACTGGCTACTCGATGAATCACACATCGTTGGCAAGAACCATGGATTGCATCAGCATGTAGGATTGCTGGTCGTGAGCGCGACACTGCGTGACACCGGTGCCCTGGAAACCGCCGTCACGAGGATGCGCAGGCAGTTCATGACGACGTTCGACGACCAAGGATGTAACGACGAGGGCTCAACCGTCTATCACCAGCTCAATCTTCTTTGGTGGACCCAGGCGTGGAAGCGGGCCGAGCTAGAAGGTCACGAACCACCGGAAGATATTCAGAAGCGACTTGCTTCCGGAGCTCTCGCGCTGGCTCATATGACATTACCAAATGGTCAGATTCCTCAGATCGGTGATTCCTCACGATCCCGGGTTTCCTCCGATATTAGCGGCGAGACAGAGTTTCTGAGTTCAGGTGGCATCCGAGGTTGCAAACCATCAGCAACGACGCTTGTATTGGATGGTGGCTACGTAATGTCCCGGAGTGGCTGGGGAGAGTCACGTCCGCTTGATCAAGAATCGCACATGTTGATACGGCATGGGGTGCACGTTAATGCGCACGCTCATCAAGATCGCGGGAGCCTCCACATCTATGCAGCCGGCACACGGTGGTTGACGGACTCGGGATTCCATAGTTATCAGAAGAAGGATGCGACTAGGACCTATCTTGCCTCCCGGGAAGCGCACAACGTTGCGCTACTTAAAAACACTCATCATGACGCTCGTCTACCGGTGGAGCTTGTCTCGCGAAGCGTGACTAGCTCGGCGCACGACTTCACCTTACTTGACCACGGTTATCCTGAGGCGAATGTTCGGCGACGAGTAGTGTATTTACCCGGGCCAGACTGCTGGATCGTGTCTGACTCTGCCGAGTCAAACAGTAAGATGCCGATAGTGCAGCACTGGCAGGTGGAGCCTGGGATCAAGGTGCGCTTCCGAGATCGAGCATTCCGGCTCTTTGGCCCGAAAACGAGTTTGACGATGACCTGGCTGGGTAGTGGTGCTAAACTACGCGCAATTGAGGCAGCCGATGAACGAGTGGACGCGTGGGTAGGCGTAAAGTGGAAAACGCTAAAGCCTGGCGTCCGTTTAACCGCGGAATCAAACTCGAGCGCGTCCCGACTTACCACGCTTATCGCCCCGAATGCGCCACAACCGTTAGGGATAATTGATTCTAGAGTCACTATGACGGGTGACTTAGCACTGGATTTGTCTCGTGGCGAGTCGGTGTGGAAGATCCGATCCACTCGAGACGGCGTATCAGTTGACGGGGCGTAGTCTGCTCTTCGCATCTCGGAGGGTTCTGACTCCACTTGCTTATTCGGGGCGGACTGGACGTTATTCGCTTCCAGAGCATCCCAGTTTCATAATGGATTTCGCTCTCTGTGGGGTCGGACTTTATTTTTCGGTCAGAATTGCGGGGGAAGTGACGTCGCACATCTAAGGAGCAAGGCGTATGAAAAGTGGATGCTAAGAGCACGAATCGACGATTCAATGAGGCAAAACTTATGAATATGCTGGAATACCGCCTCGGGTTTATTCTAACGTCCCGCCGCCACCAACTGGATAACCAGTCGTTTCTTCACCGTTGGAATCGGCTGCTTACGCCTGGATTCAAATTGTTCGTTCACCCCGAATCATCCATTCATCGTGTCGAAGGGACTGATGGGCACACGATTGTGGCTATCGGTGATATCTTTGTCGCTCACGGCGGTGAAACACTTGATACTCTTCTTGCACGGCTAGCTAGCGGTGAACGCGCTCCACTTGACAGTCTGGCTGGACGATTCGCCATTTTTATCCTGCGTGGCAGGGACGGAGCGGTGGTGCACGACCCGCTTGGCTCCCAAGCCGTGTTCTATCGGCTTGGACCGAGTCCGATTGTCGCTTCACATTCTAGTCTTATAGCTGATTGTGATTCTCTTTCCCCGTCACCAGACATTAAACGGTTCATGGCGAGCGACGAATACCGATCGAAGGTTACCCGCTTCCTGCCAGGCGACTTATCTGCATACAGCGAAATTGTGCATCTGATCCCGAATAATGAGTTGGACCTTCGATCGGGCGCAACCTCTCGGTACTGGCCGCGCGAAGCGATTCGTGCAAGCTCATTTGAGGATCTCATTGAGGTGTGGGATGAATACTTTGCAGCCTATGCAAAGTTTCTATCCGGACGATACAACCCGGTTATAGGGCTGACGGGCGGAGTCGATTCCAGAGCAATCATTGCCACGTTACACAGCCTGGGCGTAAGGGCGAAATATATTACCTGGGATAAGATGCCCGCTGAGGAGGCTGCAAGAATCCCGGTACTTGCTGACTATCTCGGTGGCGAACACGAGTGGGTCCACATGAGCATGAGGCCCAGTACGCCGGAAGCGAATGAAATTAGGGAAGCCGCCCGAAACGCTACCGGTTTGACTCGGGGAACCCCGTTGCTTCCCGCGCAAATCGCCCCATTGCTCGAGAAGCGAAGTCTCTTTGTTAAGGGGCTTGGGGGTGAGGTAATGCGCGGGCCCTTCAACTCGCGGGTTAAGGCTCATTTGCCGCAAGAACCAGAGAGTCTAGCCTATGCTTTGTATGCGGGCGAGGTCCGAAAGACCGCAAGTAAGGCATACGAAGTTGCGACACGTTCTGCTATACGGAGTTACCTCGCTCGGGGGAACTATGACACAAATCTGTTCGACGCCGATTTTGGTGACCTCGTATATTGGGAGCAGCGAATGGGAACTTGGACAGCGGTGCAGCATGCAGAATTCTCGGTGGTTCTGGCGTCCCACTCTGCAATGAATAGCCGAAAGCTCTTTGCGGCCGCTTGGGGCCTTCCAGATGATGAGCGATTGGAATCGGGACTGATTGAGCGAATAATTGCGTATTATGACCCTACTTTTGCTGCGATGTAGTACTGAGGCTCCCGTCGGACCGATCGATGACTTTTATGAGTGAAGGGCCTTGTCACCGGTGAGCGTGACTCTGTTCTGGGTTGCGCAAGTTTAGTGTGTCAGTCCTGACTTGATGCACGGTGATGCCATCGGAGTATCCGAAACTCTGTGACCTGGAAGTTTGTGGGTCGAGGTGGCGGATTCGGGATACCAACGGAGTGGCGTTCGTGCGGAAGGTGAGGACCGGGTCGGGAGCGACTGCGGTCCAGGTCGTCCAGAAGCGACACGGGAAGCTGGAGATCATCAAGCACGTCGGCTCTGGCCATAGCCCGGTCGAGGTCGCATTGCTGGTCCAGCGTGGCCGCGAGATTCTCCAGGGCGAGCAAGAAGCCCTCGAGCTCGGCGTTGGGCCCGGGGCCGATACCGCGCTTGCCCGACCCACGCAGCGGCAGCGCGCGCTCGTCCCGGATGCTCCGCCTCCAGCGAGCCCGTCCGGCGCAGCAGGTCCCAGCGGTGTTCGCGTCGTGGGGACCACCAGCGACGTGCTCTGGTCCACGCTGAGAGCTGCGTATGCGCGCCTGGGCTTCGGGAGCGTCGACGACGAGGTGTTCGAGCAAGTCGTGCTCGCTCGGCTGGTGGAGCCGACGTCGAAGCTCGATACGATCCGCGTTCTCGAGGGGTTGGGTGTGGATCCACCGCATCACACGACGATCTATCGCCACGTCCGCCGGGCCCAGGACCGGTACTACCGCGACCAGATCGCCACGAAGTGCTTTGAACGCGCCGCCAACAGCGGTGACGTCTCGCTGGTCCTCTACGACGTCACGACCCTCTACTTCGAGGCGGAGTACGAGGACCGACTGCGGAAGGTTGGCTACTCCAAGGAGCGCCGGGTGGATCCGCGGATCGTGGTCGGGCTGCTGGTGGACCGGAACGGTTTCCGCTGGATATCGGCTGCTTCGAGGGGAATCATGCGGAGACGCGGACGATCGTGCCGATCATTAAGCAGTTCCAGGCCCGCCACAATCTCGCGGACACGGTCGTCGTCGCTGATGCGGGGATGCTCTCCACCGCCAACCTGACCGCTCTGGACGAAGCAGGTTTGAAGTTCATCGTCGGCTCGAGGCAGGTCAAAGCCCCCGGTGACCTCGCGAATCACTTCCACTGGAACGGGGATGCTTTCGAGGACGGGCAGCTGATCGACACGATCACGCCCCGCCACGGCAACACCAAGACGGAGCGGAAGCGGCGCCGGCGGGAGCCGGTCTGGGGCCCGGAGGAGCATCCCGGGCATTGGCGCGCGGTCTGGGCCTTCTCGAAGAAGCGTGCCACCCGGGACGGGCACACACTGACCGCGCAAGAGAACCGCGCCCGCGCGGTGATCGACGGGGACGCCGCGGTGAAGTCGACCAGGTTCGTCAAGACCACCGCTGCTGGCCGCTCCCTCGATGAGGCGTCCCTCGAACGAGCACGAGGCCTGGTCGGGCTCAAGGGCTACGTCACCAACATCCCCGCCGACGTCATGCCGCCTGCGGAGGTGCTCTCGAGCTATCACGACCTCTGGCAGGTCGAGCAATCGTTCCGGATGAGCAAGAGCGATCTCCAGGCCAGGCCCATGTTCCATCGGCAACGCGAGGCGATCGAAGCCCACCTGACCATCGTGTTCACTGCGCTGGCCATCGCGCGGTTCATGCAGAACGAGACCGGGCTGAGCCTGAAACGGATCATCACCACGCTGCGCCCGATCCAGTCCGCGCTCCTTCAAGCCGGCGATCACAAACAACTGATCCCGCCCCAGATCCCCGAGAACGCCGCCACGATCATCGAGCAGATCACCGGGAGATCGGGGCACTAAGCAAATGCATCAACTCAGGCGGGGACCACACCCAGCTGATCCCGCCTCAGATCCCCGAGAACGCCGCCACGATTATCGAGCGAATCACCGGGAAACCGGGGGGCTAAGCAAATGCATCAACTCAGGCCAGATCGCGACGCGCTGCTTCACCCACGCCTCAACCACGGGCGATGTCTCCCTGGTGCTCTACGACGTCACTACGCTCTACTTCGAGGCCAAGTACGAGGTCGAGCTGCGCAAGGTCGGCTTCAGCAAGGAACGCCGCGTGGATCCGCAGATTGTGGTCGGGCTGCTGGTGGACCGACAAGGGTTCCCCTTGGAGTTCGGCTGCTACGAGGGGAACAAGGCCGAGACCCGCACGATCATCCCGATCATCAAGCAGTTCCAAGCCCGCCACAACCGTGCGGACATGGTCGTGGTCGCCGACGCCGGGATGCTCTCCGCTGGGAACCTGAACGACTTCGCTGAAGCGGCTCTTCGCGGTTCGTGGTGAATGACCCTGCTGTGGAGGGTGTTCACGCTACGGTTCTCGCGGCGCTGGTCAGCAGGATACGCATCCGGTAGTTCTCCGCGTTGCGGAATCCGCGGCCGGTGCGTTTGATGTTCTTGATGCCGGTGTTCGCGGCCTCGACGCGGGCGGTGGTCGCGCCGGTGACGATGAGGACCTCGATCGCGTCCCACCAGGCCACGACGGTGTCGTAGAGCTTTGTCGCCTCGGGCATGTTCGCGATCTGGGCGAAGTAGCCCATCCGCATCCGTTCGTCCCAGGCCTGGGCGAGGGTGTCGGTGGCCAGCAGGCGGCGGAGTTGCTCCTTGATGCCCCAGGCGGCGGAGAGCTCGTCGGTGGGGTCATCGGTGCGGAACACGTCCTCGAGCCGCTCCCAGGCTCGCGGGGTGAGGGTGTCGCCGCCGCGTAGCAGCAGCATCCGGTGGGCCCAGGCCGGGTCGTCCTTGCGGCCCCGGCGACCGCGGTGGGTGCGGGCCAGGCGCTGCCTGATGGTGGTGACCATGTCGTTGCCGAGCTTTACGAGGTGGAACTTGTCGACCGAGACCGCGGCGCGGGGCAGGTAGGTCCGTAGTGCTTTGCGGAACGCGGCCGAGGGGTCGATCGCGACGATCTCGATCCGCTCCCGCCAGGCCTCGGAGCGCTGGGCGAGCCAGTCCCCGACGGTGGCGCTGTCGCGGCCGTCGACGATGCCCAGGACCTGCCCGGTGGCCAGGTCGACCAGTGTCGTCATCCACGGCTCGAACCGCCTCCAGGAGCCCTGATCGGTGCGGAACCAGCGCACTGACCGGTAGCGGTGCTCATCGATGCCCAGCCGGGTCACGCACGTCTTCTCGACGTCGGTCAGGACCACGGCAGCGGCGCTGAGGGCGGCCTGGACCAGCCACCACGAGACGCCGTGGGCCCGGGCGACCTCGGAAGCTGCCCGGCCGGAGGTGATCACGGCCGAGACGACTTGATCGCGCAGCCTGGTGGTCGAGCGGGCGTATCGGGGGATCTGCTCGGTGGCCTCAGCGAACGTGCCCCGGGCGCAGGCCGGCTCGAGACAGAACCAGCGCCGCTTGGCCCACACCACCACCGTCGCCCCGGCGACGGGAACGTCCCTGACTTGCTGCATCCGGCGGGAGTGGACCTGCGTCGCGAGCGCCCCGCAGGACGGACAGCCCGGCGGGACGGTCGAGGCGATCACCACCCGCCGGCTGCCATCGGGCAGGTCGACGGCATCGATGACGCGGTAGTTGGGCAGGTTGAAGATCGTGCTCGCAGCATCCCGCTGCGAACCAGTATTCTCGTGCACAGGCTCGTGGTCCTCTGGAATGTGGATGTCTTGACAACACCCATCACAGCAGGACCACGAGCCGTTCTACGCCAACGACGCGACGCTCCCCATCACCACGAACCGGGAAGAGCCGCTGAAGCGGGCCTGCGGTTCATCGTCGGCTCTAGCCAGGCCAAAGCGCCTGATGACTTGGCCAATCACTTCCACTGGAACGGTGACGCATTCGAGGACGGCCAGCTGATCGACACCATCACCCCGCGTCATGGCAACACCAAGACCGAGACCAAGCGGGGCCGCAAGGAGCCGGTCTGGGGCCGAAGACGTATCCGGGGCACTGGTGAGCGGTATGGGCCTACTCCAAGAAGCGTGCGACGCGAGACGGACACACCCTCACTGCGCAGGAGAACCGAGCCCGCGCGATCATCGACGGTGACGCAGCTGTGAAGTCGACTCGATTCGTCAAGACCACCGCCGCGGGACGGACCCTGGATACTGCCTCTCTGGAGCGGGCGCGTCGACTCGTCGGGCTGAAGGGCTACGTCACCAACGTCCCCGCCACGTTCATGCCGCCGGCAGAGGCGCTCTCGAGCTATCACGAGCTGTGGCACGTGGAGCAGTCATTCCGGATGAGCAAGACAGACCTCCAGGCCAGGTCCATGTTCCATCGCCAACGCGACGCCATCGAAGCACACCTGACCATCGTATTCACCGCGCTAGCGATAGCGCGGTTCCTACAGAACAAGACCGGGTTCAGCATCCGCAAGATCATCCGCACGCTGCGTCCCCTCCAGGACGTCACGATCACCGTCGCCGGCCAGCAGATCACTGCTAAACCCCAGCTCACCGACTACGCCCGAGCGATCACCAACGTCCTCGGCATCGGCCAGAGCGTGGGTCACTAAAGATGTCCAACTCAGGTTAGACGGCGGGAATGGAGCGGCGATAATTCTTCTCCCAAGTCTCCCTGAAGGGTTTCTGGGTGTATGGCCGGGGGGCGCCACCGAGATTATAGAAGCTGGATAGATTTCGTTCAACGGTGAATGCTAGCGCGTTCTGGTCGAGCATCCAATTATCCGTAAGGCCAAGCCCAAGACTGAGATATCGTTGCATGTCGGAGAGCGCATTATGTGATTTATCTCCGGAGGAAACAACAACATTTCCCGCCATGTATCTGCGCCAAGGGGATAGCGCAGTGTAACCGCCACTCTTAACTGCCGCAATCGAGTGACGCTTAGTTTTGCGGATGTGTGGGCGAGGGTCAATGTCCGCCGTTAGATCCGCATCCAGCAGGGTGACCGAAGAGTACCGCTGGAGGAGGAGGGTTGCTGCGTAGAAACGGGCGCTAGCATAGAAAGTTTTTGGTTCGATCGCAAACTCTGGAACAGGTGCGCGATAATAGTGCACGTTGGGAGCCACTCCGCCGTTGTTTACTGCATCTAGTGCGTGAAGGAGTTTATTGCCGTCCTCGGAAAGTTCCCAAGCTTCCTCTTCGCTGGCGCACAGGACGATTGAGTGGTCAATATCTGGAAGCTGTTGCGCATAATACAAAAATGTTGGCGCATAAATTCTAAAAAAGGTTGCATCGACCGAGATGACGATACTCGTGTCGTTGGTGGGTTGCCGGGAGCTTACGGGCTCTATGGACTTTAGGATGTCGGCGGTCCGCGCATTGGCTTCGTTGCCGCGAACGTCAGATTCGGTAAAGTAGGTCCTCGCCCCCAGGTCGACATAGAAGCGAGCCAAAAAATTGCCCGAATCCAGGTTGCGCGCTCGCTGGAAATGTTCGGCCGCGAGCACGCGATTGGTGTAACTGTATAGCTTCCCAAAAATAATATTGCTAGCTACTGATTCCGGTACCATGGAAGGGTCGTCACTTGGGATGATAGTGCGCTTGAGTGACGTGAGTAGCTCCTCGCCGGTCTCTGTGGAAACAGCTTCGGAGAGCCCTAGATCAGCCGCCTCTATGTACAAGGCTAGAGAGGCGCACACATACCTTAAGTCTTCGCTGAGGGTGTCAATGTGAATCGATTGTAGCGTAGTGAGGTCTGTTTTGAGTTGTTTCGGGTCTAGATTCCTGCCGAATCGCCGACTCGCGTGCCGCAAATATTTGATTAGGGCGACGGAAAATTGTTCAGGCTTTTGGTGGGCTGTTCGCCACAATGTTTGCGCAGTCAGGTTCCGGAGGGTTCCGTCACTCATTGTTTCCAACGCGTTGCGAGGGTTTCCGATCAACTTGTATTGCGATACATCGCGCCAGCGCATGCCAACTCTCTGCTGAGGTTTATAGTATAAGGCAGGAGTGTTGCGAAGCGTCTCGGCTATCAAATCGGCGTTAATACTCGAGAATACGACCGTGGTTCCAGTATTAAATGCGATACGATCCGCCCGATGGCGATTTGATTCCGTGAAGATTGTCTTTGCGAGGTCTGAGGTGAACCGCCCGTCAGTCCCTGTTGGTGCTGGGGGCGATGTGATCTGGCCATCGTGTCCACTCACGAGTAAATGTAGCCTTCCTGTCGCTGGCGGAAACGCAGTGTCAGCCTTCTGGTTCGCGGCCCCAGATTAATGTGCCTACCAAAGGCTATCTTGCAACGCGCGAGTATTCGTTGGCGATTACTTGTGCCAGGAGTTTCCAGTCGCGGTTCTCCACGACCCAGTCGCGAGCCTGTGCACCGATCAGTCGGGTGTGCTCCGGGTCGTCGAGCAGCCGCGTGAGCTGCTCGATGAGCGACTCAGTGCTGCCCTTCTCATGAAGATAGCCGTTCACGCCGGGGGTGACGATCTCCTTCAGGGCGGCGACGTCGGAGGAGACCACGGCCTTGCCCATCGCCATGGCCTCGAACGGCTTGAGCGGGGAGACCATCTCGCACACCGGCAGCGAGAGCCGGGGGAACGGGGTGATGTCGATGAGCGAATAGTAGCGTTCCACGTCCTCATGAGGCACGCGACCGGTGAAGGTGACGACGTGCTCGAGCTCGTGCTCCTCGACGTAGTTCTGGAAGCGTTCCAGCTCGGCGCCGTCCCCGACGATGAGGACGTGGAAGTCCTCGCGTGTGCGGTTCATGACCTCGGCCGCCTCGAGCATCAGCTCGATGCCCTCGTAGTCCAGGACCGAGCCGACGTACCCGATCACGGTCTTGCCGGCGACGCCCAGCTGCGAGGCGAGCTCCTCGTCCTTCGGGATCGGCGTGAAGCGCGAGGTGTCGACACCGTTGGGGACGATGTTGATCTTGTCGCCGTCCACGCCGCGGCTGATCATCTCGTCGCGCAGCGCCTCGGTGATCGCGAAGACACGGGTCGCGCCCTTGGCGGCGTCGGCCTCCATCCGCGCGATGTACTTGAACATGTTGCTCTGGGCCCACTCGGGATTGCGCGACCCGCGCGTGACCTCCCAGAGCCCGCGCACTTCGTAGATCGACGGGATCCCGAGCTGGCGAGCGGTCTTGACCGCCGTCAGGCCGTTCCAGTGATTCGAGGCGGCGTGGATGATCGCCGGCCGCTCCTGCTTGGCGAGCTCGAGCAGCGCCTTCGAGTAGCGCTCGGTGTAGTAGAACAGCGGATTCTTCTTCTCGACCTGACGCCCGGTGAGCAAGCGACGATAGTCCACGTTCCCCACCACGTCGTGCAGGGGGACGTCGGGCAGTTCGGCCTTGCCGGGCATGTCGTAGGGGTAGCCCAGCCGCGTCACCCCGTCCACGTTCCAGCCGATGCGGTTCAGCTCCGAGAGCAGCCCGTGGGTACGGGTCGCGTAGCCGGCGGAGTTGTGCGGAAGGGAGTTGTGCAGCAGGTAGAAGACGTGGTCCTTCTGCGCCTCGTACAACGGCTTGGAACGCATTGTCGGGAACGGGAACCCGGTCCGCCCCAGCTGGTAGTTGCTGACGGCATTGCGCTGGTACTCGTCCTGGAGTCGCTTCGCCCAGCCGTCGTTCGGCAGCAGCTTCCGGTACTCCTCGACGTACTGGATGACCTGCTTGTCCTTGCCGGCTCCCCGTGCGCGACGGATCGCGCGGCGCAGAGCGTTCTGCGGGATGGCGCGGGGATCCGCGTTCTTGAGCAGCTCCGTCGCGACGGTGCGATTGCCGCGGGCGAGAGCAACGGTCAGATGCGCACGGACGACGTCATTCGCGCCCAGGCCCTCGCCCGCTGCAGCGAGGGTGGCCTCGGAGAAGGATCCGTCCATGTACGCCTGATTGATCTGCACGATCGCTCGATTGACGCGGTCGGGGCCGGCGCCGACCGTGTCGAGCACGTCAACCATCCGGTGCGGGACCGCATAATCGAGCGCGGCCCGATGCGATGCGGGGTTCGCGGCGATATCGGCACGGAGCTGGTTCAGGGCCCAGGTCGCGCGGTGGGCGGGCAGGTCGAGCTCCCGGACGAGTTCGAGGTACATCTCCAGGGCATCGATGAGGGCGCCGTTGCGTGCGAGAGCGAGGGCGAGCACCTCCTCGGCCGTGCTGCCGCGCGAGTTCCGGATCAGGAATCGGGCGTAGTCGAGCATCACCGTGGCGTCGAAGTCGTAGGCTTCTACGGCGTCACGGTAGGTGCCGAGAGCTTGCTCGAACGACGAGGGATCCTTCGCGAGGGCACGGGCCCGCTCCAGGAGCTCCTCGGCGGCCGCGGAGCGGGTGACCCTGGCGGCACTGTCCGTCGACGAGGGAGCCTGTCCGCGGGACCACCAGGTCCGCCCGTTGCGAGATTCGCTCACCGCCAGAGCCCCTTGGTGTCGATGACGATCTTCTCCTGCAGCTGGTCGCGGTCGAGCGC
Source organism: Brachybacterium fresconis (assembly GCF_017876515.1). Classification (NCBI taxonomy): domain Bacteria; kingdom Bacillati; phylum Actinomycetota; class Actinomycetes; order Micrococcales; family Dermabacteraceae; genus Brachybacterium; species Brachybacterium fresconis. The sequence goes on along the minus strand of NZ_JAGIOC010000001.1, from coordinate 2,153,129 downwards.
CTTGAAGGGATCGTGATCCACCATCAGCAGCACGATGTCGGCTCGCTCGAGTGCCGAGTCCAGCTCGGCGAGCTCGACGTTGTCGCGCTCGGCGAGCTCCGGGGGGAGCTCGTCGACGTTGGGCTCCACGACGAGCACCTTTCCCTCGGTGAGCTTCTCGGCGAGGGAGCCTGCGATATTGCGGCTGGGGGACTCGCGCAGGTCATCGATGTTCGCCTTGAAGGCGATGCCGAGGGCCGCAACCGTCGGATCCTTGAAGCGCTCCGCCTTCTCCATGACCTTCTCGATCACGAGCTCGGGCTTGGAATCGTTGACCTCGCGCGCAGTGCGGATCAGGTTGGAGTGCTGGCGGTCGGCGGAGACGATGAACCACGGGTCCACGGCGATGCAGTGCCCGCCCACACCCGGGCCGGGCTGGAGGATGTTCACGCGAGGGTGGTGGTTGGCCAGCTCGATGAGCTCCCACACGTCGATGCCCTGGCGGTCGGCGATGATCGAGAGCTCGTTGGCGAAGGCGATGTTCACGTCGCGGAAGGCGTTCTCGGTCAGCTTCGCCATCTCGGCGGTCCGGGCCGTGGTCAGCAGCAGCTCACCCTTGCAGAAGCTCGCGTACAGCTCGCGGTTCAGCTCCGCCGCCTCGGGGGTCATGCCGCCGATGATGCGGTCGTTGTCGACCATCTCGATCATGATGCGGCCGGGCAGCACGCGCTCGGGTGCGTGGGAGAAGTACAGGGAGTTGGGGAGGTTCGCCTCGCCCGTGAACTCGGGCCGTGCCTCGAGGATGACCTCCGCCATGCGCTCGGTCGCTCCGGGAGGGGCGGTGGACTCCAGCACGATCAGCTCGCCGCCGGAGAGCTGCGGGGCGATCCCGCGAGCAGCGGCCTCGATGTAGGAGAGGTCCGCATCGTGGTCACCCATGAAGGGCGTCGGGACCGAGACGATGTAGGCATCGGCCTCGGGGGTATCCAGCTGCGCGGAGAGCTTGCCCTGGGCGACGCAGCCGGCGACGACGGCTTCGAGCCCCTCCTCGACGAACGGCACCGTGCCGGCATTGATCGCATCGACATTGGACTGCTTGACGTCGACGCCGATCACGGTCTTGCCCGCCTGCGCGAGGACCGCGGCGGTCGGCAGTCCGATGTAGCCGAGACCGATCACGCTGACGGTATCGAGGGGAACGTTCGGGCTCATCGAGCACTCCTGGCGGGGTCGGGGGTGAGGAGGACGGAAGTCTGCCCGACACGGTATCGCCTCACTGGCCCGTGGGATACTGCGGCGTCACCGGTTGTCACGCAGACAACATGAATTGGCCATGTGTCGCCGAAGTGACCGCTGAGTAGGAACAATGATCACTCGCAGGACTCCTGGAGTTCGCCGGCGATTCATCGGCTTGATGCGCCATGGGCCCGCTGTCCCGGGTGCCGCTTCGCTGTTGGCGGCAGCTCCTTCAGGAGGGCTCCCTCTCATCACGGTGTCTCTCCGCCGTCGTCGGACGTACCTGCGCCCGAGGCCACGGAGAAGCGCAGCATCGTCACGGTCCCCGGCTCGGTGGTGACGCTCAGCGGCTCCGCTCGGTCCAGCCGAGCCCCGGCGAACTGGCCCGATAGGGGAACGAGGTCGTCGAAACTGCTCTCGGAGGCATCCAGCGAGGATCCGGCGAGCCGCGACCCGTGGGTCAGCTCCCAGCCGTCGGGGGCGACCGACGTCGCGCCCTCCGGTGCGCTGATCTCGACCGGTCGGTCCTTGTACAGCTCGTTCGAGGGGTCGCGCAGGTCGACCATCACCAGGGTCAGCTCGCCGCCATCGCCCAGCACCGCGTGAACGGAGACCTTTCCGTCGCCGCTCACCGTCGGCGTGAGCACCCTCCCGTCCGGCAGGTCGCCCAGCATCATCATGGCGAGGTAGCTCGTGCGGCCCTCGACGATCTGGCCGGGCTCCTCATAGGGGCCCCGGGCACAGATCGGACTCATCGGGGCTCCGCCGTCGCAGGCCTGCAGCGTCGAGTGGAACGCCGTGCGCTCCACGCCGAGCTCGGCGAGGGTCATCGCATAGTCCACGGTCCACAGCGCCTGCGCGTGCGTGCGGGAGGTGTCGTTGGTGCCGGGGCAGGACGTCGGGCCGGTCTCCTCCATCCACAGCGGCAGGTCGTGCTCCTCGGCGACGTCGGCGCCCATCCCGACGATGGTGCGGGCGCGCTCCCGCAGAGCCGGATCGGTGAGGTCCTCGACGGAGGGATTCGCGATCGAGGAGGCGGGGCCCTCGCAGTCCCACAGCGGGTACCAGTGCAGGCTCAGCGCCCGCTGGTTCGGGATGTCGGACTCCGCGAAGGCGCGCCACCAGGTGGCGTCGTAGGCGCCGGGCCCGGAGACGGGCAGGCCGGGTGATGCCTTCTCCAACGCTGCCGAGTACTCCTTCAAGGCCTGCTGGTACGCCGCGGTGTCCCAGGTCGCGTCGCGCACCGCCAGCTGGGGCTGGTTCGCGTGGAAGAAGCCGTTGGGCTCGTTGCCGATCGCGACCGCCAGCAGCCGGTCCCCGAAGGCCTGCTTCGCGTGCGCGGCCATGTCGGCGGCGCGCGCCGGGTCGTCGTGGCCGAGGTCGAGATCGATCGTCACGCTCGCGTCGACCTCCTCGGCGACCGCGGCGACGCGCTCGAGATCCTCCGGGGTGACGGTCGCCTTGGCCCATTCGGGGGCCGGCTCGTCGGACGAGGTCCACCACACGTGGCGGTCGATGCCGTTGCCCCCGAAGCGCAGCGCCGGCTCCTCCAGCTCACCGAGGGTGAGGGCGAGGTTCGAGGCCTCGGAATCCCACATCGGGTTCGCGAGCTCGCGGGCATCGAAGCTGAGGCCCAACTGGTGGTCGGTGCTCTGGGCGTCGCCCTCGAGCGCGAGACGCACCGTGGTGGTCTTCCCGGGAGCGTCCGCCGGATCGGTCATCGTGAAGCCGCCGGGGGAGCTGTCGTATCCCGGGAGGAACAGGCGCTCGGAGTCCGGCGGCTGCGTGGGGGCGGCGGTGCCGTCCGGACCGCTCTCGGGCCCCGAGAGCAGCGGCCGCAGCGCCAACGTGCCGACCACGAGCAGGAGAACGACGGCCAGGGCCGCAGCCCCCACCATCAGCCATCGGCGTCGCGTCACCGGCGTCGTCCTCCCTCGTCGTGCTGCCCGAGTGAGGATCCCACAGAGTGGCTGAGGGCGTCGGCCCGCCCCGCGATCAGGGGCTCAATCGTGACCCGGGACTCACGGGGCGGGCGACGGCGTTGCCGGACCGGACGGCGGCGGGTCACCCGGCCGTGATCACCCTCTGGTCGGGCCGCTCCGTGCGGTCGGACCGAGCGCCCGGCTGATCGCCGGTCTCCTCGGGGCGGGGGATCAGGAAGGACGTCGCCAGCGCCAGCAGCAGGAGCACACCGCCGGCCGCGATGCCCGCCTGGTATCCGGCCGCGGGCCCGCTCATCCCGCCGATCGCGGACTGCACGCCGACCAGCAGTGCGAAGCTGAGCCCGGCCCCGAGGTTGAACGCCCCGGAGTTCAGGCCCGGCAGGTATCCCTGGTTGTCGTCCGGGCTGAGCACGACGCCGAGCCCGTTCAACATGATGTTGCACATCCCCGCGTACGTGATGCCGAGCGCGGCCGAGAGGACGAGCAGCTGCAGCGGCAGCGCGTCCTGGGCGAGGAACGTCCCACCTCCCAGCCCGAGCACGGAGAGCACGAGCCCGGCGCGGAGAACGGTGCGGAACCCGAACCGGGCCGCGAGCTGTCCGGCGATGGGCCCCATCACCAGACCGGCGATCGCATACGGCGTCAGCGTCCACCAGGACACGCTCGCGGCGCCGATCCCGGGCCCCGTCGCGGGGTCCTGGGCGAGCGCCGGGATGATCCCGTTCATCACGGCGAACACGCCGGTCATCGTCAGCAGCGTCGTCAGCAGCAGCGCCCAGGTGCGGCGCTGGCGCAGGTACGCGGTGGGGACCAGCGGGTGGCTCGAGTGCGCCTCGAGCCGCCAGAAGATCCAGAACGCGGCGCCTCCGAGCACGAGGAGACCTCCGACGATGGCCCAGTTCGCCTCCCCGAGCCGGCCCGCCTCGTCGATCGCGAAGTAGAGGCCGGCCAGCACGGCGACGAGAGCGGCCACGCCGCGCCAGTCCATCGGCACGCTGCGCGAGGACCGGGACTCCGCCGTGCCGAAGGCGATGGCGATCATCGCGATGATCGCCATGCCCGTCATCACCCAGAACACCGAGCGGAAGCCGAAGGTTCCGGCGAGCCACCCTCCCAGCAGCGCATCGAGCCCGGCGATCCCGCCGTTGACCGCGGTGAGCACGGCCATCAGGGCGGCATAGCGCCGCGGATCGGGGATCTCGGCGTGCAGCATGATCAGAGCCAACGGGATGATCGGCCCGGAGACACCCTGGATGACGCGCGCGATCCCCAGCACGCCGACGGTCGGGGCCAGGGCCGCCAGCACGCACCCCGCGGCCGTGACGGCCAGCATGCCGAGCATGACCCGTCGGCGACCCACGAGGTCTCCCCAGCGAGGCAGGAACAGCGAGAACAGCGCCGCGGAGGCGAAGAACGCCGTCTGCGTGAGGCCGATCTGCGCGGCGGTCGAGGACAGCTCGTGCTCCATCGTCACCAGGGCGGGGGAGAGCATCGAGGCGTTGAGCTGGAAGGCGAACACGGCGCTCATCAGGGCGGTCATCAGGACGATGACGGCGGTGCGCCGGGCTGGGGCGGAGGACTGGACACGGGACATGGAGGTCACCTCTCCATCGACGATGATGGTGGGACGGACCCGACGCGACGGCGCCGGGGAAGGGCAGGGCCGCGATGTCGCGGTCCCGGAAGAGTCGGGGTGGTCGGCCGGCGGCGTCAGGCCGCCGCGGCACCGCGCGAGGGCTCGGAAGCCCCGGGGCAGCGCAGTACGCGCCGCGCGAGGGCGTGAGCCTGGTCGACGGCACGGACGAGATCGCCCTGCTCCGACCAGGACACGAGGAAACCGGCGTTGAACGCGTCGCCGGCCCCGGTCAGGTCGCGGACGTCCTGGACGGGCTCCACCGGAACCACATGGACCAGCTCACCGCCGCGGAACACCCGCGTGGGGCGGCTGCCGGCGCGAGCCAGCAGCACCGTCGAGGCGGGCAGGCGGCGCAGGAAACCCCCGGCCCCGTCGGGCCCGGCCAGGTCGACCAGGGCCGCCTCGTCCTCGTTCGCGGTGATGACGTCCGGGGCGAGGTCGAGCACCATCCGCTGGAACGCCTCGAGACCGTAGAGGTCGATCATCCCCACCGAGGAGATGTCGAAGGAGACCTTTCCACCGCGCCGCTTCACCCGCTTCGCGGCATCGAGCACCGAGGTCGCGGTGGGCTCGCTCTGGAGGGAGTACCCGGTCAGATGCACGAGGTCCACGTCCGCCAGGTCCTTGGGCGCGATCCGCTCGAGCATGCCCGACGCCCCGCGGGAAGGGAACATCATGCGCTCGCCCTGGGCATCGATGAGGACGATGATCGTCCCGGTGCTGCCCCGGATCTGCACGCGCACATCGACCCCGTGGGAGGCGAGCTCCTCGCTCACGACGTGACCGCCCAGATCATCACCCACGCAGCCGATGAACCTCGTGGGGTGGCGCGGCGCAGCGAACGCAGCCACGTTCGCGGCGGAGCCCCCGCGGGTGTAGGTGATCTCCGATTGTGTGTCGGTCGCCGCTCGCATGGGTTCCTGCTGCCAGACCACCACGTCCTGGACGACGTCGCCGATGACCGCGATCATCACGCGGCCTCGACCAGGCTCGTCGGCACGCCGGCCGCGATCGCCCCGGCGACCTCGGTGGCGAGACGGACATTGCTGCGATACAGCGCCACGTTCGCGTCGAGGCTGGCGCCGCCGGTAGCACGGCGGATGAAGTCCAGGAGGAACGGTGTCACCTGCTGCCCCTCCACCTTCTCCTCGTCGACGGCGGCCCACGCCCTCTCGATCACGCCCTGGAGCAGTGAGGGATCCAGCTGCTCCTCCTGCGGCACCGGGTTCGCGACCAGCAGCGCCGAGGGCAGACCGAGGGCTCGCTGGGCACGGTACACGCCGGCCACCTCCTCGGGAGCATCGAGCCGATGGGCGACACGGAACCCCGATTCGCGCACGTAGAAGCCGGGATAGGAATCCGTGCCGTAGCCGACGACGGGGACGCTCAGGGTCTCGAAGCGTTCGAGCGTGGCGTGCACGTTCAGCACCGCTTTGGCGCCTGAGCTGATCATCACCACCGGATTGCGGGCCAGCGCCACCAGATCCGCCGACTCGTCGAAGGAGGTCTCGGCGCCGTGGTGGACCCCGCCGAGGCCTCCGGTGGCGAACACCGTGATGCCGGCGGCGTGGGCCAGCTGCGAGGTGGCGGCGATCGTGGTGCCGGCATTGCGTCCGTTGACCGCGCCGATGGGCAGCTCCCGGATGCCGGCCTTGAGGACGTCGTCGTCGTGGCTCAACGCCAGGATCTGCTCGGTGGTGAGGCCGACGGTGGGCCGGCCGCGGACGACGCCGATGGTCGCCGGGACAGCGCCGCCGGAGCGGACGATCTGCTCGGCCTCCTCGGCGACCTCCACGTTGCGGGGCCGCGGCAGGCCGTGGGTGAAGATCGTAGACTCGAGGGCGACGACGGGACGACCGTCGTGGACGGCGTCGCGGACCTCGGGGGACACGTCGAGGAACGGGGTCATGGGAGATCTCCTTCGATCGGTTCTGACTGTGCTTCGACACTAGGAACGGGTTGTGAGGAGAACCACAGCCGGAACCCGATCGAGGCATAGAGTGTCTCTATGCGATGCACGATTCGGCAGGTCGAGGCGTTCCTCGCCATCGCCCGGCACGAGCATTTCGGGCGGGCGGCCGAGGACCTGAAGATCTCGCAGCCGACGATCAGCGCCGACCTGCGCGGGTTCGAGCGTGCCCTGGGCGTGACCCTGGTGGCGCGTTCGCGCGGCGGCAGTCGGCTCACGGAGGCGGGACGCGCGGTGCTGCCGCACGCCCGACAGCTGCTCGAGGTCGGGGCGCGGCTCGAGACCGCCGCGAGCGGGGCGCCGGAGACGATCCGCCTCGCGGTGACGCCGAGCATGGTCAACCGGCTCGTGCCGGAGCTCCTCGAGCAGTTCGAGCGGGAGCCGGGCACGCTGGAGATCGAGGTGCTCACGGTCGCCACCGGCGGGGTCGAGGAGTGCGTCGCGCAGGGCGAGGCCGATGCCGGCCTCGGCCACTATCTGCGGGCGACCCGCGGTGCCCGACGGGCCACCCTCGGCGAGGACCCGCTGCACGCCCTCTCCGCCCACGGGGTCCTCACTCCCGATCGACCCGTGGCCCTGGATGACCTCGCGGGGCGGAGCCTGCAGCTGTGGCCGCGGGAGCAGAACCCGGTCTACTTCGATGCGCTCCTGGCTGTGTGCCACGACCACGGCCTGGATCCCGAGCTCGTCGGGGCGTCCTCGGAGCTCTCCGGGGCCCGTTCCTACCGCCTGCGCACGGGAGAGTCCTTCGCCCTGGTCCCGGCAGACTACGCCCGGGAGGCGCCGGCGAGCCTGTCCCACGCACCGCTGGATCCACCGGCGGTCCTGCCGCTGCAGATCCTGTACCGCACACCCGCCGGCTCCGGCATCACGGACCTGGTGAAAGGGATCCGCCGGCTGCGCGCGAAGCAACCCTCGCCGAGGGCCTGAGGGGCGGTGGTCAGGCCCCGAAGCGATCCGGGGAGAACTCCGCCAGCAGCGGATGCCGCGTGCCGGTCATGACCTCGTGGGCCACGGTCTCGCCGGCGATCAGCGCCAGGGTCGCCCCCGAATGCGTGAAGGCCACGGAGCAGCCCGGGAGATCGCCCACGGTCCCGAGCACCGGCTCCCCGTCGGCGGGGATGGGTTTGCGCCCGCTCGCCCACGTCGCCGCCGTCAGGGTGGTGTCCCTTGCGAGCAGGTGGGAGGCCTCGGCGAGCAGCTCCGTGACCACCGACTCGTCGATCGTGCAGGTGCCGTCGTCGTGCTCGAGGATCTGATCGACGTACCAGTCGTGGTCGACGCAGAAGGTGCCGCCCGGGTTGGGGCGCATCGCGGCGCGCGGCGTGTTCAGCACCGGCACCTCCACCTCGGCCGGCTCCGTGGTGACCAGCATCGCCAGCGGTGACCCGTCGGGGATGTCCACACCCGCCCCGGCCATGACGGCAGAGGTGCCCGCGCCGCAGGCGACGACCACCGCGTCGGCCCGGTGCTCGGCGCCGGAGGCATCGCGGATTCCGGCCGCCCGGCCGTCCTCCACCAGGAGCGCGCAGGTCCCCAGACCGGTCTCGACCACCCCGCCGAGCTCTCGCAGCTCGCCGGTCAGATGCTCGACGAGGTGGGGGAGGGAGACCCAGCCCTCCCCGGGATTGCGGATCGACTCCTCGGCCGCGGCCGCGGCGTTCACCCCCGGGAGCTCGCGTGCTACGCCCTCCGGGGTGAGCAGGTGGGAGTCGTAGCCGCGGGCGATCTCGGCATTGTGCCGGGCGTGGGTCGTCTCCGCCGTCTCCTCGCCGTCCCACCACAGGCCTCCGGGGAAGCGCAACCAGTCGCGCGAGGGGTCCGCGGCGAACAGGGTCCGGTAGCGGTCGATGCCGAGCACCCGCAGAGCGTGGTAGGCGGGGCTGCGATCACCGGCGGAGTTCAGCCAGGACAGGGAGCGTCCCGAGGCGCCGTCGCACAGCGCGCCGGAGGTGGCGAGAGTGACCTGCGTGCCGGACCGGGCGAGGTGGGTGGCGATCGAGGTGCCCAAGGCGCCGCCGCCGAGCACCAGGGCGGTGGACGGGGTGGTGGGGTCGGTGCGGGGGGCCAGGGTGTGGGTGGTCATGATGTCCAATCTGTTCGGAAGCGTAGGGAGTTCAGTCGTGGGTGGGGTGGGCGGTGCGGTGAGCGGCCTCGATGAGTCTCAGGACGTCGACCGCGTCCCACGGGTCCACGGGGACCGGCCCGCCGGAGTGCAGCGCCCAGGCAAGCTCGCGGTAGAAGCGGCCGTAGTCACCGATGCCGGGAGCAGTGCGGGCGGGCTCCACGCCGTGGCTCAGCTCGCCAGCTTGTTCCGGGCTCTCGCCGCCGAACCCGGGGGCATCCGGCAGTTTCCCGGCGCGCAGGGCCGCTTCCTGTGGGTCCTTCCCGAAGGTGCGCCAGGCACCCGCGGTTCCCGCGACCTGGAAGCGCGGCCCTGCGAAGGCGGCGAGGCTGGACATGCTCAGGTGGGACTCGACGCCGTCGGAGTGAGTGAGCATCAGATGCGCCACGTTCTCCGGAGCCTCCGCCCCGGCGCTCGGGGGTGCCCCGTCGGTCCGAACGGAGCGCAGGGACGCCGAGAGCCCGGTGACCGGCCCGAACAGCTGGACGGCCTGGTCGATGAGGTGCGGGCCGAGGTCGAACAGGATCCCGCCGCCCTGGCCGACCGTCGTGCTCGCCTTCCAGCTGCGCTCGCCGGAGGGTTTCCACCACTCGAAGCGGGATTCGAGAGTGTGCACATTTCCCAGAGCGCCGTTGTTGATCAGGCCGCGGAGGGTGAGGAAGTCGGCGTCGTACCGGCGGTTCTGGAAGACCGTCACGCGCCGACCAAGTGACTCGGCTTCGGCGATCAGCTCGGCGCCCTCGGCGCTGCTGGGGGCGAAGGGTTTGTCGACCACGACGTCCAGCCCTGCGCGCAACGCGAGCTGTGCGAGCTCCACATGGCTCGTGGGAGGAGTGCACACGATGGCGAGGTCGAGGTCGGACGCATGTTCGGCGACCGATCGGGGATCCTCGACCACGACCACTCCTGGATGGTCCGCTCGCGCCTGCTCGGCACGATCCGCGTTCGAGGTCGAGATCAGGGCGACGACATAGGACGGATCCACGCCGAGGAACGCCCCGTGGAAATAACGACCGGAGACGCCGTAGCCGAGGATCGCGGCGCGCAGCGGTCTCGTGTCCGTGGGTGCGGGGGTAGTGGCGGGGGTCATGGAGTGCTCCGTATCTTCGAGAGGGACGATGCGTTGTTGAGGAGGATCACTTGCCCATCCCATCGGCCAGGCCGCGGACGAAGGTGCGCTGCGCGGCGACGAACAGGGCGATCATGGGCAGGGCGGCGAAGGTCAGCCCGGCAAAAAGCACCGACCAGTTCGTCTGCAGGGCGCTCTTGAAGTCGAGCAGGCCGACCGGGAGCGTCTTCAGCTCGGGATCATTCAGCAGGACCAGGGCGAAGGGGAACTCGTTCCAGGCGAACAGCACATACACCAGCCCGGCGCTGACCAGCACGGGCCGGCACAACGGGACGACGATCCGCCAGAAGGTCTGCAGCAGTGAGGCGCCGTCGATCATGGAGGCCTCGAGGACCTCGTCCGGCAGCGTGATCATGTAGGCGCGGATCAGGAAGATCGTGAATGGCAGCCGATACGCCGTGTACACCAGCACCATCCCGAACAGAGTGTCGTGAAGATGCAGCGCGATCATCAGCTGGAACACCGGCACCAGGATCATCGTCGGCGAGATCATCAGACCACCGAGGACCAGCAGGGTGATCGGCGCGGCGAAGGGCAGACGCAACTTGGTCAGGGCGAAGGACGCTGCCGTCCCCAGACCGAGAACCAGCACCAGGGAGCCGACAGTGATGATCACTGAGTTCACGAAGTACTGGAACACGCCGCGTTCCCAGGCGGTCACGAAGCTCTCCGGGGACAGCGAGGTCGGCAACGCCCACGGACTGGAGAAGATCTCCGTGCTCGTCTTGAACGAGGAGGAGACCATCCAGAACAGCGGGTACAGCACGCCGATCGCCATCAGCGTGAGCAGGACCCAGACGGCGATTCGCACGAGACGGCCCGAGACGGAGGCGCCGCGGCCGGCCGCGCGAGGGGGCCTGCGGTGGCCCCCGTCGCGGAGCGGGGGGCGGACGGCGGACGTGGAGGCTGTGGTGCTCACAGGGTCACCCTCTTTCGACGGGTCCAGATCATCTGGACGATCCCCAGGGTCATGGTCAGTGCGAGCACCAGAGTCGACATTGTGGCCGCATAGCCCATGCGGTCGTTGACGAAGGCGTTCTGGTAGACGATCGTGCCGAGAACCTGGGTGGAGTTGTTCGGGCCGCCGCCCGTCATGACGACGACCTCGTTGAACAGAAGCAGCGCGTTGGATACGGTCACCAGCGAGAGGATCGCGACCATCTCTCGTGTCAGCGGCACGGTAACCGCGAAGAACTGACGCACGGGGCCCGCTCCATCCAGGGACGCCGCCTCGTACAGGTCGGCGGGGATGCGCTGGATGGCCACCAATAGCAGCGCCGTGATGTAGCCGGTCCACTGCCACTGACTCATCGCGATGATCGCGCCCATGGCGGTGCTGGGCTCAGCCAGCCACGCCCGTGTCAGGAAGTCCAGCCCGACGGCCTCCAGCGCGGCGTTGAGGATGCCGACGTTGGGGTCGTAGACGAAGGTGAACAGCACACCGGTGACCGTCATCGAGATCGTGGCGGGCAGGAAGTAGACGCTGCGCAGGAAGCCCTGGAGGCGTCCGGTCGCGAAGCGGTCCAGCAGGCTTGCCAGCACCAGGCCGAAACCGACCTGGACCACGACGGAAACGGCGGCGTAGGCGATGTTGTTGCGCAGCGCCGTCCCCAGGAACGGGTCCACGAGCGCCTGGCGGTAGTTCTCCCAGCCGACGAAGTTCATCTCCTGGTCGAAGATCGACCAGTTGAAGAAGCTCAGCCGGATGTTCTGCAGCAGCGGCACGTACATCAGTCCGATCACGAGGATCAGGGTCGGGGCGATCCACAGCAGGGAGCGGACTCTTGAAGTGGTCGTCATCGTCGGTGCCTCCATCCGGTGCCGAGTCCTGTGGGGTCAACGGAGTGCATCGGAGACCTCCTTCAGGTCCTGGACGATCTGCTCGGGACTGCGGGCCCCGGAGATCGCCGTCTGTCCTGCGGTGAGCCACGCTTGAGCGACCTGGGGTTTGGCCTCCATGTCCAGCCAGACGTTGAACTGCTCGATGCTGTCGAGATGCTCGAGCGCCTGGGAGAGCTGCGGCTGGACGTCGTCGACGAGCGTCTCGGCGCCGAGCACCACCGAAGGGCGGTCGCGCATCTCGAGCATCGCCGCCGCCATCTCGGGGGAGGTGATCATGCGCAGGAAGTCGATGGCGAGATCGACCTTGGTGCTGTCGGGGTTGATGGCGAAACCGTCCGGGGCACCCGTGAGGGACTCATCGTTCCCGGCCCCGTCGGGGATCGACGGGAAGGGGAAGAAATCCCAGTTCTGGGCGAGTTCGGGAGGAGCGCCGTTCTTCTCGCGGAAGGACGAGAACTGATTGGACTCGCTGTACATCATCGGCGCTTGGCTGTTGAGGAAGGCTGCCTTCGCGCTGTCGTTGCTGATGCCGTTGGCTGACGGGGTGAAGCCGCGCACGGCGAGCTCATGCAGGTTCGCGAAAGACTGGGCATAGCCCGCGTGCGAGAACGTAGCCGTGGCAGGCTCCAGGTCTCGCTCGAACTCCTCCTGGGGGACGAGCTTGGCCACCAGCGAGGTCAGGTAGTGCACGCCGGGCCACATCGCCTGATTGCCCATGGCGATCGGAGTCGTCACGCCGGCCTCGCGCAGCGCGTCACACAGGGCCAGCAGGTCCTCGAAGGTCTCGGGGACCTCAACGTCGTGCTCGGCGAACATTGCCTGGTTGTAGACCATGTACTTGCCGGACATGCTGATCGGAATCGCGTAGTTGCGGTCCTCGTAGGAGTACGCATTCACCGCTATTGAGGAGAGCGAATCGGCCCATCCGTCGGACATGACCTCGGTGAGGTCATAGGTGAGGTCCGCCTTGGCGAACTGCTCGCCGTAGCTGCCCGGCCACAGGAAGTAGACGTCCGGCAGAGTTCGCGCAGCGGTCAGCACCTGGATCCGCTGTTTATACGGATCATCCTGGATTGCGGTCATTTCGACGGTCACGCCGGGATGGCTCTCCTGGAATGTTCTGCGCACGTAGTCGAAATACTTCTTGTGCTCACCCTCGGGCCACTTGTGCAAGATGGTGAGCGTGGAGTCGTCGGCCGCGCCGGAGGCGCAGGAGGGGAGGGTGAGCGCTGCGGCGCCGGTGGCGAAGGCGGCGAGGACATCGCGTCGTGTCGCCATGAGGGGATCGGCCTTTCATCGGGGAGATCGGAAGGCTGGCGGGGCCCGGGCCACATTGCCTGGAGTTGGACCCGCGCCACGGAGAGACCGTTCGCGCACGGTCGGTGCACGGTGAGCCCCTGCTCGGAGACCGGTCTCAAACGGTCGGGATGAGACCGGTCTCTTTCTGGGTGTGTCCGGTACTGTAGGCCCAGCGACGAAGACCGTCAAGGGAAGGATCGGAACCAAAGATGCCCCCAGTGAACCGTGATGTCACCATCGGCGATGTCGCCTCCCAGGCCGGGGTCTCACGGGCACAGACCGCACGGGCGCTGGGCGGGTACGGCTCGGTCTCCGAGGCGGTGCACTCCCGGGTGCTGGCGGCCGCGGAGCAGCTGGGTTACCGCGCCAATAGTCTGGCCCGGAGCGTCTCCACCGGGCGCTCGCAATCCGTTGGCGTGGTCGTCGGAGACATCGAGAATCCCTTCTTCGCGCTCAGCGTCCGCGGAATCTCCGACACCCTGCGGAAGGCTGGCTACGACGTCGTCCTGATGAACACGGGCGAGTCCCCTGACCTGGAGGTCGACGCCGTGAGGGCGCTGGATGGCAAGCGGGTTGACGGCTTCCTCATCGCCCCCGCGCTCGCACCGAGCTACCCGCACCTGCAGGCACTGGTCGTCTCCGGACGCCCCCTGGTGCTGTTCGACCGTGAAGCGCCCGGCCTGGTCGCCCCGTCGGTGGTGGTCGACGTCGAGGTCGCAGCCCGCGAGCTCATCGACGACGTGGTGGAGGCCGGGCACCACCGGATCGGCTTCGTCTCGACCCTCTCCAGTCCCGCCGCGAGCTGGAACGAGGATCCCCAGATCGCTCACACCCCGGTGGGGCGCCGCCTTCGCGCTGTCGCCGATGCTTTGCGGGCGTATGACCTCGACCTGCATGCGAAGGACGTGCGCGTCGGAGCCCGCGGTGCGGACGACATCCGGCGTCACGTCCGCGAGCTCGTCTCGGGAGAGGACCCGGTGACCACTCTGCTCGCCTCGGACGCGGTCATTGCCGTCTCCGCGCTCGAGGAGCTGCGATCCCTCGACGTCGCCGTGCCCGGTGACGTGTCCGTTGCCGTGTTCGACGATCCGCCCTGGGCGGGGCTGGTCTCGCCGCCTCTGACGGTCGTCTCTCAGCCCGTGCTCGAGACCGGGACCGCCGCGGCTCGACTGCTGCTCGGCGTGATGGCGGGGCGCTCACGGGCGGAGGTGCCCGCGCTGTCCGCGCACCTCGTGCGTCGCGGCTCCATCGGTCCGGCACGCGCGATGCAGTGATCTCGGAGAGCGGCCTCAGATCATCACGTGCTGCTCGTTCAGCCCGAACCAGGCCACGTCCCCGGTCGCCAGGATCTCCCGGTCGCTCGCGGACCAGGCGTGCCCGCCCGTCTCGCCGCGACGCATCTGGGTGAAGTTGAAGCGGTCGGCGGAGTAGATCCGCCCGCCGGCCTCGGCGACGGCGTCGAGGAAGCCGGTGTCCTCCCCGCGGGAGACGTCGGCGAAGGGGTGCGCGGTGAACACCTCGCGGCCGGCCGTGATCGTCGGCCCCATCACGCGGTCGGTGAAGCGGTGCTCCATCCACGGGAAGCGCAGCAGGGTCGCGTCCGGCCCGGCGACGTGCATGTAGTGAGCGTGCTTGCCCACCACGTCGGCCGCGGCGAACTCGCGCGCCCGCAGCAGGTCGTGCAGATAGAAAGCGCCGTAGAGGTCGTCGTCGTCCATTTTCGACAGCACCTGCCCGTCGGCACGGTCGACCGCGGCGTTCAGGCAGGTCCCGAGGCTCCAGGTGCCGGGCGCCTCGAGCACCACCACGTTCTCCACGCCGAGCTCGCGGGCCCGCTCGGCCGTTGCGGTGGGGGAGGTGAAGCCGTGGGTGATCAGCAGCAGCTGGCGCTCCACGCCGGACTGACGGGCCACCTGGGAGACCAGGTGATCGAGCTGTTCGGG
This sequence comes from Brachybacterium fresconis, assembly GCF_017876515.1. Lineage (NCBI taxonomy): Bacteria > Bacillati > Actinomycetota > Actinomycetes > Micrococcales > Dermabacteraceae > Brachybacterium > Brachybacterium fresconis. The sequence goes on along the minus strand of NZ_JAGIOC010000001.1, from coordinate 2,138,028 downwards.
GCGGTTGGTCGCGGCCATGATGCTGACGCTGGGCAGGCCCGCCCCGCCGGGCAGACCCGCCGTCCCGGCCCGCTCACCGAGCCCGACGGCATCCAGGACCTGGCGGGCGCGGTGGGTGTAGGTGTGCTCGTGCCAGATGCGGCGCTGCGCGAGGTGGACGGTGCGGTCGCGCAGCTCGGGGGAGCGGGTCAGCGCGCGCACCACGTGGGCGGCGTCCTCCCGCTCGGCGACCACCGGCACCTCCTCCTCTGTGAAGAACTCCCCGACGGCGGGGGAGGGGGCCGTGACCACGGGGGTGCCCGACGCGGTGATCTCGAAGATGCGCCGCGCGCACATCGACGGGCTGGTGACCACGGAGTTCACGTTGAGGAACACCTTGTACGCCTTGTACGCCGTGAGCATCCGGTCGTAGCTCAGCGAGCCGACGACGCGATCGGCCAGGGCGCCGGGGAACTGGTATCGCTCGTCGTCGCCGAGGAAGCGGGAGAAGATCTCCAGGCCCGTGTCCATCCGCCCGGAGGCATCGAGAGCTCCGCCCAGCAGCATGTCCATCTGCTCGCGGCGCTCCGGGAACTTGTGCGCGAAGTACATCCCGGCGAAGGCCACGTCCCGCGCCTGGTGTCCGTGCTTCGGGCGGATCGGGTTGTGCACCGCGGACTGCGCCGCGAACGGCAGCACCGCCACCCGCTCATGCCCCAGCTCCTCGCGGTAGCGGGGCAGGAGCGTCACGTCCGTGGTGAAGACCTGGTCGAACAGCTTCGCCGTGTCCAGGAAGTCCTCGAAGTGCGGCGGATCCTCCTTGTTCCAGAACACCGTGGGGATCCCCTGCTCGCGGCAGTGGGCCACCAGCTCGCGCAGCGGCTGCGTCGGAGCCTTGGAACCGGTCAGCTGGTACTGCCAGGCGTCGGAGTTGCCGTGCCAGGCCGACTCCACCAGCAGCAGATCCACGGGGCTCTCGGCGAGCTGCTCGCGCCACCGGTGCGGGGTGACCGCGACCGTCTCGAACTCGTAGCTCCAGGCCAGCATCGAGAAATCATCGAGGATCACCGCCACCCGCAGACCTTCCAGGTGCGGGGCTCGCTCGCGCAGCCTCGCGGGCGGGAAGGAGATATGCCCCTCGGCGTCCTTGCTGCCCAGGCCGTCGCCGACCCCGTAGGTGACGGTGCGGCGGCGACGTCGCCAGGTGCGCAGCTGGGCAGGCCCGCCCTTGCGCAGGTGCCACAGACCGGTGCGGAGGGTCTGCAGGCGGGACGAGGACTGCGCGGGCATGGGCACCTCTCGGTCGGGGGAGCGTGGCAGGAGAACCAGCCGACGGACGCCTCATGATCCCACGGTGACGTGCCCCGCCCTGTGCCGTCCGTCGGGGAGATCTCGGAGCTCCGGCGCTGTCGGGAGCGCCACAGCCCGCGGCGAACACCAGGGACGATGGCCCGGTGGTGGGTATTCTGTCGCCCAGCCCGATCCGCTCGAGCTTTCGAACCACCCTGCGACGAGGAGCACCGTGACTGATCAGCCTGCCGAGAAGACGCCCACCCGCGTCGTCATCTATGGCAGCTGCGTCGCCCGGGACAGCGTCGACCTGGCCGGCGGCGACCGCTTCGACGTCGTCGCCTACATCGCCCGCCAGTCCCTGCTGTCCCCGGACCACGACGCCTCCGCACGGTTCCCCGCGGAGACGTCGATCGACTCCGACTTCCAGCACCGCATGATGACCGGAGACTTCGCCGGCAACCTCATCGAGCGCCTCACCGAGGTCGCGGACCGCACCGACATCCTGCTGTGGGACCTCGTCGACGAGCGCCACGGCGTGCACGTCTTCGAGGACGGCGGCGTGGTCACCCGCAGCATCGACCTGGTGCGCGTTCCCGAAGTGCTCTCCGCCGTCGACGATGCCCGCCACATCGAGTTCGGCACCGATGAGCACTTCGAGCTCTGGGCACCCCGGGCCGAGCAGCTGCGCGAGACCCTCGTGAGCCTGGGCCTGTTCGAGAAGACCCTGGTGCTGCAGGTGCCGTGGGCGCTGGTCACCGTCGACGGTCGCCACACCCCGCGCAGCATGGGCACCTCCGCGGCGGAGGCCAACGAGGCCTACCTGCGCTACTACGAGCACCTGCGCACGCTCGGGTTCCCGATCCTGGAGCTGCAGCCGCTGGGCGTGCTGGCCGATCCCGAGCATCGCTGGGGCCTGGCGCCGTTCCACTACACGCAGGACGTGTACGAGGAGGTCGTCCAGCGGGTGCTGGCGGGGCGCGACGGCGACCGGGGCTGATCAGCAGCGAGCGGTCATCGCAGACCGGTCACGGCAGGAGCCCGTTCTCGTAGGCCCATTGCATGAAACTCGTGCCGGACGCGATCGGGAGCTTCATCCCTGTTGCCAGGAGATCGTCGATGACGGTGGCGGCGCGGTCGCGGTCACGATCGAAGAGCAGAGCGTAGGCGTGCACGACGATCCACATGCTGTCGTGGGTGCTCACGTCGCGGAGTCCCGCTTGTTCGATGGCCTTCCGCTCGTCCAGGATCGCGATACCGCCACGCCCGAACGCGCACGCGATCACCGCGCACTCCCCGAGGTGCTCGGTCGGAGATCCGCCCATGTCGGCCTTCACTCCGAGCATCGTGAGCTGCTCGTCGTCGTCACAGACGACAAGTTCTGCCCAATCGACTTTCCTGACCGGAGGGATCTCGGGATGCAGGGCGCGGCCCTGCTCGATCTCGACGTTCACCTCTGAGGGAATCAGGATGATGCCATCGGGCGCCAATTCGTTCAGGACGTGGCTATGTCCTGCTCTCCAGAAATGCGTGAAGGTGCTGGTGTCCATCACCCACCGGGCGGGCTCAGTCGCCATGGCCCGCGAGGGACTCGCGCAGATCATCCCTGGTGCGCGGCCGCGGCTCGGGGAGCTCGTCCGCAGTGACCGTTCCACGCAGGATGCGTAGTGTCCTGTCCAGGGTGAGGCGCTCGTCGACGAACGCTTCCACGGCGGCCGCCCGCCAGTTCGGTGGCAGGTACGGAGGCTCCAGCTCGTCGACGATCTGCAGTCGCAGACGAACGTAGTCACCATGTTTCGGAACCGCCCGGCCCAGGGAATCACGCTGCGGACCATCGATGAGGCCGATGGTCATCAACTGATTGAGAGTTGCGGACCAGCTCAGGCGAAATTCCGCTGCGAGCCGCAGTGCTCGGTCACGGATGTCCCAGGAGCCATGCCTGTTCCACTCGATGATGGCTGCATTTCGGGGCATCAGGAAGTGAATGGCGAAGGAGAAGATCATGCGCTCATCCCAGGCGGCACCGCTGTCGTACGCGTCTCCGAACACCCAGTGCCCGATCTCGTGCGCCAGCGTCATGCGCCGTCGTCCGGTCGGGGCGTCGCCACTGATCACGGCGACCCCCAGTTCGGGGGAGGAGGAGTCGACGATCGTGAAGGCTCCGTCGCCCACGCCTTCATCGCTGACGTAGCAAGACAGCCCTAGCGATTCGGCCACGGAGCCGAGATCGTGGACGGGCCCGTCCTCGAGCCCCAGCGCCTCGCGGACGGCGCGCGCCGCCTGCTCGGCTTCCTCATGCGATTGCGGAGCCCGCAGCTCGGGGCGTCCGGTCGGGGTCTCGAGCAGGCTCATGCGTTGCAGGGTCACAGCATCCTGCGACATCAATTGCAGGGCGACGTCCATCGACCAGCTGGAGCCGCCATCGGCTCCAGAATCCCGTCGGCGGCTCGCGACGGTCTGCGGCTCATCGCCGACGAGATGGGCGAGGGGGACGTCGAGAGCTTCACAGAGGCGCATCAGCTCAGCGACGTCCAGCTTGCGCTCGCCGCTCTCGAGTCGACTGATCGCCGATCGATCGACGCCCAGCATGCCGGCCAGCTCTGTCTGGGTGTGCCCTGAGGCTTCGCGCGCCCTGACGATCCGTCGGCCCAAGGTCTGCTTGTCCATCGTGTGATTTTCGCACACCGCGTCGGGTTCGTCGAGCCACGGCAGGTGCGCGCGGATCTGCTGAGCAGTGTCGTCGAGGGCGCTCGCCACATCGAGTTCGGCACCGATGAGCACTTCGAGCTCTGGGCACCCCGGGCCGAGCAGCTGCGCGAGACCCTCGTGAGCCTGGGCCTGTTCGAGAAGACCCTGGTGCTGCAGGTGCCCTGGGCACTGGTCACCGTCGACGGCCGCCACACCCCGCGCAGCATGGGCACCTCCGCGGCGGAGGCCAACGAGGCATACCTGCGCTACTACGAGCACCTGCGCACGCTCGGGTTCCCGATCCTGGAGCTGCAGCCGCTGGGCGTGCTGGCCGATCCAGAGCATCGCTGGGGCCTGGCGCCGTTCCACTACACGCAGGACGTGTACGAGGAGGTCGTTCAGCGGGTGCTGGCGGGGCGCGACGGCGACCGGGGCTGATCAGCAGCGAGCGGTCATCGCAGACCGGTCACGGCAGGAGCCCGCTCTCGTAGGCCCGCTGCATGGGTGTCACCACGGGATAGGGCCGTCCTCGTTGAAGAACCCGCCCCGCGGACCGTCGTCGGGCAGGAGGGCCAGCCGGAGCGCGATCGCGGCACCCTGCCCCGGGCCGCGAGGGGCGGCATGGCCGGTGAAGTCGGTGGCGACGTAGCCGGGGCAGGCGGAGTTCACGATGACCGGCGTCTCCTCGAAGCGGCGCGCGTACTGGACCGTGAGCGCATTGAGCATCGTCTTCGAGGAAGCGTAGGCCGCCATCAGCGGGCCGGTGTGCAGCTGGAGCGATCCCATGTCGCTGGACATGTTCACGATCCGGGGCGCGGCGGACCTCTCCAGCAGCGGCAGCACGGCATTGGTGACCCGCACCGCGCCGTACACGTTCGTCTCCAGCACGGTGCGCAGCACCTCGAGGTCGAGGGTCGACGGATCCTGCGCCCCGCCCTCCACCCGGCCCGCGATCCCGGCGTTGTTGACCAGGACGTCGAGCCGCCCCACCTCTGCCTCGAGCGCGGCCGTCGCGGCGATGACGCTCTGATCGGAGGTGACGTCGAGCGCGACCCCGAAGGCGTCGGTCCCCTCCTTCCGCAGCTGCTGCACCGCGGTCTCCCCTCGTGCGGCATCGCGCGCACCGACCGCGACCCGGAAGCCTTCCGCGCCGAGCCCGCGTGCGATGGCGAAGCCGATTCCCTTGTTGGCGCCGGTGACCAGCGCGATCTTGTTCTCTGTCATGAGATCGATGCTCCGCCCCGAGGGTGCGGCCTGTCCAAGACCGATCCGGTGCCTGTCGATACCTCGCGGATATCAGAGCGTAGGGTCGCGCTGTGGAGACTCTCGAGACGCGGGAGCTGCGGTACTTCACGGCGGTCGCCGAGGAGCTGCACTTCGGGCGCGCGGCAGAACGACTGGGCATCGCCCAGCCGCCGCTGTCGCGGGCGATCCAGCAGCTGGAGCGACGCCTCGGCGTGCGATTGTTCGACCGGGATCGCAGCGGAGTGGCGCTCACCGAGGCGGGGAGGGTGCTGCAGGAGGAGGCCGGCCTCGCGCTCACCGCGGTCGAGGCGGCGGTGCGGCGCACCCGGCACGCCGCGACCCCCTCCCGGCCGCTGCGGCTCGCGACGAAGGCCGGAGCCTCCCACGAGCTGCTGCGGATGCTGCTCGAGGCGACCGCCGGCGCCCCGGGCGCCCCGGCGATCGAGGTGGTGCTGTGCGAGGTGGGCGAGCAGGCGGGCCTGCTCCGCACCGGTGCGGCCGACGCAGCGGTGATGCACCGCCCGGTCGACGACCTCGCCGGCTTCGAGACACAGGAGATCCTGACCGAAGGACAGGTGATGATCGTGCCGGCCGGCCATCCCCTGGCCTCCCGCGACCAGGTGACGCTCGCCGAGGTCGCGCACCTCCCCGACCTGCCGATGGCACGCTGGCCGCAGCTGGACGGCACCTACCCCGACGGGCCGGGTCCGGAGGTGCGCACCCAGTCCCAGCTCGCGCAGCTGGTGGCGCTGGGCCTGACACTGCTGGTCATCCCCGCCTCCAGCCGAGCCTGGCAATGGCCGCAGCATGCCGCGATCCCCGTCACCGACGCGACGGCGATCACGACCGTCCTGGCCTGGCCGCCGCACGTGCGCTCCCCAGCCGTCGAGGCGCTGCGTGAGGCCGCTGCAGCGCTCCCGCTGGACGAGCTCGACGCCCAGCCTGCCCCGGCGGCTCAGACGCGCAGCGCCGTGGCCTCGACCAGCACGTCCGGCGCGAAGAGGTAGTCGACGCCGATGAGGCTCGCCGGTTGTGTGTCGGCTTCGCATCGATTCTGACAACGTGCTGCGATCTGCTCCGAATGTCGGCCGCAGCCGCTAGCTTTCTGATGGTGGCCCGGATGGGCTGTCGTCCTTGTGCTTTCGGAGACGGAGTCTCCATCGGGTGCTCGATGCCGATGACGGCTCGAGATGAGCGAGAAGAGTGTTCATGCAGTCCTCTGTTGAGATGTCGGGCGGCGACGTGGCCGTGTCCTCCGAACCGGCGATGAGCCTGGTAGAGGTCGAGGAAGGGCTGGCGGTCCTCTTCGCCGATGAGATTCCGGAGGACCTCGACGTGGTCCCCTTCGGGATCATGAATGCGCAGACCGGCAAGGCGCTCGCCGACAAGGTCGCCCTCGCTGCAGGACTCGGGAACGTCGCCGCTCAAGGCGCGCAGGGGGCAGTTGCCGCGCAAGGACTCGTGAAGCTCGCGCCGCAGACGCTGGAAGCACTCAAGGCGGCCAAGCCGATGATGTCGGAGGGCTGGAATCTCGGCGCGCTCGTCGGGGAGAACGGCAAGATCTCGGCCCAGATCCGATGGGCACCCGCGGCAGGAGCACAGAGCGCGCAGGTGCTCTCCAGCCTCGGCCCTGCTGGGGCGCTGCTCGCCCTGCAGGTGCAGCTCGCTTCGATCTCGCGACGCGTGGACGAGAACATCGAGCTCACGCGCGACGTCCTGCAGGCGATCCATCAGGACCAGTGGGCGACGCTGCTCGGCCTGTACGAGACCACCATGCGTGCCGTGCGGGAGGCGAAGGCCACCGGCGTCGTCAACGATCACATCTTCACGCCCCTTGCGACGAGGGACGCGGACCTGCGCAAGCAGAAGAGGCTCTTCTCCTCCTTCGTCCGCGAACATGTCGCCGCCCTCGACACCGACGCCCAGAACCGTCGGGCATACATCGAGAAGAGCATCGAGCGCATCTTCGCCGACGTGCACGGCATGCTCATGGCCGAGGGGTCCTGGTACCGCGCACAGGTCCTTCGCGCCGCGCACATCAGCCGGGACGAAGCCAACGCCGCCGAGAACGAGAACCTGCTGACCGAGCTCGTCACCTCGTCCAAGCGTGAGCACGAACAGGCGATGGACGAGATCGAACGGCTGCTTGCGACGCTCGAGCGTCACTGCAACCTGATGGTCGAGCTGCCCGGTGAGTTCAGCCTGCCGTTCTCGTCCAAGCGTCGGAGCGTGCAGGACACGGCCGCGATGGCCGGGGCCCTGGCGGAACGCGTCGCGGAGCTGCGCGAACGGCACTGCTCGAAGCCCGCGGAGCTGGATCCGACCCTCCGCGTCTTCCACAAGAGCGCTCCGGAGAACCTCCTGCGGATCCTGCGATGGGCGGTCCCCGGCGACGAGCCGCTGCTGGCGCTCGCCGACGTGAACCTCGACCGCTTCGTCGGCGACAACGCCTACCTCGGCGTGACGCCCACCCGCTTCTTCGTCTCCCGGCAGAGTTCGGTGCGCAAGCAGGGGCTGATCGACGACGAGTTCCTCCTCGATGACATCCGCTACGTGCGATTCGTCGAGCGCGGCAAGAGCGGTCCTGCTCTGGACATCATCACGGCGGAGGAGAACCTGCGGCTCACCTTCGACGATTGGGCCAGGACGGGACCGGAGCTGGAATCTGCGCGACGCCTGAGCGATGTGCTGGCCACTGCGATGAACCTGCCCGACAGCGAGAAGCGCACCGACCCCTTGCTCAGCGAGCGCGCGACGCGGGAGCTGGAGGGCGCGTAAGGACGTCTGGGCAGATCACCAGCGATATGGGCGAGCCCACGGGCCGTGCTCGTGCTCGCTGATCCGCATGACTCCCACAGCCCGTCAATCCGCCCACTCCCTGTACGCTCGGCTCACCGATTCCAAGGGGGAAATGTGCCAGCGAAGAAGGACATCGCCGTTCGCGCGGCCAAGTGGGTCGGCCCGCTGGCGGCTGAGGCGGCCGCGCGGCTGTGGAAGAACCCCGAGGCGCGAAAGACCGCGCGGGAACAGGCGTCTCACCTGGTCAGGCGTCGGGGCGGCAGCACCGATGATCTGATCGAGACCATCGGCATCCTGCGCGACGAGGTCACCTACCTGGAGGAGTCCGCGGACGACGAGGAGGAGGCCGAGCGGGCACGAGGCTGGAGGATTCAGGTGGACCGATGCGAGCACG